>NZ_BHZI01000050.1 GCF_004305975.1 Streptomyces otsuchiensis
CCTGCAAAAGCCGACAACCCGTCACATGTAGTGCTCAGCAGGCGAACCGCCCACCTCGAGACTTCTCAAAGACCCTGAGTGAGTGGGGCGGGTCGTTGCTTTGACTTCGAGATGGGCAGTCGGGACGTGGGGCGAGCTGAAGGCCACGTCGTACCCGTAGCCGTCAGACCACGCGGCGACATGGGTCACTACGGCTCCGGGTTCACCCGATTCTTGCAATAGACGTACGAGCGACGCCTCTCCCGCAAACCCAATGCGGGCGCGTTGGGCACTATCAACTTTGCCCCAGGTTGATCTGATGCGTGCGTAGGCATCCGCCTCGCTGATGCCCAGGGCTCCAGCGGCGCGGGCGGCATCCACGGGTAGTTCTTCGGGCCCTCGGATGAGGCGATCCGCGTCCGCGAGCCAGGGCAGGCCGCTGAGAGCGAGTGCCGAATCGAATACACGGCACTGGGCACGGTCCGTGAACTGTCCGTCGCCTAGAAGCCCCGCTTCTCTGAGCCACGCATACGCAGCGTCATATTGGGTGGGTGTGAGGTCGCTGAAGTCTGAGTGTGTGGTGAACAGCGCCCGCGTACGCCTGGTTCCGCTAGATGGCAGTCGCTCAAGCCATCGGACAGCGGCCTGTAGAACGGGGCTAGGAGGTATAGGCACGGAAATGCCCAATCAATGAACGGATGTCTTGTTCGTCTACGCCCCCGCCGATGGAAGGCTCTTCGTCAAGATCCGCGAGCTGCTGGACCGCTGGATCGTCGAGAATACTTCCCATAAATCTAACCTTGGTGCTGAGACGGTCAGCTACGACTTCATCAATGGTTCCTGCGGAAGCGAGAACCGTGACCTTCGTGGTCACATCGTGTGGCAGGCCGAGCCGGTGGATGCGGTCAAGGCTTTGCAGGAACCGCCCGGCAGCGAAGTCTCGATCGACGTAAACGGCGTCGTGGCAGTAATGATGGAGGCTGATGCCTTCGCCCAAGGTGGCGGGGTTGGACAACAAGGCCATGCAAGCCGGGTCGTTCCGAAATCGGGCGAGCTGCATGTCACGATCTTCCGTGCCGCCGTGAACTTTGGCGGGGGAGAATTCGCTGAGTAGCTGCTCAAGCGTATTCAAGCTTCTGACGAAAGTCGACCAAATCAATGTCTTTCGCCCTCTAGCGGCATTCTCGGCGACGATTGCCAGTACTTCGCGGTACTTTGGGGCGACCTCATAGCTTGGCAAGTCTTGCATTAGGTCGAACAGTGGTGTTCCTGCAGGGACCGGCATGGGAGGTACCTGGTAGGCCAGTGGCTCGTGCCGGGTGGTGCCTACGGCCAGCAGCGCGGGAGTGGTGGCGGCCATCAGCATGTACACGATGATCTTTCCGAGAGCGACGAAATCGCCTTCGGCGCCTGTTGCCCTAGCTGAAAAGCGACCGAGGAGTGCCTCGTATACCTCGCGATGCAGCGACGGAAGGGCGACGGTTCGCACGGTGGTGGTTACTGGCGGTAGAGCAAGCTCTGCCTTGGTTGTCCGCGTGAAGAGCGGTCTGAGAGCCCGACTTGCCTGCGCGAGATCTCCGCCACCAACTGCTTGGACTACTTTCTGTCGGCCATTGCCAGGCCAGACAAAGCCAAACAGATTCTCTAGATCCTTCGAGCCATTCGGCGCAGGAGTTCCCGTGAGGATCATACGGTGGCGCCCTCGTGGACCCAGCGCCAGGCAGGCAGCACCGTAGGTGCCACTAGCACCCAGCTTCATCCTGTGAGCTTCGTCAAGGAGTAGCATCGCCGGGCGTGCCGACAGCCATTCTCCGAGCGTGTTGAGAGCGGGACTCAGGCGCTCGTAATTCACCAGAAGCGAGTCTGCCGCAGGGGACGCCGTGCGGGAGAAGATATCCATCTTGAGCGGCTCTTCCAGGCACGCCTGGTTCTCGTTTTGCCATGCCTCGTAGCAGGACTTCGGGCCGACGACGAGGAGCCGCTCTACGCCCTGGGTTCGGCGCAGGATCTGGAAAACGGCGAGACCGACCCGGGTCTTACCGGCCCCGGGCACGGAAAAGTTGGCGCCGTGACGCAGCGATGCCAAGCTTGCGATGTCCCTGCGCTGAAATGAGGTGAGGGGAGCAATCCATCCCTCGCCGAGAAGTGCATCGATGTCTTCGGTGGACAGCTCGTCGTGGGCTGCCGACTCTGCCTGCAGACGTTTGGCGACTGTCTGTGCGTCGCGCATGGAGTCACTCGCAAGGGCAGCGAGCTGGGGATCCCAGACGACCGTTTCTGGCTGCGGCCAGGTGCTCAATGCCACGAGATTGGCTAGAAGCTCATCAATGTCGACGTCCAGCGAGCCAGGTGTTCGCTGAACGCTGCTTTGAAATCGCAGAGCCAGGCAGCGGAGATCCGGCTCGAACGGAGTGGTCACGCGCAGGCGTGCCCTCGCTACGCCATCTCCAAATCCAATTGTCAAGCTGGCATTCGGCATCAACGCTCCCTCGTCGCTTCGAGGAGCCATGCAACACCGGCCCCCGGCGAGTTGATGGATCGGCCTGCCTGTCTCGCGAGTTTAGCCAAGCTGTTCTTGAGGATTATGAGCGCGTCATCGAACGCGTCCTCGTCCAATGCGCGCTTGGCCCTGGCTTCGGCGAACTCCGACGCACACTGGTTGATGTAGTCGGCGGCATCTGTCACCCGCTCAGATGCGGCGGCCTGATATTTCTTGAGCTGAGCATTCTGGCCGGCGAGTTTCGCTGCGGTGTCGAATGTCTTTCGAGCAGAATCGAGCAGGTTATTGGATTCTCGCTTAGCTCCTTTTCCAGACTGAGCATCCGCCCTGGCCTTGAGGAGCGTATCGGTCAGTGTTCGGCTGGATTTGACCGCTGGAGACCCATCGGTCACCTTGATTCCTGGTAGACCTGGGATGCAGACATCTGAAGCTGCTTCTGTTGCTGGAAGGAGACCAGGGGGCAAGCGACTCGCAAGGTACCGAGTGTGGAAATCGGCCTCAGCAAGGCGAACCGATGTCTTGGGAAAGTTCAGCACCACCATGCTGAGCCGTGTCTCCTTGAGCTGTTCTGCCGCATCAGGGTCTGACTTGGCTGCTGTCGTGAAGTCCCGGTGCAGTTCTCGGAGTTTCTCTTGGTGGTCTTCGAAGTCTACGAGCCGCAACGCAGAACCGTCGTCTGTCGTGCTGCGTCTAATCGCTTCTTGGATAAGGCCGAAAACCCAGCGGTCGCGCCGCAGTGTAGTGATCTTGATGTTGAAATCTCTTGCGACGTCCTCTTCGCGCCGACCGCCAGATAGCTCTTCGTCAATGGCGATCAGTCGGTTGACGTATGAATATTCTCGCCGCTTGTCTCGCCGAAGCTGCAAGGCGAGTTCGACGTTGCTGATATCGCGCTGCGACGTATCTAGCGGCAGCACGCCCACACGGATGTCTTTGATTCCCAGTTCGCGCAGGGCCGCACACCGTGTGTTCCCATCGACCAGGATGCCCTCGGGTGTGATGATGCCGGGTTCCTTCTGGCCGAAATCATCGAGCTCATCCATGAGCGCGTTGTAGTCAGGGTCCGTTTGATCTGGGTTGGACGGGCGACGACTCAGAAGGTGGCACAGGTAGTCCTGGGCTGGCTCTGACCACGGTTCTTCCTGTAGTACGGAGTCGCGCTCAGGGTCAAGCGTGCGCTGTGCCCGGACCCTGTGAGTGTCCGGATTGTAGTACAGCATGTCGACGGGCATGGAGATCACGTGCAGATGCTTCTGCTCGCCACGCCACTCAAGTGTGACCTTGGCGCCATTGTCCGCGATCGCCTGCGACAGCCGTTCCTCAACCAGCGTGCGGATCGTGTCGCCCTCAGGTGGTACGCCGAGCTTCACGGTCATGGGCATGCTCCTTCAGCAACGGACGACCGAACAACCCCAACATCATGACAGGAGTCCCTGACAGCGCGGGGGTTGCTAGCAGAGAATAAGCTCTGTAAGCATCGCGAGAACTGGAGGCCCTGTGACACTGCCTGCGTGGAACGGCGCAGACTTGACCGCTGGCACGATGGTCCGCTGCGCTCTCTGGCTTGTCCAGGAGGTCGGAGAGGGCAACACCTTCACCAAGGAACAGCTGCGTCGGGCGTTCCCGGACAAGGCGCAGGCGGACCGTCGCGCACGAGACCTGCGTGACTACGGCTGGGTCATCCTTACGAACCGGGAGGATGCCTCGCTAACGGCGGAGGACCAGCGCTTTGTCAGTCAGGGAGTGCCTGTCTGGGACCCCACGTCCCGGCGTGCGGCTTCACCGCAGAAGGCTGTATCAAGCAAGGACAAGCAGGAGGTCCTGGCTCGGGACCACTACATGTGCACTGCCTGTGGTATCTCGGGAGGCGAGCAGTACCCCGAAGACTCGAACCAGACGGCCGTGCTCTCAGTCACCCGGCGTAAGACCGTTCTTCCTGATGGCAGCGAAGCGCTCACTCTCGTTACTGAATGCAAACGTTGCCGTTCCGGAGGGGGTAGCGGTCCGGCTCGTACGGACGAGGTCGTGACCCAGATCATCGCCCTCCACCATGGCGACCGACAGAGATTGCTTCGCTGGATCGAGCAGGGACGCCGCGGTTCGACGCCGTTGGAGCTTGCATGGAGCGCCTACCGGCGGCTTCCAGCCGAGGCGCGTGACGCTGTGTCTGATGCGCTCGCTGAGGTGGGCGACCAGGGGAGTACCTGAAGAGCACCACTACGGGGGCGGGCTAGACTCCAGCAGTCCAGCTCAGCGCGCACCTCTGCGGTGTCACAGCCGCCAACCGCCCGATGTCGCGTGGTCACATAGCTGGCACGATAGTTGACGACGGGACGCAGCTGGCCTGGTATCGCTGTGGTCTGCAATTGGAAGGACATCAGATGTCGGCAGTAGATCGCGGAGACCGACTGGAAGTCGTTGAGATCTGCTCCGGCGCTGGTGGCCAGTCGCTCGGTCTCCACCGGGCGGGATTCACGCACCGACTGGCTGTTGAGCTCGACTATCGAGCAGCTGAGACGTTGCGGAACAACTTGCGGAGAGTCCTCAAAGAAGACGGCGAAGACCCACACGATGACCTAGTGCGAGTCGGAGACGTGGCTGACCGGGAACTCTGGCAGCCAGAGGAGTACCGCGGGATCCACTTGCTGGCCGGCGGGGTTCCGTGTCCTCCGTTCAGTATTGCGGGAAAGCAGCTTGGTACTGGCGATGAGCGAGATCTCTTTGCGTGGGCGGTGCAGCAGTGCAAGATCATGAAACCGCGAGCCCTATTGCTTGAGAATGTCCGAGGGCTTAGTGCCAATCGATTTGCGGGTTATCGGCAAGCTGTCCTCGACGATCTTGACAGTTCTGGTTATGTGGCGCAATGGAAACTTTTGCATGCATCTGATTTTGGTGTTGCGCAGCTACGTCCGCGCTTCGTTCTAGTAGCGTTGCAGAGGGAGTTTGAACCCTACTTCGTCTGGCCAGAGAAGCAGAGTGGTGCGCCCAGCGTAGGTGAGGTTCTTTCGGACCTAATGGGGGCTAACGGCTGGGAAGAAGAGAAAGTTGCTGCGTGGGTCCGTGGCGCCAATCAGATTGCACCAACGATTGTCGGTGGTTCAAAGAAGCATGGCGGTGCAGATCTAGGCCCTACGCGGGCCAAGCGTGCCTGGGCTGAGCTCGGTGTCGATGCGATGGGCGTAGCTGATGAAGCGCCAGCCGCCGGTTGGGAAAGAGGCGGAGCGCCAGGGCCAAAGCTAACAACAGCGATGGTGGCCAGGCTGCAGGGCTGGCACGGGCCAGAATTCTCGGATTGGAAATTCGAAGGACGTAAGACATCTGTCTACCGTCAGATTGGGAATGCATTTCCGCCGCCAGTGGCTAAGGCGATTGGTGAAGCGATCAGGGATGCCTTGCTTAAGAAGGGAGAGCCGAGACTATCTCGCCACATGGTCGACAAGGCGCACGATCCGGTTTACGTGGTACTGCGTGCCAGTACGCGGCCGATCGGCCTAGAGCAGATTGTTGCGAAGGTTGCCAAGAGCGGCGTAGTCATGGAGCAGTCAGAGGTCGAGCTGAGGCTGAGTCACCTTCGACGTGATTTTGACGTGACCGAAGTAGAGCGGTCTTCTGGTGGGCCAGCCTATCGCCTTGGTAATTTCATGGCCTTCACGGGCCAGGAAGACCACACGCGACATGAGGCGTTCTCGCGGCACCGGAGCCGTATTAGCTGATATCTGGTTTCTGGAGTCGGCGGTCTCGTCGCTTTACCGGGAGGCGGCGAGGCGGGATCATCTCTGACGGCGCTCATGGACCACCCCGGCCACCTTTTTCGCGCAGGTTTCGGGCGGCTCATGTTCCCAGAACCTAAGAACGATCCATCCGTCTTCCACTAGGCGCCGGTTGGTGTCCTGGTCGCGTGTGACATTGCGAGCGACCTTCGCGGACCAGTAGCTTGCATTAGTCCGGGGTGCGACATAGTGATCCGGGCATCCGTGCCAGTAGCAACCGTCAACGAATACCGCCACTTTAGTCGGGCGGAAGACAATGTCTGCCGTTCTGCGCATTTCCAGGATTGGCCGTGCGTTGACGCGGTAGCGGAGTCCTCTTGCATGAACGAGCTTCCGAAGTTGAAGCTCAGGCTTGGTGTCCCTGCTCCGAATTGCCTGCATATTTCTCCGGCGAGCGGATGATGAAGCCCACGAGTCAACCGGTGTAGTCGTCTCGGACGCGACGGCAGGTGGTTTCACCATCGCGTAAGGGTTTCTGGCAGTTCTTCGTACGGCAATACACGCCCCTGTTCGACACATTCAGACCATGCGTTTTTCTGGTCGTTGTTGCCCTCGGATTCCACTGCGGACTTCATGGCCTCGAATGCGACGTGATACACGGCGTCAACCTCTCCAGTTCCCCGTGCTATGGCAACGAGGCGGCTAGGTAGAGGCTCAGCAGTTACTGCGACGAGATGAGGCTGGCGGCCCCGGCGCTGCCTCGTCATCTGGTTGAACTCATGGCGCACGTTCTGCACTCGGTCAGATCTGATAGTCCACTTGCACGAGATTGCAGCGTGAAGGAAATAAGGTTCAGTTGGGGTCTGGCTTGGTATTGCCACTGTTACGTCGGGCTTGACGCGGTAGTCGACGCCAATGGCAATTCGAAGAGCAGGACTCTTTTTGACTAGTTCGTCGACTGTCTTCAGGTGATGATACTGGCGGAAATCTTCAATCTTGCGTCCTCGCTCGACGAGCCATGGCGTCGCGGGAGCGATGGTGTTGAGGTGCTTCGCGAGGCCCTCGCGTACGTGATGCTCGAGGGAGATTCCAGCGTTACTGGGGCCTGTTTGGTTAGCTGGAATATTGAAGTGAGAAAGTATCGCAACGCTGATCTTTATTGACTGGTCGTTGTCTCGATCGGCGCAGTTGGGTATTGCGTGGCCTCCATTCTTTTCTTTGCGCCAGCCGAATAGGGATCCCGCATGACCAGCATCCAAGAGGTGTCTCCAGTTCTGTGTGAACAGTCAGAGCCCCGGACTGACCCCCGGGAACCGTTGCGGCAGTTTAGTCATACTTTCCATCACGCGGGTTGCTCAACTCGACAGGGGGCCTCAGCGGGGAGCTGTCTTCCCTCCGCCTGGTGGCAGGAGGAACTGCCGGGACGTTCGGTTTGTTCATCTGGTGGGTGCCTGGAGGTCACGGCGACGGTGCCCGATGTGGGCACAGTCACGGGCATGACGAAGCACTGGACAGGGCTGGTGGGACTCCGGGCCGGAAGTGTCGCCCGGGCCGAGGACCTGTACACGGCCTGTGTACGGGAATGTGCGCGGCATCTGGCGGGGGACGGCACGCGGCCGCCGTCGGCGGACGCCCCGCTCGTGGCGGCGATAGGCGCGCTGATCGTGGAGCACACCGAGCTGCGGCCCGACGAGGACGCGGTGTTCGCCGCGCTGCTGGCCGTCGGCGGTTGTGCGCTGGCGGCCGGTGAGCAGCGGCTGGCACGCCGCGTCGCCGACTCCACGGTGGCGCTGCGCAGCCGCAGCGCGGAGGCGTGGGAGCTGCGCGGCGTGGTGCTGGAGGCGGCGGGCAGGACGGCCGAGGCCGCCGAGGCGGCCGGTCGTGGGCGCGCGCTGCGGCAGCGGCTCGCGGCCTGACCGGACCGAACGCGCGACTCCGGGCCGCCCGCGTCGGACATCGGCCTGACGCGGGCGTGACGCGCCCCCGCGTCAGGGCAGGCGGCGGAACAGCAGGTCGTTGACGACGTGGCCCTTGTTCAGCCCCTGCTGCTCGAACCGGGTGAGCGGCCGGAACTCCGGGCGGGGGGCGTAGCCGGGGGCGGTGTTCTCGAAGGAGGGGCTGGCGGACAGCACCTCCAGCATGTGCTCCGCGTACGGTTCCCAGTCCGTCGCGCAGTGCAGCACCGCTCCCGGCGCCATGCGGGAGGCGCACAGCTCGACGAAGTCGGGCTGGATGATCCGGCGCTTCTGGTGCCGCTTCTTGGGCCACGGGTCGGGGAAGTACACCCGGACGCCGGCCAGCACGCGGCCGCTGAGCATGTTCTCCAGCAGGTGGTTGGCGTCCCCGTTGGCGACCCGGACGTTGTCCAGGCCGCGCAGTTCGGAGAGGCGCAGCAGGTTGCCCTGACCGGGGGTGTGCACGTCCACGGCGAGGATGCCGGTGTCCGGGTCGGCCGCCGCCATCTCGACGGTCGCCTCCCCCATGCCGAAGCCGATCTCCAGCACGACCGGTCGTTCGTCGAACAGTGTCCCGAGGTTGACCGGTGTCTCGGCGTCGATCTCCAGGCCCCACCGTGACCACAGGCGTACCAGTGCCTGGCGCTGGGCCTCGGTGACCCGGCTGCGGCGGGGGACGAAGCTGCGGATGGACCGGGCGTGCGCGGGTGCCGGATTCGTCAGCGGTCCGGTGCCCGGTGGGAACATGCCCCCGACGGCCGGCTCGGCCGCGGAGGCCGGGGTACCGGCCGGCTCGGCCGCCGACGCGGGCGTGCTCGTGGGTTCGGACGCGGCGGGGGATGGGGTGGGCTGCTGCGGCATAGTGGCTCGATTTTACGGTCGCCGAGCCCGTCGCGTCGCCCGCGCCCCTTCGCCCGCCTCCGCAGGCGCCCCCGCAGGCGTCAGCCGCACCGTCAGCCGCCCGCCAGTCGCCCCAGCACCCGCGCCGCGATCTCGCGGCCGATCGGGAAGGCCGCCGTCGCCGCCGGCGACGGCGCGTTCAGCACATGGACGGTGTGCGGCCCCTCCGCGAACCGGAAGTCGTCCGCCAGCGTCCCGTCCGGCAGCACGGCCTGGGCGCGGACCCCGGCCGGAGCGGGCAGCAGGTCCTCGGCGGTGATCGCGGGCAGCAGGCGCCGTACCGCGGCGGCGAAGGCGTGCCGGGAGAGTGAGCGCCGGAGCTCGACGGTGCCGGTGCGCCAGTGGTGTGCGGCGAGCCGCCGGGTGCCGGGGTACCGCACGGTCTCGGCGATGTCCCCCACGCTCAGCGTGGTGCGCCGGTAGCCCTCCCGCGAGGCCGCCGGGACGGCGTTGGGCCCGGCGTGCACGCTCCCGTCCGGGGCGCGCGTCAGATGGACACCGAGGAACGGGAACGCCGGGTCGGGCACCGGGTAGACCAGACCGCGCACCAGCCGTGCGGCCCGGGGCGCCAGCGCGTGGTACTCGCCGCGGAACGGCACGATGCGCAGTCCGGGGTCGTCGCCCGCCAGTCGCGCCAGCCGGTCGCTGTGCAGGCCGGCACAGTTGACCAGTGCCCGTGCCCGCAGCACATGCCCGGCCTCGGTACCGATGGCCACGCCTCGGCCGGGGCGGCGGTCGATCGCGGTGATCCGCGCGCCGTACCGCACGTCGCACTGGGCGGCCAGGTGTGCCGCGACGGCCCCGAAGTCGCACGTGCCGGTGGACGCGACGTGCAGCGCCGCGAGGCCGCGGACCTCCGGCTCGTACTCGGCGAGCTGTCCGGGCCCCAGCTCCCGCACCGGCACGCCGCCCGCGCGCCCGCGCCGCGCCAGGTCGCGCAGGCGGGGCAGTTCGTCGGGGGACGTCGCCACGATGACCTTGCCCGTCCTGGCGTGGGCGATCCCGTGCTCGGCGCAGTACGCCAGCATCTCCTCGCCGCCCCGCACCGCGAACCGTGCCTTGAGCGAGCCGGGGCGGTAGTACACGCCGCTGTGGACGACCCCGCTGTTGTGGCCGGTCTGGTGGCGCCCGGGGCCGTCCTCCTTCTCCAGGACGGTGACGGCCAGCTCCGGTCGCGCGGCGCGCAGCGCGTGCGCTGTGGCGAGCCCCACGATCCCGCCACCGGCCACCAGCACGTCGCAGTCGAGGGGTGCCGGTGTCATGTGCGACATCATGCCGGAGCAGCGAGGAGCGGGCGAGCGGCCTCCAGGAGCTCTTTGACGACGGGCTCGTTCTCGTACGGCTCCAGCCGGTGGAGCAGGTCGCGCACGTAGTCGTTGGCGCGGGTGGAGGAGATCCGGGCGGCCATCTCGATGGCGCGGGTGCCGACGGCGCACGCGGCGTCCAGGTTGCCGGACTCCAGCTCCGCCACGGCGGCGACGACGAGCCGCAGCCCGTGGGAGCGCGCGAAGTTCTCGGTCGGGTCGGAGAGCGACTCCTCGGTGAAGCGGCGGGCCTGTCCGGGCGCCTTGAGGTCGGTGTAGCACTCGGCCGCGTCGGCGGCGAGCCGGTCGTAGGCGTAGAAGTCGAGCCAGCCCGGGTCGGCGTCGCCCTCGCGGGAACGCTCCAGCCAGCTCTCGGCGGCGGCGAGCGCCACCGCGCACGCCTGCTTGTCGTTGGCCTTGGCCAGGGCTCGTGCCTCGACCAGCCGGAAGAAGCTCATGGTGCGGGCGGTAGCCAGTGAGCGGTTGCGTTCCAGCGCGGCCTGGGCGAGGTCGACGCCCTCCTCGGCGAAGCCCCGGTAGGTGGCCTGCAACGACATCGACGCCAGGACGTACCCGCCGAGCGGGACGTCGGCGGCGGCGCGCGCCAGGCGCAGCGCCTGGATGTAGTAGCGCTGGGCGGCCTCCTGCTGTCCGGTGTCGAACGCCATCCATCCGGCCAGGCGGGTGAGTTCGCTGGTCGCCCGAAAGAGGGAACGGCCGACCTCGTCGCTGTAGCTGCCCAGCAGCAGCGGCGCGGCGTCGGAGCGCAGACACTCCGGGACCATGGCCGAACGCCAGTCGCCGCCGCCGTACTTGGAGTCCCAGCGGCGTGCCTCGTCGGCTGCCTCGCGGAGTTTGGAGACGTCGGAGTGGCCGACCCGTCCGACCGCGCCGTCCCGGTCGCGGGCCGGGCCGCCCTCGTGGCCGGCGCCGTCGTGTGCCGTGTCGTTCTCCCGGCCGGACGCGGCGTCGTGGGCCGCACCGCCGTCGCGGCCCGGTGCGTCGCGGCCCGGTGCGTCGTGGGCCGTCCGGTCGGCGGGACTGCGCGGGTGGCCGCCGCCCGGGTGCGGCGCTGTGCCGTTCGGTCCGGTGCCGCCGTGCTGTGGGCCCGCGCCGGGCGCACCGGCTCCCGGCGGGGAGCCCGCCCCGGTGTCGCGCGCCCCGGTGTCCCGGGCCACCGACGCGTCGGCCGGGGTTATCAGCCAGCGGGCCGCCGGAGTGGCGTAGGCGCTGACGGAGAAGGAGCCGGCCAGCGACTGCCACACGGCCCGCCCGGGGCCGGCGTCCAACTGGTACAGCTCGGTCGCGCCCCGCACCGCCTCGGGCACATGGCGCGGGAAGCCGAGCCCGACCTCGGGGGTCGGGTCGGTGTCGGCCAGGCCGATCTCGTGCAGCGGCACCGGCCGGCCGAGCTTGCTGCTGATGGCGGCGGCGATGAGATGGGGCGCCGACCCCTGCGGCACCATCCCCTTGGTGACCCACCGCGCGACCGACGTCTTGTCGTAACGCAGCGTCAGGCCACGTTGTGCGCCCAGGTCGTTGACCCGGCGCGCCAGTCCCGCATTGCTCATTCCGGCGAGAACAAGGACTGTTCCGAGCTTCTCGTTCGGTCCGCGTGACTGCCTGGACATGCGCACCCCTGAACACACACCGACGGCAACCCCGCGACCAGCACAGGGCTTTCCGCGCTTACGCCAACCCAGCGTAGTTCGGTGCGTTCTGACCGTTAAGGGTCCTGGCCACGGATGGCTTGACTTCTACGGTGCGGGTTCGGCCCGTGCGCCCCAGCGGTCCCAGCGGTCCCCGGCATGCCGCGGCGGGGTCGTGGGCGCGCCCGTGCGCGCCGGTGGCGGGCGCTCCCGGGGGTCAACCGCGCTCCCGGCATGTGGCTGTGCGCCTGTCTGTGCGCTCTGTGCAGGTCGAGGCCCGAGGTCTTGCATGGTGGCTGCGTGGGTCGGTCCGCTGCGCTCTGGAACCCGGCGGGCCGGGGGAGGCCGCCGCCTCACATCCCCGCGGGCGGCGGTCGTGACCCGGGAGGCGACCAGCGTCTCCCGGGTCACATCAGTCCTGTGCCCGCGAATGATCCCGCTATGGGGCGATCTCCGGCCAACTTTGGCCGGAAACCGTCGGTTTCCGGGGACGTAACCCGCCACGGGGTGATGCGCCCTGCCCGGTGAACGTCCACCCCACCCTGCACCGTTCCTCCCGGTCCCATGGCAGCATGGCCTCACTGTGTCCGAAGCGGACCGCGCCCGCGGGCCAGGACGCACCCGATGAGAGCCCGCGGTGGCGGGACCGGTCCTTGGTGGGGGAGGCGGCATGCGGTGGCTCGTCGGGTGGTGCGGGGCATCCATCAGCGCTGCCCGTGACGTACAGCCCCTCGGCGCCCAGCCGTTGTGGGAGGGCCCCGACCCGCTCTGGGCCGTGGGCGACTGGCGGCCGGACGAGATCCGGCTGATCCACGCCGACGGCGACACCCAGCTCGCCGTCTTCGGCTACTGCGGCGCCGACGACGTCCAGCTGCGCTCCGCGCTGATCTCCGCCCGCGCCGGCGCGCTGCGTCAACTCACCACCTTCCCCGGCAGCTACACGCCGGTCGCCCGCTTCGGCCGTCGCACCGTCATCCCCTCCGACCTCGCCGGTCTGCGGCCCGTCTTCCACGCCGACTGGGACGGCGGCACCGCGTTCGCCACCGCGGCCCTCCCGCTGGCCGACCTCACCGAGGCCCAGCTGGACGTCGTCCAGCTGGCGACGATGCTCGCCTGCCCCGAGTCCATGGAGGCGCTCGGCGACGGCACGCCCTACCAGGGGGTCCACCGTGTCCCGCCCGGCCGCGCGCTGTCGATCCGGGAGGGCGGTGTCCGCGACGTCAAGGACTACGAACCGGCCGTTCCCACCGTGGTGGCCGCGCCGCAGGTGGAGCAGGAGGCCGCCGTCGCGGGTGTCCGCGACGCGCTCGTCGAGGCGGTCCGCGCGCGGCTGGCCGCGCCGCGCCACGTCGTCGAACCGGCCGTCGCGTGGCAGACCGCCGCCTCCGGCGCCGGCGCGCTGAACAGCGGCGCCCCCGGGCCCGCCCACCACCACGCCGACGGCCACCACGGAGCCGGTCACCTCGCCGACGGCCACCCCGGCGACGGGGACGGCGGCGCGGCCGGTCCGCGGACGCCCCCGCGCACCAGCGCCGAACCCGCTCCCGGAGTGGGCGCCGACCTCTCCGGCGGCAGCGCCTCCGCCACCCTCGCCCTGCTCGCGGCCGGTCTCCCCGGCCGCCCCGGCACCGTCTTCGGCGCCGGCTCCACCCTGGCCGGGGAACGGCTGCTCGCCGTCACCTTCAACGACCTCAGCTCCACGGCCGGCCCGGCCCGGATCGTCCGCACCGCCGAACTGGAACGCGCCCGGGCCATCGGCGAGAGCTCCCGGCTCCACCACGTCATCGTCGCCGCCGCCGAAGACGCCCTGCCCTACGCGGACCTGGACGACGTCCACCTCACCGACGAGCCCGGGCCCTCGCTGGTCGGCGTCGCCCGTCACCGCCGCCGTCTCGCCGCCGGCAGCGCCGACCACCTCGTCGGCAACGGCGCCCGGCAGGTCCTCGACGCCCACCCGGCCCGGCTCGCCGACCTGTTGATGGACCGCAACCGGCGCTACGTGCTGCGCCCCGTGAGCGCCCTGGCCCGGGCCAGCCGGGACGGCAACCGCTCCGTGCTGATGCCGCTGACCATCTACCGCGCCGCGCGCCGCCTGGCGCGCACCCCCTACCGCGACGGACTCGCCGGAGCCGCGACCCGGCTGCGCGGCGCCTCCGACAGCGCCCGGGCCGGCGGTGACGCGCCCGGCGGCGACAGCCCGCTGGCCGTCTCGCTTGCCTCCCTGTCCTGGAGCCTTCCCGGCCCGGCCGCCCGCTGGCTGACCGGTGAGGCGCTGGCCGAGGTCTCCGTCAGGCTGGAGACGGCCGCCACCTACCCCCGGCACAACGCCGGCAACGGCCGCCCCGGAGTGCTGCGTGCCCGGGCGGCGCTCGCCCGCAGCGCCGCCGACCACCGGGTCTTCGAGCAGGCCGTCGAGCTGCACCACCAGCGGCTCCACGCGCCGTTCTACGACAACCAGGTGGTGCGCGCCTGCGCGGCGCTGCCGGAGACGCTCCGAGTGCAGCCCGGGGCCCGGGCCGAGGTGCTGAAGTCGGTGCTGGAGGGCGCCGGGGTGCGTCAACTACCGCCCGGCTGGGGGGCGTCGGGCCAGGCAGCGCACGTCGAGGCCGCCCGCGCCGGACTGCGCGGGGCGCTGGCCCCGCTGCTGGACCTGTTCGACGCCCCGCTGCTGGCCGATGCCGGTCTCATCGAGGCGCGCGTCGTCCGCAAGGCGCTGCGCGCCGCCGCCGAGGGCGAGCCGCTGCCGCTGGACGGCATCGCCGAACTGGTCGCCATGGAGGTCTGGTTGCGCCGGCTGCTGGCCCGTCGCGGCTCCTGCTGGACGACCTCGGGCGACCACGAGCCGCGCGCGGTGACCAGCGGCGTCACGCCCTGACGGACGGCGCCGGCTGACCGACGGCGTCACGCCCGGGCCGGAGCGCTGAGCCGCGCCCAGGCGCCCGGTGCCCCCGCGTCCCCGCTCCCGGTCAGCGGCACTCGATCGCGGACTCCGCCCAGTTGGCCAGGCCCAGCATGCCGAGAGTGCCACGGGGTTCGACGACCAGCCGGAGCGTCTCCACCCCGGTGACCGGCACCCGCAGCGAACGCGCGGCCTCACCACCGCTGATCTCCGGTGACGTCCACAGCAGAGCGCCGTCGCCGTAGACGGAGAAGACCGCTCCGCCGAGCCGCGCCGTGGCGTCGTCGATGCCGACCTTCGCCCGGTAGACGTCACAGGGGCGGTTGAGGTCGATCAGCACCGAGGACCGGGCCGAGACCGTGATGCCGTGCGCGTAGGACTGCCCGCCGACGGACAGTTGGGCGCGCTGCCAGGTCCAACTGCTCCCCGCCAGGCGCAGCGTGGGATTGGTGCTGCCACCGAACACGTCGTAGGCGAGCGACCGCACCTCGAATGCCTCGGGTTCGGGCTCGGGTTCGGGCTCGGGTTCCGGGTCCGGCTCGGGTTCGGGCTCCGGATCGGGTTCGGGAGCGGGCGGCGGCGGAGCGGGTTCCGCCGGCTCCGGCTCCGGTTCCGGCTGCGGGGGAGCGGGCTCCGGGTCGGGCGCGGGGGCGGACGGCGGAGTTTCCGGAGCGGGCTCCGGAGCCGGAGCCTCGGGCGCCGGGACCACGGCCTCCGGCGGTGCCACCGGGCTCTCCGGCACCGGCTCGGGTTCCTCGTCCCCCGGTTCGGGGTCGGGCACGGGATCGGGGACCACCTCCGGTACCGGCGCCGCCGCCTCCGGCTTGTCCGACGGCCCGTCCGGTGTGCCGGTGCCACCCATGAACGCCAGCGCCAGCGCGGCGGCCGTCACGGTGGCCGCAACCGCCGCCGCCATCCCGGCCTTGGCCGGGGCGCCCAGCCCCTCCGACGCCGCGCCTCCCGAGGCGCTTCCCGACGCGCCGCCGCTCGCCGCCGCGGCGGACCCGCCGGCGCCTGCCGCGGCCGAACCACCGAGCACGCCGACGCCCTTGAGCGAGGAACCGGCCGCGAACCAGCCGATGACCGCGATCGGCAGCACGGAACGGATGTGCTGGTTGAGGTCCTTGACCTCCACCGCCGCGGCCGAGCACGCGGCACACTCCCGCAGATGCTGCCGCAGCCCGCGCTCGGCCCGGGTCCGCAGCCCGCCGCGCGCGTAGGCGCCCAGCCGGTCCGCGTACTGGGCGCAGCCGCCGCCGGTGGTCAGCGCCTGACTGACGTGTGCCTGCAGATATGCCTGCTTGAGCCCCTCCCGGGCCCGGTGCGCCAGCGCCGCGGTCGCGTTGGCGGTCAGCCCGAGCAGCGGCGCCACCTCCTGCGGCGAGGACTCCTCGACGGTGGTGTGCCACAGGACGGTCTGCCAGCGCTCGGGCAGACTGCGAAACGCCTGCACCGCCATGGACTGTTCGGCGACATGCATCGCCCGCACATCGGCGCCGAGGTCCAGGGTGTCGTCGTCGTGCGCGCCGGAGCCGGCCGCCGTCACGGCGAACACCGCGAAGTCCTCGACCAGTTGCTCACGCCGCGTGGTCCGCGACCAGGAGGCGGCCACGCGGCGGACCGAGGTCAGCAGGTAGGCGCGCACGGCCGTCTGCGGTCCGGCGCCACCGCGGATCGCGTGCAGCGTGGCGGCGAACACCTCGTTGGTGAGGTCGTCGGAGGTGTCCGCGTCACGGCAACAGGTGCGGGCGTAGCGGCGGACGGATTCGGCGTGCCGCCGGTACAGCTCCTCGGAGGCGGCCACGTCCCCCTCCCGGATCAGCCGCACCAGCTCCAGGTCCCCGGCGGACTCGGTGCCGTCCGGCGGCTCGCCGAAGGGGACGACACCGCTGCCCTCCCGGCCGCGCTGGCGCGGAACCCCCGGCTCCTCGTGCTCAGCGGTCACGCGGCCGGCGTCGCCCGCCGGCGCGGTGGCCGCGTCGTGATCTCCCGCGTCGCCCCGGCCGCCGCTCCCGGCGGATGACCGGCCGGGCCGAACCGGCTGCCGCGGAACGTCCGGACCGTCCATGCTCATGCGGTAAGCCCCCGAGGCCATGTAGGTGTTGGACGAGCCGCCTCGGCCCGCGCGGCGGTCCGGCGCGACGGCTTGTGCCCGTAGCGTCCCACACCGGCGGTGTGCTGTGTGCCCTCCGTGTGGGAGAACCACCCGTCCGAGCGTCCCGCCGTCTCCCGCACGGCAGTTGGGGCACGGGGCGGAGCCGCTCGGAAGCGGGCCGGGGTCTCAGCGGCGGGCAGGGCGCAGCCCCTGGAGCAGGATGTCGAGCAGCCGTTCGGCCACCATCGCTCTCCGGTTCGGGTCCGCCAGCGGCGGTGGCGCGGTCGCGATCACCAGCAGGATGTCCGCCACCGTCGCGTCCGCCCGCAACTGCTGCGCCAGCCGTGCTCGTTCGACGAGGTGGGCCAGCAGCCCCAGCAGCTCCGTCGTGGTGTCGCCGATCGGGTCGGCCGCCACGGACCGCCCGGCCGGAGCCGTGTCGACCTCGGGGGGCGGGTGTTCCGTGCCGCTCTCCGGCGCGGAACGCGGCTGTGGCACCCGGTCCGGCCCGGCCTCGTCCGGACGGACGGCCCCCGGGACTCCTCCCACCGGGCCGACCGGCGCGGACCCGGGACGGGGCGCGCCGACCGGGCGCACCCCGCGCGGCAGCTCCGAGCCAACAACCGGCGTGCTCCCGACGATCGGCGCGTTCCCGCCCACCGGCGCGCTTCCACCGATCGGCACGTTCCCGCCGATCGGTGCGGAGCCCGCAGCGAACAGCTCCGGCAGCAGCTTGCCGCTGCGCGCCGCCACCGCGTACCGCACCAGCCGCTCCAGCGCCTGCCACGGCTCCGCGGAGTCCGAGAGCTCCGCGAGCGCCCTCTCGCCCAGCCGCCGCGTCTCCTGTTCCGTGATGTAGCGGACCAGCGCCTCCTTGTTGGGGAACCGCCGGTAGACCGTGCCGACGCCCACCCGTGCCCGCCGCGCCACCTCCTCGACGGGCGCGTCGTACCCCTGCTCGCCGAAGACGTCGCGCGCCGCGTCCAGCACGTGCTGGAGATTGCGCCGGGCGTCCGTACGCAGTGGCGATCCGCCGCCTCCCGCCTCGGTCGTCCCGACCTCCCCGGGCGGCGCACTCGTCGACGTACTCGTCGACGCATCCGCCGGCGCGCCCGCCGTGCCGTAGTCGTCCCCTACCGGCCCCACCAGCCGTCCGTTTCCCACCGGCTCCTGCCGTCCCACCCCGTCCGCCGTCCCGGCCGGATTCTGGGTCTCCAAATTGCGCATTCGATGCCCCCCGGTACCTCGCGTCTCCCCCCGGAGACGCACCCCACCCGACAGTGCGGGAGCGCGGCCCCGGCCGCCCCCCGACTCACGAACATAGTTGAGGGCGGTACTGCTGAGAAGGGGGCGAAACCGTCCGACACCGCCCCTATCGGAGCAGCGTCCGTCCTCAGCTGTGGACAAACGCCGGTCGCCCTGTGCCTTATGGACAGGTGACAAAGGAACCCATCCGCGTTCTCGTGGCCGGCGGCGGATACGTCGGCCTGTACACCGCCCTGCGGCTCCAGCGACGGCTGCGCCGTGAGCTGAGGCGGGGCGCCGTCGAGATCGTGGTGGTCAGTCCCGAGCCGTACATGACCTACCAGCCGTTCCTGCCGGAGGCGGCGGCCGGTTCGATCTCGCCGCGCCATGTCGTGGTGCCGCTGCGACGGGTGCTGCCGCAGTGCCGCTTCCTGGCCGGCGAGGTCGTCGCCGCGGACCCCGCGGCGCGCACGGTGAGCGTGCGCACCCTGGCCGCCGAGCAGACCGGGGCCGGCCCGGAGACCGTCCGCTACGACGAGCTGGTGCTCGCCGTGGGCTCGATCTCACGGACCCTGCCGGTGCCGGGCCTCGCCGAGCACGGCATCGGCTTCAAGACCGTGGAGGAGGCGATCGGGCTGCGCAACCACGTGCTGGAGCAGCTGGACATCGCCGCCTCCACCCGTGACCCGCAGATCCGGGACGCGGCACTGACCTTCGTCTTCGTCGGCGGTGGCTACGCCGGTGTCGAGGCGGTCGCCGAGCTGGAGGACATGGCGAAGTACGCCTGCCGGTACTACCCGAACGTCAGTCCGGAGGAGCAGAAGTGGATCCTGGTCGAGGCGACCGGTCGCATCCTGCCCGAAGTCGGCCTGCGCATGGGCGAGTACGCCGTCCGTGAGCTGCGCGGCCGCAACATGGACGTCCGGCTGGACACCCGTCTCGACGCCTACGAGGACGGTGTCGCCGTGCTCAGCGACGGCTCCCGCCACCGCACCCGCACGCTGGTCTGGACGGCCGGCGTCAAGCCCAACCCGGTACTCGCCTCCTGCGGTGTGCCGCTGGACGAGCGCGGCCGGCTGCGCTGCTCACCGGAACTGCGGGTGACGGGCGTGGACCACGTGTGGGCGGCCGGCGACGCCGCCGCCGTGCCCGATCTCTCCGTCGACGACCCGGGGCCCGACGGCCGGCCCGTCCTGTGCGCCCCGAACGCCCAGCACGCGGTGCGCCAGGCCCGGCGCCTCGCCGACAACCTGGCCGGTGCCCTGCGCGGCCGCGAGGCCGTCGCCTACCGCCACAGCTACGCGGGCTCGGTCGCCTCCCTGGGACTGCACAAGGGCGTCGCGCGGGTCTACGGCCGCAGGCTGAAGGGGTACCCAGCGTGGCTGATGCACCGCACCTACCACCTCAGCCGGGTACCCACCGTCAACCGCAAGGCGCGCGTGGCCGCCGAGTGGACCTTGTCCGGTCTCTTCAAGCGCGAGATCGTCTCGCTGGGCTCGATGGAGCACCCACGAGCGGAGTTCGAGGCCGCCGCGGGCACCGACCGCCCCCCGCAGGGGCCTTAGTCTTGGTGCCGACGGCCCGCGCGCTGACGGCGACGCCCGAGACCTAGCCACCATCCCGGCAGGAGAGACCGGGCAACTGGGAGAGACCAGGTGAAACTGACCCGCTGGGGCATCCGGTTGCCCGGCGCACAGCGGCGCGCCACCTCCGCCGCGCTCCCCGCCGCGAAGCCGGTTCCCGCCGCACGCGAAAGCCGCCCGGGACGTCGCGACACGCGGACGACTTCCGGCGCCGAACACGTCGAGGAGAAGAACCAGTTGGGTGATACCGCAGGCCCGGACGGGACCGCCGACGGCGCGCACGACGGGGACCACCCCGCCGGCGTCACCGGCGGCGACCACGGTGGGAGCGGCGGTGCCCCCACCGCCTTCGTGCACGGCCCGGCCGTCCACGAACTCCTGGGCCAGGTCCCGGCGCCGGTCGCCCTCGTGCACGGTGCCGACCACCGCGTCGCCTACGTCAACGACGCCTACGCGACGCTCTTCGGCCCACGCACCCCCGGCACACCCGCCCGCGAGTCACTGGCCGAACTGGCCGAACTGGGCCTGGTGCCGCTGATGGACCAGGTGCGGCGCAGCAACACCTCGCGCACGGTCAAGTCCCGCCGGGTACCGGGGGCCCAGCGCGACACCTTCCACACCTTCACCTGCGCACCGGTCGAACTCTCCGTACCCGACGGGCCACCGGTCCGCGGCGTGCTGGTGTTCGCCGCCGACGTCACCGACCAGGTGACCTCGGCCGAGCGGCTGCGCGAGAGCGAGGGACAGCAGCGCGCCACCGCCGTGACCCTCCAACGCAGCCTGCTGCCACAGGAACTGGAACAGCCGGACGAGCTGCGGGTCGCGGCCACCTACCGCCCCGGCGGCACCGAGGCCGCGGTCGGCGGCGACTGGTACGACGTCATCACGCTCGGCGCCGGCCGCACCGCGCTGGTCATCGGCGACGTGATGGGCCGCGGCGTGCGCGCGGCCGCAGTGATGGGCCAACTCCGCACGGCGGTAAGGGCCTACGCACGGCTGGACCTCCCGCCCAACGAGGTCGTCCAGCTGCTCGACGGCCTCGCGTCCGAGATCGACGCCAGCCAGATCGCCACCTGCGTCTACGCGGTGCACGACCCCAGCGAGGACACGCTCTCCTACGCCTCCGCCGGCCATCTGCCGATCATCGTGCGCCGGCCCGACGGCACCGTGCACCGCACCGAGGGCCCGACCGGGCCGCCGCTGGGCACCGGCGGCTGGGGGCACGAGTCGGCCGCCATCCCGTTCCCGCCCGGCTCCACCGCGGTGCTCTGCACCGACGGCCTGGTGGAGCGGCGTGACGCCGACATCGACCACGGCCTGGACGTCATGGAGGAGGCGCTCGCCGCAGCCGCCGACTCCCCGCAGATCCTCTGCGACCGGCTGCTGCGCGCCCTCGGCATCACCGACGGTCATGACGACGACGTCGCCGTCCTCGCCTTCGTCCGCCCCGAACCGGAGGGCGAGGACGCGGGGTTGTTCCGCGCCGCCGCGCTCGACCTGCACGGCGGCATCGAGGCGACCCCGCGCGCCCGTGCCTTCGCCGGAGGAGTCCTCTCGTCCTGGCGGTTCTCCGACGAACTCCGCGACCTCGGCGTGCTGACCGCCAGCGAGCTGGTCGCCAACTCCGTGGTCCACGGGAAGGCGCCGATGCGGCTGCGGCTGCGCCGCACCGACCGGCGGCTGATCATCGAGGTCACGGACGGCGACGAGCACCTCCCGCGCCGCCAGCAGGTGCAGCTCGGCGACGAGACCGGGCGCGGGATCGCGCTGGTCGCGGCCGTGGCCACCGACTGGGGGACGCGACGCCTGCCGGACGGCGGCAAGTCGGTCTGGGCCGAGTTCGCCCTGCCGGCCGACGGCTGACCGGCAGCCGTCGGCCGGCGTCGGGCGCCCCCGTTCCCGCGGCCGGGTGCTCTCAGCCGTGCACGCCCGCCCCGACCGGCCGCCCGACGACGGGCTCCGGCTCCGGGGCCGGCTCGTGCCGCGGGACCGGAGCGGTGGCTGCACCGGGCGCGTCCGGAGTGTCCGGCACATCCGGCGCGTCCGGCGCCGTCACCACGACCTGGCCCGACTCCTGCTCCGGGGTGAGCCGGCCGCCGAGCCGCAGCGCGAGCACCGAGACCCCGAGGGAGCAGGCGATCACCAGCACCAGGTAGGGCCCGTAGGCGCCCGCTGCCGCGAGCAGACCGCCGACCGCCGGGCCGATGGCCAGGGCCAGCTGCTTCACCAGGGCGAACGCCGCGTTGTACCGACCGATCAGCCGGGCCGGCGCCAGGTCGGCGACCAGCGGCGCCACCGTCGGTGACAGCATGGCCTCGCCCACGCCGAACAGGGCGTAGGTGGAGATCAGCAGGCCCACCGCCACCGCGTGCGGCACGGCCAGCACTCCCGATGCCGCCGCCGCCAGCCAGGCCACGGTCCAGATCAGACCCACCAGGGCGATCACCCTGCTGCGCCGCCGCCGTTCCACGAACCGCAGCACGGCGTACTGCGCGACGACGATGGCCGCCGTGTTCGCGGCCAGGGCCAGACCCAGGGTGGTCGGCGAGACCCGGGTCACCTCCACCGCGTACGCCGCCAGCCCCGCCTCGAACTGCCCGTAGCAGGCGAAGAAGAGGACGAAGCCGAGGACGCAGAGCAGCACCATCGCCGGATTGGCGAAGACGGCACGCATCCCGTCGCCCTCCGGGCTACGCCCGACCGCGCGCACCCGCCGCCGGCCGGCGCGCACCGGGACCTCCGCGCCGCCGCCCGCGGCCACCGGTGTCCGGCCGTGGGCCGCCGGAGCCGACCGCGGCAGCCGGACGGTGGCGATGACGGCGCCCAGCACCAGGAACATCACCGCCTCGGTCGCGAACAGCAGCACGAAGCTGCCCGTGCGGTGCTCGTCGACGATCAGGCCACCGGTGAGCCCGCCGAGCCCCAGGCCGAGGTTGGCCAGGAAGAACTGGGTGGCGAAGGCACGAGCCCGGGTCGCCGGGGTGGAACACCAGACGATCATCGTCGCGAGCGCCGGCTGGAGCACGGCGATCCCGGCTCCCATCACCGCCGCCGCGGCCAGCACCGCCGGGGCGGTCGCGGCGAAGCCGAAACCGAGGGCGCCCGCCGACGCCCCGGCCGCGCCCACCAGCACCACCGGCAGTGGCCCGCGCTGGTCGATGGCACGCCCCGTGAACGGGAGCACCAGCAGCGCGGCCACCGCGAACGCCGCCAGCGACGCGCCGGCCGTCGCCTCCCCGAGCTCCCGCACGCGGGCCACGTAGATGAACAGGTACGGCACGGTGAAGCCGTTGCCGAAGGCGCTCAGCGCGTTGCCGATCTGGATCCGGCGCAGTGCCGAGCCCGTCCCCGTGTGCACGCCCACCCTCCTCTTCCTTGTCGCTTGTCGTCTCTCATGAGCGGTCGATCCGTCCCCCGTCAGTGCGGAGCCGCAGCCCAGCGGGGGCGGCCGCACGCACAGAGGGCCCTGAGCGGTGTACAGCTCAAGGCCGAAGACTTCGACGTTAAAGTTCGAAGTCGAAGACTACATTGTGAAGTCGTTCGGAATCGAACAAATAAGGGGTGACGTGCGATACTCCCCGCCATGCCTCCCAAGCGTCGGCGCGAGCCGACCCTCGACGAGCAGATCGCCATCTACCAGCGCGAGTACCAGGACCTCGACCCGCAGGTGGAGAAGATCGTCAACGCGCTCGCCCGGCTCGACCGCCGGATGAGCGTCGCCTACGGCCGCCATCTCTCCACCCTCGGCCTCAACCAGGGGGAGTGGGAGGTGCTCAAGACCCTCGTCATGGCGGGCAGCCCGTACCAACTGTGGCCCGGCACCCTCGCCAACCGCCTGGGGCTGACCGCGGCCGCCATGACCCACCGCGTCGACCGGCTCCTCGCGGCCGGGCTGGTCACCCGCGAACGCGACCAGGAGAACCGGGTCCGCGTCATCGTCGGCATCACCGCCGCCGGCCACGAGAAGTGGCTGGAGGTGATGCGGCTCGGGTCGGACTTCGAGGAAGACCTTCTCCAGGACCTCGGACACGACGAACGCGGCGTCCTCGGCGAGCTGCTGACCCGGCTGCTGCGCCGCGTGGAGGACGCCCAGCCGGACGCCGGCGGCAGGCTCACCGACCTCGACTGAGGCGCCGGGAGGGCCCCGCGGGGGCCGGTTTGACGCCGGTGCACCCCGTGCGTAGTGTTCTCCGAGCTGCCACGGAGCCGCATGGTTCACCCAGTGGTGATTTCACCCGGGGACGGCAGCGGATTGCTACTCACGATCACAACCCTGCCGGGTCTGTTTTGGTGTGTCTGGCGTTCGTTCAGGCGTGCTGAATTCATGACTCGGGGCCGATTTGAAACCGGCCGGGGAAATGCTCTAAAGTAGTGAACACGCCGGAGGGCGAAAAGCTCAAAACCCCGCCGACTGGGGGTCAGGAACACGAAAGTGAGTCTGATAGAGTCGGAGACACCGAAGGGAAGCCCGGAGGAAAGCCGGAAGGCGATCCAAAGGAAGCGTCCGTTCCTTGAGAACTCAACAGCGTG
>NZ_BHZI01000051.1 GCF_004305975.1 Streptomyces otsuchiensis
GGTAGCGGGTGGTGCGGCCGAGGGGGTCGGTGACGGTGAGGGGACGGTTGTACTCGTCCCAGGTCTTGCGGGTGGTGTGGCCGAGCGGGTCGGTCTCGGCGATGACCTGCCAGGCGTCGTTCATCTGGTACGTCGTCGCATGACCCAGGCTGTTCGTCGCCGTCGTGCGGAGCTGGTCGGGCTGGTAGTCGTAGCGGTATTCCAGCGCCCTGCCGGTGCCGGTGGTGAAGACACACCGGCCCGCTTGGTCGTATGCGTAGGAGTACCAGGTGTTGTTGCGGTCTTCCCAGCGGGTCATCCGCCGCTGGGCGTCGTACTCGAAGCACAGGGGGAGGCCGGAGGAGTTGTAGACCCGGTTGAGGTTTCCGGCCCGGTCGTAGTCGTAGGTGCGGATGACGGGCTGGTCGGGGTCGGAGAGGAGGGTCAGCGCGGTGATCCGGCCGTCGTAGACGGCGATCCCGACGCGGTAGCCGCCGGAGTGGACCAACTCCGACGGGTCGCCGTCTGGCGTGAAGTGGAAGTCGATGCGGTTGTTGTTGCGGTCCGTGATCGCGACGATCGGCAACTCCGAACCGCGCCGGCCGGGGACCGGGGCGAAGTGCAACGTCCGGCCGCTCTCGCGCTGGTGGATGGTCATGGTGCCGCCGCCGGCCCCGTCCCAGGACAGCCCCCAGCGCGGCCCGGACACAGGCTCCACCGGCGCCCCGTATTCGGGTTTGGGGATGGGGTAGTGCAGCCGCATCCGTCATCGGCGTAGTAGTCCGCGCCGAACTGGTCCAGGACCAGGCGCTGGTCGAAGGTCGAGGCCCAGGAGCGGCCGAACCAGCGGCCGTAGCGGTAGTCGGAGAGATGCTCACGCTCGATCGTGAGGGGGAGGATGCCGGGGAGGGTGAGGTCGGTGTTCCGCAGGGTCATCTCACCGGTCGCGATGTCGATCGGGTCCCCGATCAACACCTTCCCGATCCCCCGGATGCCCTCCTTGTTGTACATCGCGGGGAGGTTCTTGAAGTTGGTGACGTACTTCTTCACCCCACCAGCCAGCCCCGCCAGACTCGTCACACCCTTGAACCCCGGGATGCAGTCCAGCATCGCGAACCCGACATCCCACAACGACGCGTTCCCGTTGGCGTAGTCGATGAGTGTGTCCGCGAGGACGATGAGGGCGGCGGCGAGGACGACCCAGGCGAGCGGGCCGCCGATGATCATGACGACGATGCCGAGGACGGCGACGACGACTTTGGCGATGGCGACGATGGTGTCCCAGTTGTCGACCACCCAGTCGACGGCCTTCTGCCACCACTTCTTGTTCTGGATGCCCGCTTCCGAGGCTTCTTCCAACGACGCGGCGCAGATCTCGGCGGCGCTCTCGCGTGCTTCCTTCGCCTGACCGGCCAGGGCCTTCGCGGCGGTGAGGGCGGACTCGGCCGAGACGACCGCGGCCTCGGCGCCCTCGTGCGCGGAGGTAGCGGTCCGCAGGGCTTCGCGGACACCGTTCCGGACCTCGTCCTCGTCCGGGTCTTCCGCTGCCTCCTCGGCATCCTCCAGCTCAGAGACGGCGGTGGCGAGCGCGGACTGGGCGGTGGCGAGTTCGGTCGCGGCGGACTCGCCGTCGGTCAGCGCCCGGTCGGCATCGCGCTGGGCGTCCTCCAGCTTCGGCCAGTACGTCGCCAACGCCGCAGCCGCGAGATCGTAGGAGGTGTGGAGCTTGGTCAGGTTCGGCGGGACCTTCTCGAAGCGTTCCTTGAACGCATCCGCCGTCAGCCCGACGAAGGTGGCGAGGGAGTCGGACTCGACCATGCCCCGGATCGTTGAGAGCGCTTCGGCGGCGTCGTCGGCGAAGGTCTCCAGACGCTCCGCCAACCGCTTGATCCGCTCCGGATCACCCGGCGTCGGATCCGACGACAACCCCAACACCGACCAGTCAGACGAACGCCCCACGACCGACAACCCCCGTTGAACAAGTAATACGACCAGCACACGCTAGCCAGCGGGCGTCACACACGGCAACCGACCGTGGCCGCTGTGGGGGCCGCGCACCGTGGTCAAGGCGGGGAGCGATAACGGCGCGGCATCGGGGGACTAGGGCGGAATAGGACGCTCCGCCCGCGCGGATCGTGGCAGCATCGCGTGATCGTGCGCGTGTACCGGCTCGTCAGGGCACGCCGCGCGCTCGGCGCGGGATGGTTCATACCGGTATGTGGGCCGGTATAGCGGAGGTCGCGGGAACGGCGCGTTCTGGTCGGTGTGGCCTGCACGTTCTCGGGAATTGGCCGGATGGTGTCGTGTGATCGCATGGCAGCATGCAATTGCTGTGACGGTCAGTGGGGCCGTCCGAACGCATTCCGTGGGGGAATCTTGCGATCGAGCGCTGTCGGCGCGCCGGTTCGGCGTGTCCGGAGAACGAGAACGATGCGACGCGGTGTCGTCGCCGCGCTTGCCACTGTGGTGGTTGTGGCCGGGGTTCTGCCCGCCGCCGCTGCCACTTCCGTGGCTGCCGCCGATCCCGGTGGCGGTTCGGCGTGGGGTAAGGGTGGTGACGCCGCGGTGCCGCCGGTCGCGGTGGGTACGACCGAGGCGCCGGAGAGCGTGCCGGTCGAGGAACCGCCGGCCGAGGCGGCGAGGGAGGGCGCCTCCGCACTGGCCTATGTGCCGCGGGGGCAGGGCGCGATCCCGTGGCATCAGATCTCGGATGTGCGGATCACGGACTCGCTGGTGGTGCGGATCAACGTCTCCAACGGCAACCTGATGCTGGCCGCCACTGACTTCGACGTGGCCGGGGTGGGCCAGAACCTCCAGCTCACCCGCACCTACAACTCCTTCGACGCGCCGTCGGGCATGGTGTCCGCGCCGTGGTGGCAGGGTTACGAGCGCTATCTGTCGACTCAGTTCGCCGACTCCGTGATCGTGTACGACGAGACCGGCGCGGCGGTGGAGTTCGAGCGCGACGACGACGCGCTGATCACCCCCGACGGGTACAGCAAGGACCTGGCCGAGAACGACGACGGCTCCTTCACCTTGACGGACCGCAAGTCAGGTGCCAAGGAGGAGTACAGCGCGCAGGGCGCCCTGACGGAGGTGACCGAACGCAACGGCGGCACGATCACCGTCGAGCGGGCGGGCGAGTCAGGCGAGTCGGGTGAGGAGGGCTTTACGCTGACCGAGGAGCGGTCGGGCCGCTGGCTGGAGCTGGCCCAGGTGGACGACTCCCGCTGGGAGGCGAGCGACCACTCGGACCGCACCGTCGTGTACGAGGTGGACGGTGACGGCAACGTCGTCTCGACGACGGACACCGAGGGCGCGGAGACCGGCTTCGGCTACGACGGCGACGGCCGGCTGGTGGAGGTGACCACGCCGGAGGGCCGGGTCACGGTGTTCACCTACGACGGTCAGAGCCGGGTCACCTCGATGACGCGGGCCACGGAGTTCGGCGGCGACGGTCACACCGGCCCGACGTTCACCTATTCCTACTCGGCGGAGTACGCGGGCTGGGAAGGCACGACGACGGTGGCCGATCCGCTGGGCCACGAGACCGTCTACGACGTGAACGAGGACGGCGAGGTCGACGAGGTCACCGATCCGCTGGGCAAGTCGCGTTCGCAGACGTACGAGGCGCACAACGTCACCACCGCGACCGACGCGATGGGTGCGGGGTCGGAGAGCCCGGGCAACGTCACGGCCTACGGCTGGGACGCCCGGAACAACATGACCTCCTCCGAGTTGCCGACCGGCGCGACGTCGGCGCTGACCGGCTACCAGACCATCGCGGGCGCGGATCTTCCCGGCAGCATCACCATGCCGGACGGGGAGCAGGCGGACTTCGAGTACGACGCGGCCGGCAACACCCTGTCGGTCGCGGTCACCGGCTCGGGTGGCGGTACCCGCAGCTACAGCTACAACCCGGCCGATCCGGAGTGCGGCGGCTTCGAGGGGCAGCGCTGCACGGTGGAGGACGCCAACGGCGAGACGACCGAGTTCACCTACGACGACGAGGGCAACCTGGTCGAGGCCGCACCGCCGGGGCCGGTCGGCGCCACCACCTACACCTATGACGATCTCGGGCGTCCGGTCACCGTGACCGACGGCCGCGGGGTGGAGACCACCTACAGCTACGACGAGCGTGACCGGGTCACCGAGGTCTCCGCCGAGGAGCTGACCGTCGAGTACAGCTACGACGGTGACGGCAACATCACCTCCCGCACCGACGGCACCGGCACCATCACCTACGCCTTCGACCCGCTCTCCCGCGAGACGGTCCGCACCCTGCAGAACGGTTCGCAGACCGTCCTGACCTATACGGCCGACGGCAATGTCGAGAGCTACACCGATCCCGCCGGTACCACCGAGTACACCTGGGACGACGCGGGTCGGCTCACCGCCCTCACCGACCCCGACGGCGGCGAGACCACCTACGACTACAACAACAACGACGCCCGCACCGAGACCGTCTACCCCAACGGCCTCACGCAGGAGGTCGAGTTGGACGACTCCGGTCGCCCCACCCTGATCACCGCCACCGTGGGTAAGGCGCTGTACGCCGAACTGTCGTACAGCTACGCGTACGTGGCTGGCGGGGAGTCGCTGGACGGGACGAAGGTCCGGACCCGCACCGACGAGCTGACCGGGCATGTCACCAGCTACAGCTACGACAGCGCCGGGCGGTTCTCCTACGCGGCGGAGCGCGACGGCGGCGAGCTGGTGGAGTCCTGGCAGTACTGCTACGACGCCGCCGGGAACCTGACCTCGCAGGGCATCCTGGAGGGCTGCCCGCGCGGCACGACCTACGACGTCAACGCCGCCTCGCAGATCACGGGCAAGAACGGCGACAGCGACGGCTGGGCCTACGACCAGGCCGGCAACGAGACGGCCGCCGCTCCGACCGAGGCCACCACGCGCACAGACGGCGAGTGGTCGCCGTTCTCCCAGCTGACCGGAGTCACCGTCGCGGGTGAGGAGTTCACCGGCGAGTACGCCTCCACGGACCAGTCCGAGCGCGTCCGGCTCGGCGACACCCTGTTCCACCACGGGCCGTTGGGGCTGTCGGCCACGACGACGGACGAGACCGACACCGGCTTCGTCCGCGAACCGGGCGGCACGCTCAACTCCTTCACCCGCGACGGTGAGAGCCATTACTACGTCACCGACGCGGTCGGCTCCGTCGTCGGCGTGATGGACGAGTCCGGGTCGATGCTCAACTCCTACAGCTACAGCCCGCGTGGCGTCACGCGGAGCGGCAGCAGTGTGGAGATCGACCAGCCGTACGGTTTCGCCGGGGGCTACCAAGACGCGACCGGCCTCTATCATCTCTCCGCCCGCTACTACGACCCGCGGATCGGCCGGTTCACCCAGCCCGACCCCTCGGGTATCGAGCGCAACCCGTATCTCTACGCCGAGGGCGACCCGTCAACCGGATCGATCCGACCGGGCTGGACTCGATGAGCGCGGGTGGCGGGGGCTGCTACTTCGCCTGCCTCGGCGGTGGTTACACGTGGGACGGCCAGGGCTCGGGCCCCTACGCCCGCGTGGGTGTGGGCACTCCCGGGGTGGACGGAGGCCTCAGCTACTCGTCGGGTGCCTACTCGACCGGGTTCTCCGGGTATGTGACCTGCGGTGCCGGGATGTACTCGATCGAGGCGACGTTCGACGGATCATCGGCGAACTACGGGGGGAGTCTGGGCACCTACGCGGGGTCGCCGTCCTGCTCGACCGGCGTTCAGTACCAGTGGTGACGCGGCAGTCGTAGTGACAGCCCCGCACGGCGGGCTTGTCGGGACCCGGCCTTCGTGGCCGGGTCCCTTCGCGTCGTGGGAGCTGGGCGGCGGCGTGTCCCGGGTGGCGTCCCGTGCCGGTTCAGCGGGGCCACCAGTGGGGGAGTTGGGCGGTGAGGGCGGTGGCCGTGGCTTCGATGTCGGTGTCCTCGCTGAGTGCCCATGCCTCGAAGCCGGCCACGGTGCCGCCCGCGAGGTAGGCGGCGGCGTAGCCGGTGCCCGCGCCGGGTGCGGCGACGCCGAGCCGGGTCAGTTCCTCGATCGCCGCCTGGGCGCGTTCGCGCTGGGCGGCGACGAGGCGGCGGTGGAAGCCGGCGTCCACGTCGGAGGAGAAGAGGGTGCGGTAGACGGCGCGTTGGTCGAGTATCTCCCGCAACTGGTCGCGCAGGGCGTGTTCGTAGGCGGCGGCCAGTTCGGTGGACCCGGTGGCCGTGGTGATGACCTCGTGCGGGACCCGCGCGAGGCGGTCGACGGACTCGGCGAAGACCTGGGCCGCCAGGGTCCGGATGTCCGGCCAGTGGCCGTAGAAGGTGACGCGGTGGACGCCGGCGCGGCGGCAGAGCTGGGCGACGGTCAGCGTCTCCAGTGGTTGCTCGGCGAGCGAGTCGAGGAGGGCGCGCTGGAGGCGTTCGCGGGTCCGGACGGCGCGCGGTTCGGCGCGGTCCGCTGCCTGTGCGCTCCCGCGCCGGGCCGCTGGAGCGTCGGGAGAACCGGGCATCGTCTTCCTTCCGGGGGAGCGGACCGCAGGAACGTTCCCCCGGTCGGCGTTCATCGTACGGAGGTCTGCCCACCGTCGACGGGGATCAACTGCCCGGTGATGAAACGTGATGCCTCGGAGGCGAGGAAGACCATGACGGGGCCGAGGTCATGGTCGGGGTCGCCGTACTTCTGGCCGAGCGCGATGGACTGCTCGTTCTGCCAGAAGTGGGCCGTCCTTCCCTCCTCGTCCAGGCGGGCGATGGCCTCGTCGTACATGGGGGTGGCGATGGCGGGGAGGATCGCGTTGACGCGGACGCCGTCGGCGCCCCACGCTCCGGCGGCCGTGCGGGTCCAGGAGTGCACGGCGCCCTTGGAGGCGGAGTAGGCCGGGGCGACGGGCTCGGAGCGCAGCCCCGAGACCGAGCCGAAGTTGATGATCGACCCGCGCTTCTTCGGCGCCATCAGGCGGTGTGCCGCCTGGTTGGTGAGCATGGTGCCGCGCACGTTGACCGCCATCATCAGGTCCCAGTCGTCGACGGTGACGGACGCGGCGTCGCCGGAGCGCTGGATGGCCGCCGGGTGAGCGAGCACGTCCAGGCCGCCGAGTGCCTGGGCGGCGGCGTCGAAGGCGTGGTTCACCGAGTCGGCGTCGGCGATGTCGGCGGTGAGGAAGGTCGCCGTGCCGGGACCGTTCTCGGTGGCGTCCGCCGCGACCTGCTCGCCCAGTTCGCGTGCCACGTCCATTCCGACGACCTGTGCACCGGCGGCGACGTACGCCCGCACGGTGGCCGCGCCCATGCCGCGCGCACTGCCGGTGACGATGATCTTGTAGTCCTTGAGTTCCACGTTCCGGCTCCTTGTCCGCTTCCGGCGCCGTCGGACGCGACGGTGCCGGGCTGTGCGCCGCGCCGAGCTGCGCGGCTCTGTCACGGTCAACGCGCGACTCCTCTAATTTACTCCTGTAGTGCAGCGGTGCCGCGCCAGGCCACGGCGGGTTACCGGGACGTTCTTGCCTTCGAGCCGCGTATCGATCGCGTGCGTCTCGCAGTCCTTGCTTGCCCGTGGCCCAGTACGTCTTGGCGGCGATGGTGTGGCGGGCCAGGGTTCCGCTGGAGACGAGCCGTTGCCGTTGGCGTTGAAGGGGCTGGGCGCGGCCGAGTAGTAGCGCGCCGTCAACGTCGGAGAAGTGGCCGTTCGTGGCGTGCTCGAGCCGGCTCTGGAGCGCGTCGCCGGGCGTTGGTCCGGGGCGCGTGGACTCTTCTCACGCCAAGGAGTGGACGCCGTGAGCATGGACGCCGTGGCGGCCCGGGTAGGCGTCTCCAAGCGCACCGTCTACGACTACTTCGGCGACAAGGACCGCTTGTTCGGGGCGATCCTGTCCGACGCTCCGAGTCGATGAACGGCCTGGTCCACGACGCTCTGGAGCGGCATCTGCCACTGGACGGGGCCCTGACCACGGTCGGTGGGCTCCACGACGCGATCACCGCGCTGGTCATCGAAGTCGGGCAAGCGCTCGTGGGGTCAGCGGAGTACACCGCCGCGTTCGCCCTCGTTTCCCAGTGGCGATGGCAGCATCCCGGCAGTAGGGACGACGTCATGACCGTGTCTGCCGAGGAGGCACTCGCCGGACGCATCGCCCACTTCACCGCAGCCGGCCTTCTCGACACCGATGATCCGCACACCGCCTCCCACCACCTGGCCGCACCGACCCTGCTGCTCGCCTACAACGACCAGCCTGACCCCGCCACCGCCGACTCCGACCACATCCGCAAGATTGTGACTGTCGGCTCCCGCGCGTTCGTCCGCGCGCACGCCGTGCGATAGGTGTATTGATCACGAGCGTTGTTGACAGCCGCGGGGCTTGATCATGGTCGGAGCGTAAGCGGATCGCTACTGTGGTGGCAGTGGCTACTCGTATCCCGGCCGCGGGTGGGCGGGGAAGCGAAAGCCCAACTGGACGGACAGGGCCAGGGCCCCGCAGGCGGCGATGGCCAAGCGGAGGTAGAAGCCGCCGACCAGCGGGCTGAAGAGGATGCCGCTCGCCACCAGGGCAACCGTATAGCCCCAGAGATGCCGGGCTTTCAGCGTCAGCGGCCAGATCTTTCGCGGAGTCCAGATGCGGACCCGGCGTGAGGCGTCCAGCGGAACGCGGTCCCCGTCGACCTCCATGCCCAGCTGGTCGACACGATGAGGTTCCAGAACCGTCATCTCGCCGTAGACGGCGTGGCCGCTGTCAAAGATCACTACCGCAGGGCAGGCCGTGTAGGAGATCACTGGACGGCCCTTGCCCTGTGTCCTATATCTCCGCGTTCGCCGTGGGTCCCAGCAGAGCCACACCGGTCGGCCCTCCAGGGCCGGGCCGACCGCGGTCGCGGGAGGGTCCAGCCAGCTGAACGCGACAGCGGCGCCGTTCGCCTCGATCCGGCCGGAGCGAAAGACGCCGCGCAGCGCGCGGGCACCTCTCAGCCGCATGGTCGCGGGATACGAGCGAGGGCGACAGGAAAGCCACGTGGCAACCGCTGCGGTCCCCAGCCAGGCCAGTCCGCCGAAGGAGAGCTGCGTGGCCGAGAGGGCTCGGCCGGCCAGGATGCGATCCAGGTCCCCGGCGCTCCCTTCGGTGAACCCGGCCAGATCGTTCCTGTTGCGCGGTCCCGCGTAGGCGTCGAGGCTGAGATCGGTGGGTGCGTAGAGGACGCGTATCGATTCCCCGGCCGAGTAACGGCTGTAGGACGTGATCCGGACCCCAATGGTGTCGACCCGGCCGACCGGCTCGGGGAGCCGGACCTCAAGCTCCTGTGTGTACAACGTCCGGTGTTTGCGCGAAGTGTCGAAGGTTTTCCGGTCGACGAGGTACTCGTTCACGATGGGCAGTGTCTCCACCACCGCGCCGGCTGCTCTGAGCTCCCGCGTCTCCTCCGGAGGCGCGTGGTCGGCCATGGACAGGAGGAAGAAGCCGCTGACGGACCAAGAGGCCACGCCCAGATAGCACAGGGCATGGGCCCACCTCCGCCGCTCTCTCGGGAGCGTGGCCGGAAGAGGAGGAGAAGGCCCCGGGGTGTACCCCTCCACCGCGGGCCGGTCGAGTACGTGCCGGAACACCTCGTCCAGCGTCAGACGAGGTGCGCGGAGCCGGAAGGCCAGCAGCGCGATGACACCGGCGCCAGCCACGCCGAGGCACGTCATCAACAGCCACGACCGTTGGCCGGGGTCGCCCCAGAAGATCAACACCAGCAGTGCGCCGATTGTGGCCACTGTTGTCGTGCCGCACACGAATCCCAGCAGGACCGGCAGCTGTCGCATGAGCTTGTCCCGCGATGTGTCGTCCATCAACCCCCCCTTGGAGTCATGCACGCCCCCGGGTCTGTGAACGGGCGGGCTGCGCGGCGCCGGCGGGGAAGTCTAGACATCCGGTGCGGCGACCGCGTCGCGGGGGTCGACAAGCCGGAGCCGTCGCGGGGGAGTTCCGCCAGCGGCCGAGGGGGCGCCGGTCAGCGAGTGGTGGGGTGGGTGCTGCGGAAGGTGCGGCGGTAGGTGTCCGGGGGGACGCCGACGGTGGTGTTGAAGTGCCGCCGGAGGGTGGTCGCGGTGCCCATGCCGGTGGCCGCCGCGATGGACTCGACGCTGTCGCCGGTCGTCTCCAGGAGTTCCTGGGCGCGCCGGATCCGCTGGGTTAGCAGCCAGCGCAGCGGAGTGGTGCCGGTCGCGGACCGGAAGTGGCGTGCCAGGTTGCGGGAGCTCATGTTGGCCCGGCGGGCGAGGTCCTCGACGGTCAGCGAACGGTCGAGTCGTTCTATCACCCACGGCAGTAGTTCGCCGAGTGGGTGGTCGTCCCGGGCGGGCACGGGGGCGGTGACGAACTGGGCCTGGCCGCCCGCCCGGTGCGGGGGCACCACCAGGCGCCGGGCCATCGTGTTGGCGACGGCCGAGCCGTGGTCGAGGCGGACCAGGTGCAGGCACAGGTCCATGGCGGCGGCCTTGCCCGCGGAGGTGAGCACGCTGCCGTTGTCGACGTAGAGCACGTCGGGGTCGACCGCCACCCGTGGGTGACGGTCGGCCAGTGCCCGGGTGTGCGCCCAGTGGGTCGTGGCGCGGCGGCCGTCCAGCAGGCCGGCGGCGGCGAGCACGAACGCGCCGGTGCACAGGGAGGCCACGCGTGCGCCGCGCTCGTGTGCGGTGCGGACGGCGTCGACCAGGTCGGCGGGCGGGTTCGCGTCGGTGTCGGCCCAGCCGGGGACGATCACCGTCCGGGCGCGGGTGAGCAGGTCCCATCCGCCGTCCGGCTCCAGGCGGAACCGGCCGACGCGCGCGGGGCCCGGACCGCAGACCGCGAGGTCGTACCAGGTGTCGGCCACGCCGGACATGTCGGCGCCGAAGACCTCGTACGCCATGGACAGTTCGAAATGCAGCATCCCGTCCGTGACGGCCAGCGCGACGGTGGTCATGTCGGAAAGTGTACGGGTGACGTCGTTCCGGACACTCGTGCCGGTCGGTGGCCCCGGCCAGGATGTGCACGGTCGATCGTTCGAGTACGTCGGGAGAACTGATGAACGCAGGTCACACAGTGGCGGTGTTCGGCGCCTACGGGCACACCGGGCGCTTCGTGGTGGCGGAGTTGCAGGACCGCGGGATCGTCCCGCTGCTGTCGGGGCGCGACGAGGAGAAGCTGCGGACGTTCGCGAAATCCCGTCCGGGAGTCGAGGCCAGGGCGGCGTCGGTAGAGGACGCGGCCTCGCTGGACCGCGCGCTCTCCGGCGTGGACGCCGTGATCAACTGCGCCGGGCCCTTCGCCACGACGGCCGCCCCTGTGATCGAGGCGGCGTTGCGTGCCCGCATCCCGTACGTGGACGTGGCGGCCGAGATCGAGGCCAACCTCGACACCTTCGCGCGCTTCGGGGAGCGCGCCCAGGCCGCGGGTTCGCTGGTCATCCCCGCGATGGCCTTCTTCGGCGGTCTGGGCGATCTGCTGGTCACCGCCGCGATGGACGACTGGGAGCAGGCCGACGAGGCGCACATCGCCTACGGGCTGGACAGCTGGAACCCCACACCGGGGACCCGTGTCGCCGGAGCGGTCTCCCGGCAGCGCAGGGACGGCCGGCGGCTCCGCTACCGCAACGCCCGGCTGGAGTACCGCGACGACGCGGCGCCGACCATGACCTGGCCGTTCCCCGAGCCGCTGAGCGCCCGGAAGGTGGTGGGGGAGTTCACGATGACCGATGTCGTGACCGTTCCGAGCCACCTGTCCATACCCGAGGTCTGCACCTATATGACGGCTGAGGCGGCCCGCGATGTGGCGTCCCCGGACACCCCGGCGCCGACCTCGGTGGACACGCGCGGGCGGTCGGCGCAGACGTTCCTCGTCGACGTCGTCGTGCGCTCCGGCGGAGAGGAACGGCGCGCGGTGGCGCGCGGCCAGGACATCTACGCCGTGACCGCGCCGCTCGTGGTTGAAGCAGTCCAGCGCATCCTGATGGGAGGCACCACGGCCGTGGGCGTCGCCTCCGCCGGAGCTGTCTTCGACGCGCCCGGCTTCCTCCGCGCTCTCTCCGCGCACCTGACGTCGGAACTGAGCGACACCGGCACCGCGAACGGGCCTGCGGCCGGGGCGGTCGCCGCCGCCTGGGCGTGATGGTCGGCCGGACGCGCCGTTGGCTCGCTCAGGTGGTGAGGTCGTTGGTGGTGAGGGCCGTGAGGAAGTCGGCCCAGTGGGTGTCGCGGAAGGTCAGTACCGGGCCGGTGGTGTTCTTGGAGTCCCGGACGGGGACGACGCTGCCGAGGTTGCGCGCGAACTCCAAGCAATTGCCGTTGCTGCCGCCGCTGTAGCTGGACTTGATCCAGCGGGGGAGGGCGGGCTGCCGGTGTGTCATCGGGGTACTCCTTCGCTTCGCGGTGCGGGAGTGTCGCGATGAGGGCCAGGGGGCGGGGCCGTGTGGGCCCCGCCCTCTTGGGTGCTTCGCTCAGGCGGTGAGGTCGTCGGTGGTGAGGGCCGTGACGAAGTCGGTCCAGTGGGTGTCGTGGAAGGTCAGTACGGGGCCGGTGGTGTTCTTGGAGTCCCGGACGGGGACGACGCTGCCGAGGTTGCGGGCGAACTCAACGCAGTCGCCGTTACTGGTGCCGCTGTAGCTGGACTTGATCCAGTGCGGGAGGGTGATCGTGTCGAATGCGCGCTGCTCATGCGTCATCGGTGTATTCCTTCGCAACAGCCCTGAGGAGGGCTACGGATTCTTGGTGCGGGAGTGCGTCGCTCAGCGCCAGGTCGTACAACGACTGGCACCGGGTGACCTGTGCGGGGTCATCGATGAGACGCCCGTTGAGTACGCCCTCCGTGTAGGCCATGGGTGCTCCGTCGGAGAAGCTCATCATCGAGACCATCCCCTCCAACAGCGCGTGTGAACCGACGGCGAACGGAAGGAGGTGCAACCGCAGCCGTCCCGCCTCGGCCAGGGCGGCGACCTTTTCCAGCTGCCGCGCCATCACCACGGGCCCGCCGACGGGGCGCCGGATCGCGGCCTCGTCGAGCAGTGTCCAGATTACCGGCGAAGCCGGGTCCTCAAGCAGCGCTGCCCGGGTCATCCGATTGACCACTCTCTCGTCAATGGCTTCGGCCATGGGGTTTGGGCAGCCGGTGACGAAGATCTCGCGTGCGTACTCGGGCGTCTGGAGGAGCCCGGGGACCAGCATTGCGCCGAACTGCCGGATTTCTTCGGCCAGTTGCTCCAGCTCGGCGGCTTCGAGGAAGTGGTCCGCGTAGCGGCGTTCCAGGTCCTCCAGCCAGCGGGCGAACCAGCCGTCGGTCTTGAGTGCCTGGTCGATGCGTTTGGCGTCGTCCGGGTTGGGCAGCCTGCGGCCCGCCTCGAAGTGACTGATGAGCGTCGGCGAGCAGACCACGATGGCGCTCAGCGCCTCCTGGGTCATCCCGGCGGCGATCCGCCGCCTGCGTAGTTCGTCTCCGTACTTCTGTCGTGGTGTGCGGTACGCGCGTTCCTGCATGTCCTGAACTCCCCACTCTGAAACCGCTGATGTCAGCCATTTCCCACTAGGCAGCGTAGCCATATCGGCAGCAGGCTGTGAGTGAATCAGCACAGAAAGTGGAGGGAGCTGGTGTGAGCACAGGTAGCGAGGGGCGCGCGGAGCCGGAGTCCGACGGGCAGCCGCCCGCCCCGCCGGGCGAGACAACGCCCACGACCGATGAACTGTTGGCCGTCTCGGCGGTGTTGAACCGTGAGATCGACGCGCATCTGGACGGGCTCCGGCCGACGGCGCCCAGTCCGCACGGCCCGCAGCGCCACGAGTGCCGTTGCCGCCGGGCGGACGGATCATGACCGAGCCGGACGCGCTGGACGGCTTCTGGGCGGAGACCGTCGTCCGCAGCCCCGACGCCGGGGGCGAGTGGCACCTCGGTGGCCGCTGGTCGCCCACGCCGCAGGAAGCGGTGGGCTGGATGCGCGAACAGGCGTGGCGCGTCGCGGTGGCGCTCGACCCCGAACCGTTCGCCGGGCCGTTCGCGCCCGCCGTCCTGGAACCGGCGCAGCCGGCCGGGCACGAACCCGCCCGGACGTTCCGCGAGTGGGCGGAGGACACGGCGTACCAGCGGTTGCAGGCCGACGCGTTGGCGGCCGGGCGGCCGGTGAGCGTGAACACCCGTGGCCCCGACCGGATCTGCGGGCTCGGCGAGGTCGAGGTCTTCTACTCGCTCTCCGCCCGGCCGGTCCGCCGCCGCGTCGCCCTCACCGGCCGCAGTGGCCTCCGGCTGATCCGCACGGCCTGACCCCTCCCACGACCGACAGCACGACCAGACACCCACGACAGGAGAACCCGTCATGTACGACGAGGAGATCAGCTTCGCCAACTCCGACCGGGAGGAGGCGGAAGCGGACGCCCGGGAGTTGTTCAACCACATCAGGGCGCTCGGGGTGCGCCTGGACGACATCGACATCCACGACCCGTGCGTCGGGTGCCGCCGGACCGGCTACCTGGTGCACATCGGCGCCCTGCCGGTGGCCGACGTCCAGGCGCTCAACCTCGCGCTGCGCACGCTCCGTCGCGACGCGGAGGGTGCGCACGAGGTCGCTCCCGGCTCCCGCGCCGGTGCCACCGCTGCCGGTGAGTCATGAGGGGTCGGCAGGTACCCGGCCCACGGGCCCTCACGCTGGACATGCGGGCCGAAGAGGTCCGCATCGGTGACTTCCTGTCCCTGGGCGGGAGGCAGACGACCGTGACCTTCGCCGAGCACCGGGGCGGCGTCATCCGGCTCGAACTCGACGCCTCGGCCCGGCTCACCCTGCCACCGACCACTGCCCTGGCGGTCACCAGGCCGCGGTACGTGGCGGGCGGCCGGGCGTCGGGCGGTGCGTCGGGCGGTAGATCGGCTGGTGCGGCGGGCGGCGCGGGGGCGGTCAGCCCTCCGGCGTCCCGGACGACGGCGGCACCGCCGCCGGGGAGGTGGCCACCCGGGGGAACGCGTAGGGGTGGTTCTCCCGCAGCCAGTTGATCATCTCCTCGCGCACGGCGCAGCGCACCGTCCACACGTCGTCGGCGTTCTGCGCCGACATCGACGCCCGCACCTCGATCGTGGTCGGCGTGGTGTCGGTGATCAGCAGACCCCAGGCGCGGCCGTCCCAGTCCTTGCGCCCCAGCAGGAACTCGTGCAGGTGGGCGCGCATCTCCTTGACCGGGGCCGCGTGGTCCAGATGGAAGAAGACGGTGCCGGTGATCTCGTGCCCGCCCTTCGACCAGTTCTCGTAGGGCTGGTTGTTGAAGTACGAGATCGGCATGGTCAGCCGGCGGTCGTCCCAGATGCGGACGGTCAGGAAGGCCAGCGAGATCTCCTCGACCGTGCCCCACTCGCCCTCGACCACCACGGTGTCACCGATCTTGACCGAGTCGCCGAAGGCGATCTGCAGGCCGGCGAACAGGTTGCCCAGCATCGACTGGGCGGCCACACCGGCGATGATGCCGATCACACCGGCGGAGGCCAGCAACGAGGCGCCCAGCGCCCGCATCCCCGGGAAGACGATCAGCATCGCCACGGCCGCCGCGACCAGCGCCAGCACGGTGGTGACGATGCGCCGCAGCATGGCCAGCTGGGTGCGGAACTGCCGCACCCGCGCCACGTCCTCGGTCCGGGAGGCGTAGGTGGCCAGGGAGTTCTCGGCCAGCGCCCCCGCCACCCGTATCGCCAGCCAGGCGGCCGAGGCGGTGGTGAGCGTCGCCAGCACGCTCAGGATCACCCGGTCCTGGGGGGTGTTGAGCTCCGACAGGTCGTAGGTGAGCTGGACGGCCCCCGACCCCATCAGCACCTGGAGCGGCAGCTGGCAGCGCCGCAGCAGCTCCGGCAGCCGGTTCTGCGGCTTCCGCGTCGTGGCGGCGTGCAGCGCCCGGTCGATGATCCAGCCGACGATCAAGGTGACGGCGATGGTGCCGCCGATTACGAGCACCGGCCGCAGCACGTCCTGCATGGTTGGTCACTCCTCCGTCCGGACCCTGGCCGGTCCGTTGTCGGGCCTCGCGTGGCGGTCCTCCCGGACATCCTGCGCAAGGCTAACTGGCAGGATGACGCTGCCCACCCCATCGAGCCCCCGGGAGCGACCACCACCATGGCCGACGTTCTGCTGCTCCACTCCGTCTACGGGCTGCGCCCGGCCGTCAACGAGGCGGCCGAACGGCTGCGCTCCGCCGGTCACCGGGTGGAGGTGCCGGACCTCTACGAGGGACGCATCTCACAGACGGTCGAGGAGGCGCGGGAGATCGCGGACGCGATCGGCCACGACGAGCTGCTGCGCCGTGCCGTCGCCGCCTCCGCCCGGCTGACCGAGGGCGCGGCGGACGGTGCGCCCGGTCCCGTCTACGCCGGGTTCTCGCTCGGCGCCGCGCTCGCCCAGACCATCGCGCTCGGTGACACCCGCGCCCGGGGCCTGCTGCTGCTCCACGGCACCTCCGACATCGCGGAGGACGCCGCCGTGGACGAGCTGCCCGTCCAGCTCCACGTGGCCGACCCCGACCCGTTCGAGCCGCACGACTGGCTGTCGGCCTGGTACCTCAACCTGCGGCGCGCGGGCGCCGACGTCGAGGTCTTCCGCTACGCGGGCGCCGGGCACCTCTTCACCGACCCGGAACTGCCCGACCATGACGCAGAGGCGGCCGAGAGCGCCTGGCGACTGTCGCTCGCGTTCCTGGCCGAGCTGGACGAGTGAGGTTCCCTCTCCGGTGCGCGGGAGACGCGTTTCGGCTGGTCGGGTGGGTGTGGGGTCCTTAAGCCGTCGATGTACGCGAACAGGGCGGCCTCGGCTCGAACGAGTGACAGGGAGTGATCGGGGGCTCACGCTGCCCCCTCGCGAGCCATCAGGTCGTACCCGACGTCACCTCGTGTCTCGGGGAAACCTCAGCCTGGTCCGCCGTTCCGAGCGCTCCGTGCGTGGTTCGTCCAGCTCTGTACCCGGGGTTCTCGCGCCCAGGGGGTGAGGGCCGTGTGGATGTCCTCCACGTATTCGCGGGCGCGGGCGGATGCGACACCGGCGAGGATGTCCACCGCGCGGCGGCCGACGGCGAGACCTTGGTCGAGGTCGCGGGCTTGGAGGTGGGCGGTCGCGGTGACGGACAGCCGCAGTCCCACCGCGCGGGTGTGCCCCGCAGGCATGGTTGCTCGGGCGTCCCACTCGGCCGCGACGTGAGGCTTCTTGAGGTCGCGGTAGATCTCCACGGAGTCGCTGGCCATGCGGGCGGCTCCGAAGTACGCGATGTACGTAGGGGAGCCCCGCTCCCTTGCCTCGTCGAGTAGTCGTTCGCACTCGGACAGGGCGCGGGTGGCTGTCCGTTCGTCGCTGACCCGGGCGTGGGCTCGAGCTTCGATCAGGCGGGCGAAGGCGCGCACGCGAGGCGTGGAGTCGCGGCCTGCCCGTTCGACGGCGCCTTGCGCCATGTCGATGGCCTCGGACGGGTATCCGCGGCGCAGCGTCTGGAGAGCCATCGTGCCGAGGATGTAGCAGCCCAGCTCGGCGTTGCCGCCAGCTCTCGCCAGACTCAAGGCGGTCACGAAGTGCTCTTGTGCGAGGTTGTGTTCGCCGGCGTCGAATGCCGCCCATCCGGCGAGCCGTGAGAGTTCTGCGGTCGCCGAATACAATCCGGACCCGATCTCCGCGGAGTAGGTACCGGCGAGCAGCGGTGCGGCACGGGTGGTCAGGCACTCCACGACCTGGCTCGTGCGCCAGTTCGCGCCGCCGTACCGAGCGTCCCACTGCCGGGCTTGCTCAGCGGCTGCCCAGAGCGCGGTGAGCTCCGGGTGTCCGACGCGCCGGCCGCTGTCATGGGCCGGGGTGGCGGCGGCCGGTTGTACGAGCCATCGGGTGAAAGGGAGGGTGTAGGCGCTGACGGCGAACGCTCGGCCAATGGATCGGCGGTCCATGTCTCTCCAGAATCGGCCGCCGCCCGGGAGGCGTCGGCAGGGTCACGCGGGAACTCCGCCGCTGCAGCGGGCGACCGGACTGGGTCGGCCATGCCCATCTCGGTCAGCCGTACCGGACGGCCCAGCCGTTCCTCCAGCACCCGGGCCAGCAGTGTAGGTACGGGGGCCCTGGGAGTCATGCCGTTGAGCCAGTTGATCACGCTGGAATGGGTGTACGACGTGGGTCTGCCCGCCGCTGCCGCCATCTGATTGACGCGGTGCGCAAGGGCTTTGTGGCTGGCGCCTGACGCGACGATGAGTGCGGCCAACGCCTGATTGGGTGATCGGGTCGCTGGTTCGTCACCTCCAGTTCGGGTCGCGTGACCGTTGCTCACTGAGGGTAGTGCCGAATGGCTGAGCGTCAGCACCCCGGCGATTCTTCAGCCCCCTTGTGAGCCTCCCTCTCCTCTCTAGTGGGTGAGGGGCGCCACCACGTTCCGCCCGCACCGGCTACGAGCTCTGCGAGTAACCGTTATACCCATCCAGTGGGGTTACGCTTGGATTGAGATCGTCAGTAAGGAGCGAGGAGGATTCCGCCGTGAAGCGCGCAGCCAGGACGAGGCACCGGGACCGGCACGTGCAGGGGCTGCGGGTGCACTACCGCGAAGCGGGGACGCCGTCGTCGACCGCGGTCGTGCTGCTGCACGGAGCCCCCAGTTCGTCGTCCTCCTTCCGCGAGGTGCTTCCGGTCCTGGGCGAGCACGCCTACGTGGTCGCGCCGGACATCCCAGGGTTCGGGTTCTCCGACGTCCCGCCGGTGGAGGAGTACGAGTACACCTACGAGGGCCTGTCCCGCGTGATCGAGGCCCTGCTCGATGACCTCGGCGTGACCGAATACGTGTTGTTCGTGACGGACTACGGCACGCCGGTGGGCTACTACATGGCCACGCGCCACCCTGAGCGGGTCCTGGGCCTGGTGGTCCAGAACGGCAACGCACACGACGCCGGCTTGGGCGAGGGGTGGGACTCCGCTCGCCGGTTCTGGGCCGATCCGACCGAGGAGAACAGGGCCGCGCTGCCGCAGTGGCTGACCTTCGAAGGCACCCGCGACACCTACCTCGCCGGGTTGCCGGCGGAGGTGGCGGAGCTGCATCCGCCGGAGTCGTGGCATCTGGACTGGGAGCGTCTGTCTCGGCCGGGCAGCACCGAGGTGTACTTCCAGTTCTTCCACGACTACCGCAACCACGTCGCCCGCTTCGGGGAGATCGCCGACTACCACGCCAACCACCAACCGCCGTGCATGGTGCTGTGGGGCCGTCACGACCCGGCCTTCGACATCGCCGAAGTCCTCGCGTACCACCAGGAGCTCACCACCTTCGAGGCGCACATCTTCGACGCCGGACACTTCCTGTTGGAGACCCACGCCGCCGAGGTCGCGGGCCTGCTCGTCGACTTCACTCGCGACGTGTTCGACCGCGCGGGGACCGCTGGGTTCGCGGAGGCGCCCCGACCACGTGCGACCGGCCCGTCATGAGGCGGCGGCTGCCATGACGACCTCCACCGTGTGGGTCGAGGACCACTTCATCGGCGGAGACCTGGCACTCGACTTCGCCAACACCGTCTACCGCCGCCGGCCCGAAACAGGCGCCGACCTGTTCACCGGCCCCGACGCACTTGCCGCCTGGCTCACCCGCGCACGCCTGCTCCCGGACAGCGCCCGCGTCGGTGCGACCGAGGCTGCCCTCGCCGAGGCCCGCACGCTGCGAGCGCAGTTGTGGACGGTCTTCGACGCCCACAGGGACAGTCACACGATCCCGGCCGACGCCTTCGCGGGCTTGCTCGACACCGCCCGGCGCTCCGTCACCGACCTCGCGATACATCCGGACGGGTCCGCAAGCTCACATGATCCACGGGGTGCTCTCGCAGTCGTGGCGCTGAGCGGCATCTCGCTCGCGCTCAACCCGCCCCCGCAGGGGGTGCGCGCCTGCGACGGGTGCGGCTGGTTCTTCATCGACGCCTCCCGTGGCCGTCGGCGTCGCTGGTGCTCCATGAAGACCTGCGGCAACCAGGCCAAAGCTGCCCGTCACCGGTCTTCCCAGCCGTGATGAGCCCGCCCCGCGCCCGGCGCCCATCGCGATGGCAGTTCCGTCTCCCCGTCTCCCCGTCTCCCCGTCGGCGCGGCTGCGGGCCGCGCGGGCTCGATTGCCAAGTCGATTCCTGATGGTCACCTGACCGTCGGCTGATGTGTGTCGCTCGCTGATGCCCGGCCTCTCGGCCTCCCGGTCACCGCGCGGCGCTCCAGCTAGTTCTCGCAGCGTCCGCTGCCGCCGCCGGTGGGATGACAGACCAGCTCGCGGTCGGCCGCGACGTCGCTGACGAAGCGGCCCACGCACTCGTTGGCGGTGGTGCGCCCGCGGTCGGCGCAGTACCGGACGGCCGCCCGGCCGTCCGCGAACGGGCCGGGCACGTAGATCACCCAGTAACCCGGGACGAGGGAGGCGAAGTCGTCGCTGCGCAGGAACTCGGCGTCGGGCACATCGCCGCGCACCGCCGCCAGCCGCTGGTCACGCACCGCCTCACCGCTGGAGACCGGTTCGGAGAACAACTGGGCCACCCAGGTGTCGCCGGGGCCCTCATCGGCCGGGTCGTCCTGCTCCGGCTCGTCCTGCCCGCCCGGCTGCGCGGGGTCGTCGGGCGGGGGCGGCTCGGTGGTCGGACCGCCCGCCGGATCCTCGGTCGGATCCTCGGCCGGGTCTTCGTCCAGGTCCTCGGCTGGGTCGTCGGCCGGGTCCTCGGCCGGTTCTTCCGATGGCTCCTCGGACGGCGGTGCCGTCGCGGGGGGCGGAACGGGCGGTGGCGCGGCCAGTTCGTCGTCGCCCCCGCCGACGAGCAGGGTCGCGACCACGGCCGCGACCACCGCGACAGCTCCGGCCGCCAGGCCGATCGGGAGCAGCCGCCGAGCGCCTCGGCGGCCCGCCCCGCCGGACTCGTGCGGCGCGTCGGCGGAGGAGGCTGGTGCGGTCGGCGGACCGAAGCCGCCCGGGGAGCCGCCCGGCCCGCCAGGGGCGGCCGGCTGCGGGCCGTAGCCCACCGGAGGCCAGCCGTACGCGGCGACCGGCGCGGACGGCACGCCCGGCGCGGGTGGCCCGGGCAGTGCGACCGGCGCCGGTGGCCGGTCGTCCTGCGTGCCACCGGACCCGGTGGGCGCCGGGGGCGGGCGGCGCACCACCGACGGCGCGGTGTCGTCCCCGGCATCCGTCAGCGACTCCAGCAACGCGTCCAGCCGCTCCGCGTCCACCCGTCGCGCCGGGTCCCGCACCAGCAGCCGACGCAGCACCGGGCCGAGCGGCCCGGCGTGCTCCGCCTCGGGTACCGGCTCCTCGACCACGGCGACGATCGTCTCCAGCTGCGTCGCCCGCCGCATCGGGGAGGCACCCTCGACCAGCGCGAACAGCAGCACGCCGAGTGACCAGAGGTCAGCCGCCTCCGCGCCCGGCGCGCCCATCACCCGTTCCGGCGCCATGTACTCCGGCGACCCGGCCACCCGGCCGTCCTGGGTGACGTGCGGGCTGCCCGCCGACAGCGAGATGCCGAAGTCCGTCAGCACCGCCGAACCGTCCGCGCGCAACAGCACGTTGGCCGGCTTCACGTCCCGGTGCAGCACGCCTGCCGCGTGCGCCGCGCGCAGCCCCGCGAGCACCGCCAGCCCGTAGCGCGCCGCCTCCCGGGGCGGCACCCGGCCCTCCGCACGCAGCACGCTCTGCAGCGTCCGGCCCGGCAGCAGCTCCATCACGATCCACGGATAGGGCCGCTCCTCGACCACGTGGTGCACCGTGACGACATTGGGGTGGCTGATCCGTGCCAGCGCCCGCGCCTCCTGGAGCACCCGGTCCCGGGTCTCCGCCGCCTCGGCCTCCGACTGCGGCCCGGCGTCCGGCGCGCGGACCTCCTTGAGCGCCACATCCCGTTCCAGCAGCAGATCGCGCGCCTGCCAGACCGTCCCCATGCCGCCGCGCCCCAGCTTTCGCCGCAGCTCGAAACGGCCGTCCACCACCCGGCCCGGTTCTCCCGGGCGTTCGCCCCCAGCCATGCCGACAGCGTAAGGCCCCGCAGCCTCCGGCCGACGTCACGGGGACCCGAGAACGGGCGGACCCGCCGCGCCCCGCGCGGAAGGCGGGGTGCGACGGGTCCGGGAGTCCGACAGCTCCGGCAGGCGGGCCGGTTGCGGCGGTTGTTGCGGTTGTCGCTGTTGTCGCGGTTGCGGGGGTCAGCAGGTCTCGCGCAGGTACCCGTCCCGGCCGGGCGGGCTCACGGCGAGGTCGCGCCGGATGACCGAGAGGCGGTCACCCCAGCCCTCGCACGCCGTCGCCATGCCCTGCTCCGAGTACTCCACGACCAGCACCCGGTCATCGAAGACGGAGGCGTAGCCCTCGCACTCGTTCCACTGCCCGCACTCCTCCGCCACGGCGAAGTCCAGCCCGGCCTCCTCGGCCCGGTCCGCCAGCTCGACCGCGTTCTTCTGCGCCACCGCCAGCCCGGCCGCGTGCGCCCGGTCGCTGATCAGCGTGATCATGCTGACCGCGTCGTCCTCGGTCAGCAAGTCGTCGAAACGGAAGAAGGTGTCGTAGTTGTCCGGCTCGACGGCCTGGTAGCCGCGGTCGGCGCAGCTCTCCATCCAGGTGCCGACCCGCTGCGCGATGCGCTCGCGGCGGTCGTCGGTGCGGATGTCGAGGACCGCCTCGCCCCAGTCACCGTCGTAGACGACGTCGCCGTCGGCGTCGCGCAGCAGCAGGTCGTCGTCCCACTCGTCCTCGGCTCCCGGCTGCACCTGGAAGGCGTTGACGTAGCAGATGTTGTACAGCCCCGGCGCGGGGTCGGCCTCGTGGTCGCGGATCACGATCTCGACCGCGTCGTCGGGGGTGTAGGCCCCGCCTATCTGATAGTCGAAACCGGCGCCGACCGGCGGCAGCGCGAGGGCGGCCGGGGCGTCCGGGGCGTCCGCGCTGTCCGAGACGGTCGGGCTGTCCGGGGTGTTCGCGGAGGCGGTGCCCCCGGCGGTGGCGAGATGCGCGGTCAGCGCGACCGTCGCCGCGGTGGTGAGGGCGAGGGCCGGGAGGAGAAGGGTACGGCGGCGTCGCCGGCTGGGCGTGCGCTCGAACATGGGTGCTCCGGTGGGGGATCGGCGGTCGGGGGGACGGGTGGTACTGCCGTGGTGCGGCACCGGCGGTACCGGCGGTGCCGCTGTGGCGCGTGTCGCTGTGGTGCGTGGCGGGGCCCGTGTGGCCGGCCCCTACCGCGAACGCCGCGGGGAACGGAACCCGGTCCGTCCCCCGCGGCGTTCGGCGGTGTCCTGTGGGGAGAGCGTCAGTCCGTGGACTCCTCGTCCTCGGTGTCGCCCTCGGTGTCGGCCTCGGCACCCTCGTCGCCGGAGGTGTCGTTGCCGTTGCCCTGCGCGGCGGACGCCTCGATGGCGGCCTGCAGCATCTCCGGGGTCTCCGGGGTGGTCACCATCTCACCGTCGACCATGACGGTCGGGGTCGACTCCACACCGGAGTTGGAGAACTTCTCCGCCATCTGAACCGCCCAGACGGCGAAGGTGGAGTCGCGGACGTCCTTCTCGAACTGCGCGAAGTCGGCGTCCAGCGCCTCGACCTTCTTGCCGATCTCGACCAGCTTGTCGTCGCTGTCGAAGTCCTGGAGGCCGTTGGCGCTGGTGTGGAACTCGGTGGAGTACAGCTCCTCCACGTAGCCGAGGAACGCCTCCTCGCTGACGTTCAGCGCGGCGCCCATCGCGGAGATCGCGTTCTTGGAGCCGTCGCCGCCGACCTGCGGGTTGTCGTCGAAGAACGCGCCGAAGGTGAAGTCGCCGTTGTAGTCGCCGGCGGCGATACCCGCGTTGATGGTCTCGCCCATGTTCTGCTCGAAGCTGGCGCAGCCACCGCAGCGCGGCTCCTCGAAGAAGGAGAGGGTGTGCGGCGCGTCGTCGTCACCGATCAGGACGGTCAGGCCGTCGTCACCGGTGGCGTTGGCGGGGGCGGCGTCCGGGTAGGTGTCGTCGCCCTCCTCCGCCTCGCCCGCGACCTGGCGCTCGACCACGCCCCAGTCGGTGTCCGAACCGCCGCCACCCATGTTGGCGATGGCCATCCCCGCGAAACCGGCCACGGCCAGCACCGCGATGGCGACGGCGCCGACGACCAGCTGCCGCTTGGTCTTCTCCTTGCGCGCCTCCTTCTCGCGTTCGGCGCGCAGCCGCTCGCGTGCGGCGCGCTTTGCTTCCTGTGCGTTGCGCTTGCTCATGCTCGTTGATCTCCGTCTGAATCCGTCGAAAAGTGGGGGGTCGCGCTGCGACGCCGGGCACGAGGGGGTGTGCCGGCGGTCGGGGGCCGTGGGAGGACGGCCCGGCGGTCGTGCCGGGCGGTCAGGCCGTCAGGACAAGCGCCGTCGGCGGTCCGCGCCGCAGGACGGAGTGGCTGAGCAGGGGAGCCGGGGCGGGACGCACCGGAAT
>NZ_BHZI01000052.1 GCF_004305975.1 Streptomyces otsuchiensis
GGCGATCGGGGTGCGGGCGGGGGTGTGCGTGAGGGCTCCGGTCGCCGCGCGGGCGGCGCTCAGACCGCTGCGGACCGCGCCCTCCATGGTGGCGGGCCAGCCGGTGTCCGTCCACGCCCCGGCCAGGAAGAGGCCGGGCGCCCGGGTCACGGTGCCCGGACGGAGCCGGGCGGTCCCGGGAGCCGGCGCGAAGGTCGCGGTCCGCTCCCGGGTGACGAAGAAGTCCCGGACGACGGCGTCGCGTGCGGCGGGCAGCAGCCGGCGCAGTTCCGGGAGGTAGCGGGCCCGCAGCTCGGCGGCCGGCAGGTCGATCTCGTCGCCGGCGTCGGACTGGGAGAGCGCCAGGTACTGGCTGTGGCCCGCGCCGGGGAGGGCGGGCAGCCCGGAGTGCTCGGTGCGGTCGAAGACCCACTGCACCGGGCTGCCGAGCGCGGCCAGGAAGGGGCGGCGCAGCACGGGCCGGTCGTAGACGACGTGGACGTTGAGGATCGGCGCGTCCGTCAGCTCCAGCAGACGGCCGGGGGCGTCCAGCACGCCGGGCGGCAGCAGGGTGTGGGTCTGCCGCTGGGGCACGGCCAGGACCACGGTGCCGACGGTGAGTTCGGTGGTGGTGCCGCCGCTCTCCAGGGCGGCCGTCCAGCCGGAGGCGCCGCCACCGTGTTCGTCGTGCTCCGCGCGGGTCAGCGTGCGGACGCGGGTGCGCAGCAGGGTGCGTACTCCGGCGCGTTCCAGGGCGCGGGTCGCGAGGGTGCCGTGCAGGTCGCCCAGCGGCACGGCGGGCAGGCCGATGTCGGCGCCGCCGGGGGTGGTGAGGAGCCCGGTGCGGAAGACCCGCGCGGCCAGGGCGAGGGAGGTCCGGTCCGCGCGGGCGTTGAGGGTGGCGACGCCGACCAGGTCCCACAGGGCCTCGGCGGCCCGCTCGCTCTGGCCGTGCTCGCGCAGCCAGTCGCCGAAGGACCGCGTGTCCAGGGCCGGGTCGTCGGGGTCCAGGCCCCGCATGCTCCAGGCGGCGCGGGCGACGGCCAGCCGTTCACCGGAGCTCAGGTGCGGATAGCGGCCGAGCGCGGAGGCGAGGTGGAGCGGCACGGGCAGGGCGGTTCGGCGCAGGCGGCCCGCCCTGCCGCTGGCGGCGTCGAGGACGGGGACGTCCAGCCGCGGCTGGAGCGGGGCGAGGGCTGCACCGCCGATCCGGTCCAGGAACCCGCGGTAGGCGGTGCAGCAACGCAGGTAGACGTGCTGGCCGTTGTCGACGGTGAGGTCGCCGACGGCCGACGCACGGCGGAAGGAGAAGGCGAGACCGCCGAGCCGGGGGCGGGTCTCGGCGAGGGTGACGCGCCACCCGCGGTCGGCGAGGGCGAGGGCGGCGGTGGTCCCCGCCAGGCCGCCACCGACCACGAGAGCGGTGCGGTTCACGGGCGCTTCCGCGCGACGCGGCGGGCGTCGAGGCCGGACAGGCCCCGGACGGCGACGAGGGCCTTCTGCGGCGCGGGCAGCGAGACCCGCCCCCGCAGCACCGCGGCGGGCTCGGCGGCGATGTGGTCCAGCAGGCGGTGGTAGATGCCGGCCATGGCCGCGACGCAGGCACCGGAACGGCGGTCGAGCATCGGCAGCAGCCGGAAGCCGTCGGCGAACAGGCGGCGGGCGCGGTGGACCTCGAAGCGGACCAGGCCGTCGAAGTCGGCGCCGGCCGGTGGTTCGGCGTGGTGGAAGCCGCCGGTGCAGCCGTAGGCACGCAGGTCCTCGGCCGGGAGGTAGCTGCGGCCCTCGGCCGCGTCCTCGCGCAGGTCGCGCAGGATGTTGGTGAGCTGGAGGGCGAGGCCGAGGGTGTTGGCGTACTCGGGCGCCCGCTCGCTGTGGGGGGCTCCGGGCACGGTGCCGAAGACGCCCAGGGAGAGCCGGCCGATCGCGCCGGCGACGCAGCGGCAGTAGTCGCGCAGGTCGTCCCAGGTCTCGTAGACGCGGCCGTGAACGTCCATCAGCACGCCGTCGATCAGCTCGTCGAGGCCGCCGAGCGGAATGGGGAAACGGCGGGCGGCGTCACCGAGGGCGAGGGCGACGGGGTCGGTGGCGTCGTCGGTGATCTCGCCGGCGCGCACCCGCTCCAGCAGGTCGCGGGTCTCCTTGAGCCGGGTCTCCTTGGTGGCGTCGTCGAGCGGCCCGTCGCCGATGTCGTCGACGCGCCGGGAGAAGGCGTAGAGGGCGGACGTCGCGCGGCGTTCGGCGGCCGGCAGCAACCGGATGCCGTAGGCGAAGTTCCGGGCCTGCTGGCCGGTGACGATCTCGCAGTAGCGGTAGGCGGCCGTGAGGGCGGGAGAGAGCTGCGGGCTCTTCTTCACGGTGGACAGCTCACATTCCTCGTCGCAGTGTGGACCCCGCCGCGCGCAGCAGTCCGGTCCGGGTGGGCCGGGGCGTCCCGGCGAGAACGTCGTAACGGGCGGCGGCGATGGCCGAAAGTGCCGCCCTTCCGCCGCCCACGAACCCGGCGAGCAGCATGCGCAGTCTGCCGTGGACGCTGCCGACGAGCGGGGCGCCGTCGTCCAGCAGCCTACGTGCCCGGTCCGCCTCGGAGGCGACCAGGGCCCGCACGGAGGCTCCGGCGGTCGGAGCGGCGAGGTCGGTCTCGGTGACGCGGAAGCGCCGCATCTCGGTCGCCGGGAGATAGATCCGGCCACGGGAGAGGTCCTCGGCGGTGTCCTGGAGATGTTCGACGAGCTGGAGCGCGGTGCACACGGCGTCGGAGCGGCGGAGCCGCTCGGGGGTGGCGGTGCCGGTGACTCCCAGCACCAGCCGGCCCACGGGGTTGGCCGACAGCTCGCAGTAGGCGAGCAGTTGGGCGCGGTCGGCGTAGCGGGTGACGCGCTGGTCGACGCGGTTGGCCTCGATCAGGTCGCGGAAGGGGCCGGGCTCCAGACCGGTGCGGCGCACGGTGGGCACCAGGGCCCGCAGCAGCGGGTGGCTCGGGGCGTCACCGCCGGTGGCGAAGACGCGCGCCAGGTCGGCTTCGAGTGCGTCCAGCATCACGGCCGGGTCGTCGGCGGCCGCCGGGTCGAGGCCGAGCAGCAGGGCGTCGGCGCCGCCGGGCGCGAGGTCGCCGTCTCCGGCGTCGTCCACCAGGCGGGCGTAGCCGTAGACCGCCATGAGGTCCTCGCGCCAGGCGCGGGGCAGGAAACGGGGGGCGACGGGGAAGTTCTCCGCTGCGGCCTTGCGCAGCGTGGCCCCGGTGGGGCTCTGGGAGTCGGCGGCGGTGGTGGTCATACCGTCATTTCTACCTTGTCGCGGCGCCGATCCCTTCGGACACGCCCTTCCGCGCCCGGGCTCACCCGGGCGCGGAAGATGCGGCGTGGCCGGTCAGGCGGAGGTCTCGGCCTCGTACGCCCTCAGGACCTCGTCGGTCGGGCCGTCCATCACCAGTTCGCCCTTCTCCAGCCACAGCACCCGGTCGCAGGTGTCGCGGATGGAGCGGTTGCGGTGGCTGACGAGGAAGACGGTGCCGGCCTCGGTGCGCAGCTCGCGGATGCGGGCCTCGGAGCGCTTCTGGAACTTCTTGTCGCCGGTGGCCAGCGCCTCGTCGATCATCAGGACGTCGTGGTCCTTGGCCGCGGCGATGGAGAAGCGCAGCCGCGCCGCCATGCCGGAGGAGTAGGTCCGCATCGGCAGGGTGATGAAGTCGCCCTTCTCGTTGATGCCGGAGAAGTCGACGATGCCCTGGTAGCGCTGTTTGATCTGCTCGCGGCTCATGCCCATGGCGAGCCCGCCGAGCACGACGTTGCGCTCCCCGGTGAGGTCGTTCATCAGCGCGGCGTTGACGCCCAGCAGCGAGGGCTGACCGTCGGTGTAGACCTTGCCGCTCTCGGGGGGCAGCAGCCCGGCGATGGCGCGCAGCAGCGTCGACTTGCCCGAGCCGTTGGAGCCGATCAGCCCGATCGCCTCACCCCGGTAGGCGGTGAAGCTGACGCCGCGCACGGCGTGCACCTCGCGGACGCGGCCGGAGGGCTGGCGCTTGACGATCCGGCGGAGCGCGGCGGTGGCGTTGCCCTTCTGCCGGCCGGCGACGACCCGGTACACGATGTGCAGGTCGTCGGCGATGACGGTGGGAACCCGCTCGCCGGACGCGACGGCGTCCCTGGTGGTCTCAGCCACGGCCGTACCTCTCTTCCGCCTTCCAGAAGTACAGGAACCCGCCGACGAAGGCGAGCAGCGCGTACCCGGCGGCGAACAGCCAGAAGTAGCCGGACAGGTCGCCGTGGTGGGGGCCGTCGGTGATGGTGGCGTGGCGCACCAGCTCCATGAAGACCGAGATGGGGTTCAGCAGCATGATGTCGGCCAGCCAGCCGGGGGCATCGGCCTTCTCGGCGACCATCTGGATCGGGAAGAGCACACCGGAGGCGTACATCACCGTCCGCAGCACGAACGGCATCAGCTGCGCGAGGTCGGGGACCGCGGCGCCCCAGCGGGCGAAGACGAGGGCGAGACCGGAGTTGAAGACCAGTTGCAGCGCCAGCGCCGGGATCACCAGCAGCCAGGTCCACCCCGGGTAGTGCCCGAAGCCGATGAGCACCACCAGGATGACGACCGTGGAGTACAGCAGCTGCTGGAGCTGCTGGAGCACGAAGGAGAGCGGCAGCGAGGCCCGCGGGAAGTGCAGCGCGCGCACCAGGCCGAGGTTGCCGGGGATGGCCTTCACCCCGGACATCACGGACTGCTGGGTGAAGGTGAAGAGGAAGACCCCGATGACCAGGAACGGAACGTATTCGGCGTTGTTCATCCCGCCGCGCCCCTGCAGAAGGAGACCGAAGATCAGGAAGTAGACGAAGGCGTTCAGCAGCGGGGTCAGGACCTGCCAGATCTGCCCCATCTTGGCCTGGCTGTACTGCGCGGTGAGTTTGGCCTGCGAGAAGGCCAGGATGAAGTGCCTGCGCCCCCATAGCTGGCGCACGTACTGCGGTAGGGAGGGCCGCGCCCCGCTCACCGTCAGCCCGTGCCGGGCCGCCAGCTCCGCGGCGCTCAGGTGCTCCCCGGAACCGGGTGGGGCGGCGGAGGTCGCACGCTCGTGCGTTGTCTCGCTCACATTGAAACTTTCGTCTCGCAGGCCAGCTGTGATGAGCTGCGGACGGGCCGGACAACCGGGCTCGGTGTCCGGTCCGCTGTTCGCTCGTGAATGATCTCAGGTAGGAGCTTGTCAGATGACCGGCGGGCGGCCCAGCCGGGTCAGGCGCCACACCGTACGCCACCGCATGGCGCGACGCGGCCCGCAGGGGGTGCGCCATCCTTCGGCGAACCCGCCGAACCACGCCTTGAGCGCCGGCAGGGACGGGCGGCGGGCCAGGGTGAGCAGCAGCCAGGTCGAGAGGTAGACCGGGACCAGCGGCCACGGCAGGTTGCGGCGGGCCAGCCAGACCCGGTTGCGGGCCACCAGGCGGTGGTACAGCGCGTGCCGGGACGGCGAGGTGGTGGGGTGGTGCAGCACCAGGTCGGCCCGGTACTCGATGCCCCACCCGGCGTCCAGCGCCCGCCAGGCGAGGTCGGTCTCCTCGTGGGCGTAGAAGAAGCTGTCGGGCAGCCCGCCGACCTCCTCGAAGACGGCGGTGCGCACCGCGTTGGCCCCGCCGAGGAAGGTGGTGACCGGCGAGGAGCGCATCGGGTCGGAGGCGCGCAGTCGCGGCACGTGGCGGCGCTGGGTGACGCCGGTCTCCGGGTCGGCGATGCGGAAGCTGACGATGCCCAGCTTCGCGTCGGATTCGAACGCCTCGCGCACCAGTTCGCCCGTGTCGCGGCCCGGAAGGTCCCCGTCGTCGTCCAGGAAGAGCAGGACGTCCACCTCGCCGCCGCCGGGCCCGAACGCCTCGATTCCGGCGTTGCGGCCCCCGGGGATGCCGAGGTTCTCCGGCAGTTCCATGGTGCGGACGCCGGCAGGGAGGTCGGGCAGGGCGGCGCCGTTGCCGACGACGACCACCTGGATCGGGTCGCCGTCCTGGGTGGCGACCGAGTCCAGCAGCCGCTTCAGCTCCTCGGGGCGGTTGCCCATCGTGATGATCACGGCGCCGAGGCTGAGCGGCCGAGCGCGGCCGTCCGCCGCGTCGGTGCCGGTCACCGCAGCCTGCTGGAGGCCAGGATGGAGACCAGGTGCAGCAGGGTCTGCACCACGGCGATGGCGGCGAGCACGGCGACACCGAGGCGGGTGAAGAAGAGACCGCCGGCGACGAGGTCGGCCACGGCCACGGCGAGGATCACCAGCGACGCCTCGACGCCGCCAACCAGCCGGTGGAACTTCAGCGCGGCGGCGGCGCGGCGGGCGAGCGCCAGGCCGGAGGAGCGCGGGGTCGCCGCGGACTCCCGCACGGCCGGCATGCCGGACCGCAGGCGGGCGACGTCCACCAGGTCGGTCTCGGCCTTGATCAGGATGGCGCCGAGAGCGGCGACGGTCCCGAGGAAGGCCCACATCCAGTTAGCGGACGCGCCCTCCACGGTGAACACGTCGGCGGCGCGGATCCCGAAGCCGACCAGCAGCGCCGCCTCGGCCAGGTAGTGCCCGACCCGGTCCAGGTAGACGCCGGTCACCGAGGTCTGCTTGCGCCAGCGGGCGACCTCGCCGTCCACGCAGTCCAGCAGCAGGTACAGCTGGATGAGAAGGGCCGCCAGCAGCGCCCCGGCGATGCCCGGGATCAGCAGGGCGGCGCCGGCCAGCACTCCGGTGAGCACCATCAGGTACGTCAGCTGGTTGGGGCTGATCCGGCTGTTCACCAGGTGGCGGGTCCAGCGCAGGGAGATCTCGCGCATGTAGAGCCGGCCGGCCCAGTGCTCGCCGCTCGCCCGGTCCTTGATCCCCTCGGGGTGGACGACCGGGCGGAGTTCAGCTACCGATGGTTTTGACATAGTGCGCGTACGCGTCCCTGATCTCGTCGGTGGACAGCTGGAGGTGTTCCAGGATGGTGAAGCGCCCCGGCCGGGTGCGCGGCGCGAACTCCAGGACCTGGACGAACTCCTCGTCGCTGAAGCCGATGTCGCCGGGGAGGACCGGCAGCCGGTGGCGGCGCAGGGTCTCCACCATCAGCGCGGTCTGTTCCTTCGCGCCGCGCAGGTGCATGGCGAACGCCGCGCCCAGGCCGCACTGCTCGCCGTGCGGTGCGCGGCGGCGGGGGAAGAGCAGGTCGAAGGCGTGGTTGATCTCGTGGCAGGCGCCCGAGGCCGGCCGGCTGTCGCCGGCGATGGACATGGAGATGCCGGTAAGGACCAGGCCCTCCGCGAGGACGGTGAGGAAGGTGTCGTCCTCGCAGCCGCCGGGGTGGCGCAGCACGGCCTCTCCGGCCTGCCGTGCCATGGCGGCGGCCAGTCCGTCGATCGGTTCGCCGGTCACCTTGTGGGACAGTTCCCAGTCGGCGACCGCGGAGATGTTGGAGATGGCGTCGCCCACACCGGAGCGGACGAACCGGCCCGGCGCCTGCCGGATCACGTCGAGGTCGATGACGACGGCGATCGGCGTGGGCACCCCGTAGGAGCCCCGGCCCGCGTCGTTGTCGAGGGTCGCGATCGGGGAGCACAGACCGTCGTGGGAGAGGTTGGTGGCGACGGCGACCAGCGGCAGCCCGACGCGGGCGGCGGCGAACTTGGCGCAGTCGATGATCTTGCCGCCGCCGAGCCCGACCAGCGCGTCGTAGCGGCCGGACCCCACCTTGCCGGCCAGCCGGACGGCGTCGTCCAGCGTGCCGCCGCCGACCTCGTACCAGTCGGCGCCCGGCATGTCGCCGGCCAGCCGCTCGCGCAGCGACCGGCCGGAGCCCTCGCTGATGGCGAAGGCCAGCTTGCCGGTCGGCGCGATGCGCTGGTCGGCGAGGAGGCCGGCCAGGTCGCCCAGGGCACCCGCCCGGATGTCCACGGACACCGGGGACGGGATGAGCCTGGTCAGTAGAGGCATGCGATCTCCCGGCCGCGGGCGAGGTCCGCGTGGTTGTCGATCTCCACCCAGGGCACGTCGCCGATGGGGGCGGTGTCGATGGTGAAGCCGCGGTTGATCAGCTCCTGGTAGCCGTCCTCGTAGTAGAGGTCGGGGTCGCGCTCGAAGGTGGTGCGCAGGGCGTCGGCCAGGTCGGCTGCGGCCGAGGGCTCGATGAGGGTGACGCCGATGTACTCGCCCGTGGCCTCGGACGGCTCCATCAGCTTGGTGATCCGGCGGGCGCCGCGGCCCGGCTCGGTGATCACCTTCATCTCCTCGTCGGCGAGGTTCTTGACGGTGTCCAGGGCGAGGATGATCCGCTGGTCGCCGCCGCGCGCCGCCAGCAGGTCACGCTCGACGGACACCGGGTGGACGGTGTCGCCGTTGGCCAGGATGACGCCTTCGCTGAGCACGTCGCGAGCGCACCACAGGGAGTAGGCGTTGTTCCACTCCTCGGCCTTGTCGTTGTCGATCAGCGTCAGCTTGACGCCGTACCGGGACTCCAGCGCGGCCTGCCGCTCGTAGACGGCTTCCTTGCGGTAGCCGACGACCACGGCGACCTCGGTGAGGCCGACCTCGGCGAAGTTGCCGAGGGTGAGGTCCAGGACGGTGGTGGTCTCGTCGTCCTTGGAGCCCACCGGCACCAGTGCCTTGGGGAGGGTGTCGGTGTAGGGACGCAGACGCCGTCCGGCGCCGGCCGCCAGCACGAGGCCGATCATGTGGGTTCTCCTGTCTCGTCGTGTACCGCGGGCGCCTGGGAGGAGACCCAGAAGCGGATGCTCTCCGTCAGTACCAGCACGGTCAGCGCCCCGGCGAGGACCGCCAGCGCGAGGGGGAAGCCGTCGCCGCCCAGCCAGAGGGCGGCGGCGATGACGACCAGCAGGGTGCGGCCCTCGTGACCGCCGGCGGCCGTGACCAGCCAGCGCGGGGGCGCCCCGGCGCCGCCGCGCAGGCGGTACACCGTGTCGTAGTGATGGTAGGCGTAGATCGCCACCAGTCCGAACGCCGCCGGGAGAGCCCCGGACGCCTCGGCGTCGAGGGCGAGGATCAGCACGGCGCCGTACTCGGCGACGCGGAAGACGGGGGGCAGCAGCCAGTCGAGCCGGTGCTCCAGGGGCGCGGCGACGGCGCGGCCGGAGCACAGCGCGTACCAGGCGGCGGCCGCCACAGCCGCCCAGCCGCCGGCGACTCCGGGCAGCAGCAGCGCCCCGATCAGCCCGACAGCGGCGGCCAGCGCCCACAGCGGCGCGCCGAGGGCGCCCCGCCCGGTGGCGGGGGCGCGGGCGGCGGACTCGGCCAGCGGGCCGCTGTCGGCGAGCGCGGCCAGCGCCGCGGCGCCGCTGTCCCGGGCCGGTCCGGCGCCGGTCGCGTTCGGTGCCGCGGTGGTGGCGCCGGGGCGGCGGAAGGAGCGGAGCACCCGGCCGGCGGTGGTGTAGCAGGCGGCGAACCCGCCGGCGACCAGCAGCACCACGAAGGTCAGCCGCGGCGTGGCGAGGGCGGTGAGCACCGCGATCAGGGCCCAGCGTTCACCGATCGGCAGCACGATCATGCGGCGCAGCCAGACGGTCCAGCCGACGGCGTCCAGCCGCCCGGAGAGGGCGGCGGCGCGGCTGCCGCCGCTGTCCTGTCCGGCGGCGGTCTCGTTGTAGGCGAAGTCGACGATGTGCCGGCCGGTCTGGAGGACCATCGCGCCCAGCGCCAGGGCCCAGACGTCCTCGCCGCCGCGGGCGGCGCCGAGGGCGAGTCCGGCGTAGAAGGCGTACTCCTTGGCCCGGTCGAAGGTGGCGTCGAGCCAGGCGCCGAGCGTGGAGTACTTCAGCGCGTAGCGCGCCAGCTGTCCGTCGACGCAGTCCAGTACGAAGGAGCCGAGCAGCAGCAGCGCGGCGGCGAGGAAGCCGGCGCGGGTGCCGGTCGCGGCGCAGCCGGCCGCGATCAGCGCGGTCAGCAGGGAGGCGGTGGTCACCTGGTTGGGGGTGAGCCCTCGCCGGGCGCACCAGCGTGCGAGGTAGCGGGAGTAGGGGCTCACGCAGTAGGTGGTGAAGAAGCCGTCACGGCTCTTGACCGCGTCGGCCAGCCGGATCCTCTCCTCGTCCACGGCGGCGGTGTCGGCCAGGCGCTGCTCGCGTTCGGGGCCGTCCGCCGGTACGGCGGCGACGAGGCTGCCGAGCGCCGGGCGGTGCACCGCCGTTCCGGCGCCGGCGAGGTCCTCGGCGAGCCGGTCGGGCAGCGGCCGCGGCTCGGCGGTGGTGCCGCCGGCCGTGACGGGGACCGGGGTCAGTACGGCGGTCAGCGCGGCGCGTGCGGCGGGCAGCACGGTCAGCGCGCCGGTGACGGCGGCGGCCGGGAAGCGCGGGTCGGTGAGGGCCAGGCGCAGGCTCTGGCGGTGGCCGGTGAAGCGGGCGTCGACGACGGCGATCCGCTGCCCGGCGGGAATCCGGGCGACCTCCTCGCGGAGAGCGGACTCGTCGTCCGCGCGGCCGACCGCGAAGCCGAGGGCCCGCAGGTCGGTGTCGAGCGAAGACCCGGCGGCGGGCTGACCGATGACGATGGCGGTCGACAGCTGAACTCACTCCTCGGGGCGGCGCCGGGCCCGGCGGGACGGCACGAGGGCAGAGGTTATCCGATCGCTCCACGTGGTGTTCACCGCGGTTCACCGGGGATTGGCCGCGTGCGGCACCGGCCGGCGAAGGAGCTGTGGAGGAGGTGTGCGCCGGGGGCGCTGGGCGACGGCCGCGCGCCGCTCTTCACGGCGTCCCGCCGGGTCCGGGCCACAGCTCGCCGGAGAGCGGGAAACCGCAGCTCAGAGGCAATGACAACGGTGTTCAGTGCCGCGTTGCCAGATACCCCCCACCCGTAGTTCACTGGACGTGCGGGCGCCGGGGAGACGACGGATTCCGGTGCGCGGCCCGTGCGGGTCGCACTCGCCGCGCTCGGCACCCGCCGGAGCGCGGGACGACGCACCGGCGGACGGCGCGAGGACGGAGCGGCAGGCATGGGAGCGGGACACCAGCACGGCGGACCGGTGGGCGGGCACGGCACCGCTTCGGCCGCGTACCGGGGGCGGCTGTGGATCGCGCTGGGCATCGCGGGGGTGCTGCTGGTCGCCGAGCTGATCGGCGCGGCGCTGACCGGCTCGCTGGCGCTGCTGGCGGACGCCGGCCATGTCGCGACGGACGGTGTGGGCATCGCGGTGGCGCTGACCGCCATCCATCTCGCGAACCGTCCGGCCTCGGGCCGCCGCACCTTCGGGCTGGCCCGGCTGGAGATCCTGGCGGCGCTGCTGAACTGCGTGCTGCTCTTCGCGGTCGGCGGCTACATCCTCTACGAGGCGCTGGACCGGCTGCGGCACCCCGCCGAGGTCTCCGGCGGGCTCACCATCGTCTTCGGCCTCGTCGGCCTGGCGCTCAACTGCGTCTCGCTGATGCTGCTGATGCGCGGCCAGAAGGAGAGCCTGAACGTGCGCGGCGCGTTCCTGGAGGTGCTGGCCGACACCCTGGGCTCCTGCGCCGTCGTGGCGTCGGCCCTGGTGATCATCCTCACCGGCTGGCAGCAGGCGGACCTGGTGGCGTCCCTGCTGATCGCGGCGATGATCGTGCCGCGTACCGTCAAGCTCGGCAAGGACGCGGTGGAGGTCCTGCTGGAGTCGGCGCCGAAGAACGTGGACATCGCCGAGGTGCGCAGCCACATGCTGGGGGTGGAGGGCGTCGGCGACGTGCACGACCTGCATGTGTGGACCATCACCTCGGGGATGCCGGTGGTCTCCGCCCATGTCGTGGTGGAGCGGGAGGTGCTCGACTCGGAGGGGCACGAGCGGGTGCTGCACGACCTGCGGGACTGCCTGGGCGGTCACTTCGCGGTGGAGCACTGCACCTTCCAGCTCGAACCACGCGGTCACGCGGACCACGAGCCGGGGTTGTGCCACTGACGGTCCGGTCACACGCGCGGGGGTGCCTTCGGACGGGTGACGTGCGCCCCGCCGGGCTGCGGCACACTGGAGATTCGGCCGGGCCACCGGCCGGCTTCCGGCGGCGGCCCCGCCGGAGGCGCGCACGTCCCGAAAGGCGCCCATGCCCCACCGCACTGCCGTCACCACCGAGACCGCCGTCACCACCGAGCCCATCATGCTGGAGCTGGTGGACGAGGACGGCCAGACCATCGGCACCGCGGAGAAGCTCTCGGCGCACCAGGCGCCGGGCCGGCTGCACCGGGCGTTCTCGGTCTTCCTGCTCGACGGCGAGGGCCGGCTGTTGCTCCAGCGTCGCGCCGCGGGCAAGTACCACTCCCCCGGCGTGTGGTCCAACACCTGCTGCGGCCACCCCTACCCCGGGGAGCCGCCGTTCGTGGCGGCGGTGCGGCGGACGGCCGAGGAGCTGGGCACGGCGCCCGCGCTGCTCCGGGAGGCGGGCACGGTCCGCTACAACCACCCGGACCCGGCCTCCGGCCTGGTGGAGCAGGAGTACAACCATCTCTTCGTCGGCCTGACGGGTCTGCCCCCGCGGCCGGACCCGGAGGAGGTCGGGGAGACGGCGCTGGTGTCGGCGGAGGAGTTGTCCCGGCGCCATGCCTCGGAGCCGTTCTCCGCGTGGTTCATGACGGTGCTGGACGCGGCGCGGCCGGCGATCCGCGAGGTCACGGGTGGCGCCGGCGGCTGGTGAGGGAGGCGGGCGGGGCTGCCCCGCCTGCTCCCTGGGCCCCGGCGCGGCCCGTCAGCGCAGCGGGAGTGACGCCCAGACGATCTTGCCGCCGTTGGCGGTCGGCGCGACGCCGCAGTCTCCTCCGGCCTCCAGGGCCACCGCCTTGACCAGCAGCAGTCCCCGTCCGCCGGTGTGGTGCTGGTCGGGGGCGGCTTCCAGGGCCCTGGGCCGGTAGGGGTGGCCGTCCTCGACCGCCAGGCGCACCCAGCCCGCCCGCAGCGTGATCTCGACGCCGATCTCGGGTGTCAGCAGGGCGGCGTGCCGGACTCCGTTGGTCACCAGTTCGGAGAGGATCAGCTCCAGCCCGTAGGCGAGGTCCTCGGAGAGCGGTGCGCCCTGCCGGCGGAGCAGGTCGCGGACCGCGTGGCGGATCTGCGGCACCGAGGACTCCCGTGGCGGGACGGTGAAACGCCAGGCGCCCTCGTACCGGTGGCGTGCCGGTAGCACTTGCTGCGTCGAGGTGTCCGATCGGCTGTCCATGGTGTCGCGCACCGGCCCCTCTTCTCGGCTGAACTGGGCTTCAGAGGCTCGGGGTGTGTGCGCCCCTCGCTGTCTCCGAGTGTTGGCATGTGCCAGCGCCCTGTGACCGAGTGCACGGAACTCACCACATATCAGCTGCTTCGCTTCGCCATTGTTCGACCTGTACTGCTTCGTGGCGCCTAGCGATCGTTTTCTTCCGTGGTTCGTCTCCCGGCGCCGGGCCCGGGATACGGGCCGTCCGGCGGCCCGCCGGGCGGCTGAGCCGCGTCACCCGCCCCGTCGCGCCGACGCCCACGCCGGTGCCCGGCCGCGTGGCCCGGCCCGCGCCGCCGCCGGCCGTCGTCGTGCGACGGCGCGTCCCGGTCCGGCTCCCGGGCGATGTCGATGACCTGACGGCCTCCCATGCCGGTGGCGAGCAGCCCGAGTCCGTCGAAGAGCAGCGCCAGCGAGAAGAAGGTGCCGAGCACATACCGGGTGCTGTCGGGCCACTCCAGCAGGACCATGACGCCCAGCACCAGCCCGAACGCGCCCTGGACGATCGTCCACATCATCTGCGGCCCGCGCACCACACAGCCACCGGCCAGCCGGAACACCCCGCCCGAGAGGAAGAGCAGCGCGGCGAACAGGCTCATCCCGGAGGCTCCCACGCCCGGATGCCGGATCAGGATCACTCCCGCCGCCAGGTTCAGCGCGGCGACGATCAGCCCGACCCAGACGAAGTTAGAGCCGCGCGAGAGGACGGCGTGCAACAGCCCCACGACCCCGCCGATCAGCAGCAGCCAGCCGAACAGCAGCATGGACTCCAGGGTGGCCAGCCCCGTGTACACCAGCCCGGTCAGTCCGGCGAGGACCAGCACCACCCCGAGCACCGCGAGCCGGCCCAGGCTGCGGTGCAGCTTCCTCCCCGGCTCCTCCGGTGTGTGCGTCGCTCCGTGGCGCATGGCAGCACCTCCTCGCACGCCAGACTCCCCCGCCGCGGGCACGGGCGCCGTCCGGCGTGCGCCATCCGGGCGCCGGGCACCGCACGGGCGGCTGAACGCTCCGCGACGGCCACTCGTAGGATCCAGCCATGGAGCCCGCCATCCTCTCCGCCGTCACCTCCGGCGTCGCGACGATCAGCCTGTGCAACCCGGCCAAGCGCAACGCCATGACCCCGGACATGTGGCGGGCGCTGCCACCGCTGCTGTCCTCCCTCGCCGAGGACAGCGCCGTCCGCGCGCTGGTACTGACCGGTGAGGGCGACACCTTCTGCGCCGGCGCGGACATCGGCAGTATCCGCTCGGGCATAGCGCCCCGGGAGCTGACCACCAACGCCGAGGAGGCGCTGGCGGCCTTCCCGAAGCCGACCGTCGCGGCGATCCGCGGCCACGCCGTGGGCGGTGGCTGCCAGCTCGCCGCCGCCTGCGACCTGCGGTTCGCCGAGGAGGGCGCGCGGTTCGGCGTCACCCCGGCCCGCCTCGGCATCGTCTACCCGGCCACCTCGACCGCGCGACTGCGCCGCCTGGTGGGCCCCTCCACCACCAAGTTCCTCCTGTACTCCGCCGAGTTGATCGGAACGGAACGGGCCCTGCGCTGCGGCCTGGTCGACGAGGTTCTGCCCGCCGGCACCCTGGAGGCACGGGTCGCCGAGTTCACCGCGACGCTGGCGGCCCGTTCGCGGCTCACGCAGCGCGCCGCCAAGGAGTTCACCGACCGGCCGATCGACCCCGAACGGGTGGAGCACTGGCGGCGCCAGGAGGAGAGCACGGCGGAGGTCGCCGAGGGCGTCGCGGCGTTCCTGGAGCGCCGCCCTCCTCGCTTCGGCTGGGACGGCTGAGGACGCACGGGCGCTTGCCGGGGCCGGTGCCGCCGGGCCCCGCGTCGCCCCGGCCGCCCGGACAGGCCCGTGCGGGCGCACTCCGTCACGGGCCGGCGGGCGCGGCCCACACGAGTGCGGCGACGGGCCCGCGGGGCGTCAACCGGCCACGATGCGGGTCGTCCCGGGGGTACCACCCCTATCTACCGCTCGGTAATGTGAGGGCATGACGTCCCCGCCTTCCCGCGCCGGCAGACGCTGCCACGCCGTCCTCAACCCGATCCACTCGCTGCTGTACTTCTCGCCCGAGCTGCCACGGGAGATGGCGGGGCTGGGCATCGGAGAACAGAGCGCCGTGTACCTGGCCACCCGTGCCGCGCCGATGGGCGCGGCCGGTGCCGCCACCGTCGGCGCCGTCTTCTACGGCTTCCGGCCCGGGCTGGTCGCCCGTCACATCCCCGCCGTGTGGGACCGTGCCAGCCCCTGCGAGGTGGCCGAGGCCAGGCTGCGGGCCGCCGACGCCGTGCTGCGGCGGCTGCTGGGCGACCGGGCCGTCGAGTCGCCCGGGATGTCGGAGGCCGCCGAGCTGGCCCTGCGGGCCGCGGCCGGATGCTCCCCTCACGGCCGTGCGCTGTTCGCGGCCAACGCCGACCTTCCCACCCCCGACCAGCCGCACCTGCGGCTGTGGCACGCCGCGACCCTGCTGCGCGAACACCGTGGCGACGGCCATGTCGCCGTCCTGCTGCGCGAGGGGCTGGACCCGGTGGAGTCGATGATCAGCCACGCCGCCAGCGGTCACGGCCAGCACCCGGCCTGGCTGCGGGAGACCAGGGGCTGGAGCGAGCAGGACTGGAACGCCGCACAGGGCCGGCTCCGCGACCGGGGGCTGCTGGGCCCCGACGACTCGCTCACCGAGGACGGCCGCGCGCTGCGCAAGGCGATCGAGAACGACACCGACCGGCTGGACGCGGCGCCATACGACTCGCTCGGACCCGAGGGCACCGCGCGGCTGACCGAACTGGCGGGCGGCTTCGCGCTGACCGCCGCGAAGGCGGGCGCCTTCCCGTCCGAGGTCACCGGCTGAGCCGGCACGGAGCCCCGGGACGCCCGGCACGCGTTCGTCCCGGGGCTCCCCGGCCACATCTGGACCGGCCCGGCACGTCTGCCGTCCGGATCGCCACGGCGTCCGCCGCTCCGGCGCCGGCCGGCCCGGAACGGCGATCGGCGCGCCCCCGTGAGCGGCGGGGCGCGCCGATGAACCGTCAAACGCGGGAAGGACGGACGGTCAGGCCGCCTTGCGGGCGGCGATCCGGGCGCGGCGCGCCTCCAGCCGCTCGTCGAGCTTGGTGGCCTCGGCGTTCAGGCCGCCCATGAACATCCCCAGCTCCTCCTGGGCCTTGAGCCCCTCGGGGCCCAGACCGTCGATGTCCAGCACCCGCAGGTAGCGCAGCACCGGCTGCAGGACGTCGTCGTGGTGGATGCGGAGGTTGTAGATGCCGCCGATCGCCATCTGGGCGGCGGCGCGCTCGAAGCCGGGCATGCCGTGGCCGGGCATCCGGAACTGCGTCACGACGTCGCGCACGGCCCCCATGGTGGCGTCGGGGGCCATCTCGAAGGCGGCCTTCAGCAGGTTGCGGTAGAAGACCATGTGAAGGTTCTCGTCGGTCGCGATCCGCGCCAGCATCCGGTCGCAGGCCGGGTCACCGGACTGGTGACCGGTGTTGCGGTGCGAGATGCGGGTGGCGAGCTCCTGGAACGCGACGTACGCGACGGAGTGCAGCATCGAGTGCGAGTTGTCGGACTCGAACCCCTCCGACATGTGCTCCATGCGGAACCGCTCCAGCTGGACCGGGTCCACCGCGCGGGTGGTGAGCAGGTAGTCCCGCATGACGATGCCGTGCCGCCCCTCCTCGGCGGTCCAGCGGTGCACCCAGGTGCCCCAGGCGCCCTCGCGGCCGAAGAGCGTGGCGATCTCGTGGTGGTAGCTGGGGAGGTTGTCCTCCGTGAGCAGGTTGACGACGAGCGCGATCCGCCCGATGTCGGTGACCTTGGACTGCTCGGGCGACCACGCCTCGCCGCCGTACATTCCGTCGAAGTTCCGGCCCTCGCTCCACGGCACGTACTCGTGGGGCATCCACTCCTTGGCAACCCCGAGGTGCCGGTTCAGCTCCTTCTCCACCACCTCTTCCAGCGCGTACAGCAGCCGGGCGTCGGTCCACTGGTCCGACTTCGCGGGGTGGGAGGGAGTGATCGTCACGGGCGCTCCAGGCAGGAAAATGTTTAGTGGTTCTACCTACGACACCGTAGGTTACGCCACCGTAAGTTGTTACTCGCGAGTCTGGCAAGCTCCCTGACGGAGTGCGACCAACGGCACACACGACGACGCCGGGCCCGGGGGCGAACCCCGGGCCCGGCGTGGTGATTACGGCGACGGTGTCCCGCCGGACGCGGTCAGCGGCGGCGGTCCTCCCCCGTCAGGCCGGCCCGGCGCAGCGCGTCGGCCATGGCGCTGTTGACCGGCTGCTCGGCGCGGCGACGGCCGGTGTCCTGGCCACCGGAGGCGGCCCGGCCCGCACGGCGTCCCCCGCCTCCACCGCGCCGGTCCCGCTGGCGGGGCGCGGCGCCCTCGGACCGCCCGCGCTCGCCGCCCTCCGCGCGCTCCGTGCCGCGCGCACTCGTGTCGTCCTCCAGACGCAGTGTCAGGGAGATCCGCTTGCGCGGGACGTCGACCTCGCGCACCTTGACCTTGACGATGTCCCCCGGCTTGACGATCTCGCGGGGATCGGAGACGAACCGGTCGGACATGGCCGAGACATGGACCAGGCCGTCCTGATGGACACCCACGTCCACGAACGCCCCGAAGGCGGCGACGTTGGAGACCACGCCCTCCAGGATCATGCCCGGCGTGAGGTCGCCGAGCTTCTCCACCCCGTCCTTGAACCGCGCGGTGCGGAACGCGGGCCGTGGGTCGCGGCCGGGCTTCTCCAGCTCGCGCAGGATGTCGGTGACGGTGGGCAGACCGAACTCGGCGTCGGCGAACTGTTCCGGCCGCAGCGATCGCAACAGCGCCGTGTTGCCGATGAGTTCGGGCACCGCGGTGTCGGTGGCGCCGGCCATCCGGCGCACCACCGGATAGGACTCCGGGTGCACGCTGGAGCCGTCGAGGGGGTCCTCGCCGTCCCGGACGCGCAGGAAGCCGGCGCACTGCTCGAACGCCTTGGGCCCGAGCCGGGCGACGTCCTTGAGCGCACGGCGGCTGCGGAACGGCCCGTGCTCGTCCCGGTGGGCGACGATGTTCTCGGCCAGCGTGGTCGAGACGCCCGAGACCCGTGCGAGCAGCGGCACGGAGGCGGTGTTGACGTCGACACCGACGCCGTTGACGCAGTCCTCGACGACCGCGTCCAGCGAGCGGGAGAGCTTCACCTCGGCCAGGTCGTGCTGGTACTGGCCCACCCCGATCGACTTCGGGTCGATCTTGACCAGTTCGGCCAGCGGGTCCTGGAGCCGGCGGGCGATCGAGACCGCTCCGCGCAACGAGACGTCCAGCGAGGGCAGTTCACGGGTGGCGTAGGCGGAGGCGGAGTACACGGAGGCCCCGGCCTCGGAGACCATGGCCTTGGTCAGTCCCAGTTCCGGGAGCTTGGCGACCAGTTCACCGGCCAGCTTGTCCGTCTCGCGGGAGGCGGTGCCGTTGCCGACGGCGATCAGTTCGACCCGGTGCTCGGCGGCGAGCGCGCCGAGCCGGGCGAGAGCCTGGTCCCACTGGCCACGGGGGGCGTGCGGATAGACGGTGTCGGTGGCGGCGACCTTGCCGGTGGCGTCCACGACCGCGACCTTCACTCCGGTGCGCAGCCCCGGGTCGAGGCCCATGGTGGCCCGGGTGCCCGCGGGTGCCGCGAGCAGCAGGTCGCGGAGGTTGGTGGCGAAGACCGTGACCGCGCCGTCCTCCGCGAGGGTGCGCAGCCGGGTGCGGAGGTCGAGGGTGAGGTGGACCAGCAGACGGGTGCGCCAGGCCCAGCGGACGGTCTCCAGCAGCCAGGCGTCACCGGGGCGGCCGCGGTCGGCGATGTCGAACCGGTGCGCCACGGACCGCTCGTAGGCCGAGGGACCGGCGTCGGTGGACGGCTCCTCCGGTTCGAGGGAGACCTCCAGGATCTCCTCCTTCTCGCCGCGGAACATGGCCAGCGCCCGGTGGGAGGGCATCGAGCCGAGCTGCTCGGCCCAGTCGAAGTAGTCGGAGAACTTGGCTCCGGCCTCCTCCTTGCCCTCGCGCACCCGGGAGGTCAGACGGCCCTTCTCCCAGATCCGCTCGCGCAGTTCGCCGACGAGGTCGGCGTCCTCACCGAACCGCTCGGTGAGGATGGCGCGGGCTCCGGTCAGGGCCGCCTCGGCGGTCTCCACGCCGCGCTCGGCGTCGGTGAACGCCGCTGCCGCGGAAAGGGGTTCGGCGGAGGGGTCGGCGAGGAGGGCGTCGGCGAGCGGTTCCAGACCGGCCTCGCGGGCGATCTGCGCCTTGGTGCGCCGCTTGGGCTTGTAGGGGAGGTAGATGTCCTCCAGCCGGGCCTTACTGTCGGCGGCCCGGATGCGGGCCTCCAGCTCGGCGTCCAGCTTGCCCTGGGAGCGCACCGACTCCAGCACCGCCGCCCGGCGGTCCTCGAACTCGCGCAGGTACCGCAGGCGTTCCTCCAGGGCGCGCAGCTGCTCGTCGTCGAGGGCGCCCGTCACCTCCTTGCGGTAGCGGGCGACGAAGGGCACCGTGGCACCGCCGTCGAGCAGGCCGACGGCCGCCGTCACCTGCCCTTCCCGTACGCCCAGTTCGTCAGCGATCCGGGCCTCGATGGAACGGTCTGCGACGGAGTTGGTCACGTGGTTCACGGGGCCGGGCCCCTGTCTCCTTCTGTGCGGTGGCGGCCCTCCGGGCGCGGCACGGCGACCGGTCACGGTTCGCCGGCGCGGCGGGGGCGCGGGGTGCCCGTGCATTCTGGCAGGCCGCGCCGACATTCGCGGGATTTGAGCGTGTATTCCGGCCGGTGTGCGGCGTACGGCGGTGTGCGGACTGTCCCCGCCCGGAGAGGCGGGCCGCCGGGCCGGGGGTTCCCTGGCGTGGGCGCCGGTGACGGCCGGCGCCGTCGGTCGCGGTGTTCAGACCCGTGCGCGGTCACCGGCGGCCGCCGGTGGGGAGGGGACGCGGGAGGCCCGTCGGGCGCGCGCGGCGTACGGCAGGTAGCGCAGCCGTTCGGGCAGGCGGGGCACCACGCGGGCCGTGCAGCGGCCCAGCCGGCGCAGTCGGCGCTCCTGCCGCTCGGTCCACTCCAGCCCGATCGCGGCGCGCGCGTCGGCCGGCATCAGGCCGGTGGTCAGGAAGCTCTGGGCCCGGGCCAGCGGCCGGCGGACGACCGGCCACACCGCGCGCAGCGGCAGCCGCACCAGGACGGGGCCGCGGTCGGGCGGGGGGATGCGGCGGCGCGGGTCGGTCAGTTCGCGCAGCACCGGGGTGGCTTCGAGGTCGTTGAGCCAGGCCCGGTACTCGGGTTCGAACCCGGCGGCGGTGGGGGGAAGATCGGCCTCGCGCAGTCCGAGGACCAGACCGACCTGGCGCCACTCGGTGTAGAGGCGGCCCTCCTCCTCGGCGGTGTAGGGGCGCTCGTACAGCAGGCTGCGGGCGCGGACCATCACCGGGAAGCCGGTGGCGTGGACCCAGCCGTACAGCGCCGGGTCCAGCGCGTGGTAGCGGCGCCCGGCGGTGTCGGTGCCCCTGATGTCACGGTGCAGCCTGCGCAGCCGACGCCCTTCCGCGGCGCCCTCGGGGCCGCCGTAGACCCACAGCAGTACCGATCGCACGGACCGCTCGGCCCGGCCCCAGGGGTCCGTGCGGAAGACGGAGTGTTCGTCGACCCCGGCGCCGACGGCTGGGTGCGCCACCTGCATGGCCAGCGCCGCCGGCAGCGACATCAGCGCGCGCAGCTCTCCGGAGAAGTCCCACAGCACGCCGCCGGGCGGCGGGCCCGCCGGGCCGGAATCCGGCGGCGCTGTCGTCCGCTGCCGGTGGTGGTCCTGGTGCCGCGGTTCGGTCATGGTCAGCGCCTCCTCCTCCATTGTGCGGTCCGCGCCGCCGGTGTGCCCGGCACCGGCACCGGCGGCGGCCCGGACCGGGACGAACGCGTCCCGCCCCGACGCGTGGCGCGCGCCGGGGCGGGACGGTGGTGCGGTGCTGCGGTGCTGCGGTGCGGCCGGGGTCAGCGGCGCCGGTCGGCGTGCTCGGGCAGCTCCGCGTCCTTGCCGGGTGCGGTGCCGGCCTCTCCCTCGCCGTCCGCGGCGGGCTCAGCCGTGGCCGGCGAGCCGGTGGGCGTCCCGGCGACGGCCAGCCGCTCGCCCTCGACGTCCACATTGGGCAGGACGCGGTCCAGCCACGCCGGGAGCCACCAGGCGGACTTGCCGAGGATCGCCAGCAGCGCCGGGATGATGGCCATCCGCACCACGAAGGCGTCGAAGAGGACGGCGACGGCCAGACCGAAGCCGATCATCTTGATCATCGGTTCGGTCGCGCTGACGAAGCCGGCGAAGACGCTGATCATGATGATCGCCGCGGCGGTGACCACCCGGGCGCCGTACTTGAAGCCGGTGACGATCGCCTCGTCCGGTGACGCGCCGTGGACGTACGCCTCCCGCATCCGGGTCACCAGGAAGACCTCGTAGTCCATGGCGAGGCCGAAGACGACACCGATCAGGAAGATCGGCATCAGGCTCATCACGGGCCCGGTGGTCTCCACACCCAGCACGCCGGCGAGCCAGCCCCACTGGAAGACGGCGACGACGGCGCCGAGGGCGGCCAGGACGGACAGCAGGAAGCCGAGCGCCGCCTTGAGCGGGACCAGGATCGAGCGGAAGACCAGCATCAGCAGCAGGAACGCGAGGCTGACGACCAGGGCCAGATAGGGCACCAGGGCGTCGTCGATCTTCTGCGAGACGTCGATGCCCATCGCGGTCTGGCCCGTCACCGACAGCTGCACGCCGGCCGACTCCTGGAGGGCGTCGGCCTGGGCCCGGATGTCGTTGACGACGCCCTCGGTCTCGGCGCTGGAGGGCGTGGAGACCGGGATGACGGTGAGCAGCGCGGTGTCGCCGGCCTCGTCGGGCTGCGGCGGGGTGACGGCGACCACCTGCTCCATGCCGTTCATCGTCTCGGTCAGCTCTTCGGCCGCGCGCATCGCGTCGCCGCCGTCGGCGCCGTCCAGGACGACCAGCAGCGGCCCGTTGAAGCCGGGGCCGAAGGACTCGGCGAGCAGGTCGTAGGCCTGCCGCTGCGTGGTGGAGGTGGGCGAGGAGCCGTCGTCGGGCAGGTTGAGTTCGAGCTGGGAGGCCGGGATGGCGATGACGCCCAGCCCGACGACACCGGCCAGCAGCACCGCGACGGGGCGGCGGATGATCTGGCGGGCCCAGCGGGTGCCCATGTTGGGGCGCTCAGCGGCACTCTCGTCGCCGGCGCCTTCGCCGCTCCGGTCGCCGTCCGTCGCGCCGGACGGTGTGATGTCGCGACGGCTGCGGGCCCGGTCGCCGGCGAAGCCGAGGACGGCGGGGATCAGGGTGACGGCGATCACCACGGCGACCGTGACGGCACCGGCGGCGGCCAGACCCATCTTGGTGAGGATCGGGATGTTGACGACCGCCAGGCCGGCCATGGCGATGATGACGGTGAGGCCGGCGAAGATCACGGCGGAGCCGGCGGTGCCGGAGGCACGGCCGACGGCGTCCAGCTTGCTGTGGCCGGCGGCCAGTTCCGCCCGGTAGCGGGAGACGATGAACAGGGCGTAGTCGATTCCGACCGCGAGTCCCAGCATCATCGCCAGGATCGGGGTGGTGGCGTCCAGTTCCAGCGGCCCGCTGAGCACGGTGATGGTCAGGACGGCGACGCCGACGCCGACGAGGGCGGTGATCAGCGGCAGGCCGGCGGCCACCAGGGAGCCGAGGGTGACGACTAGGACGACCGCGGCGACGGCGATGCCGATGATCTCGGCGATGCCGGTGGCCGGGACCTCGAAGAGGGCGTCGCCGCCGATCTCGACGGTCAGGCCCGCGTCACGGCCGCTCTGGGCGGCGGCTTCCAGCGCGTCGCGGTCGGCGTCGTCCAGCTGGAATCCGCTGACCAGGTAGGAGACCTGGGTGTAGGCGGTGGAGCCGTCCTGGCTGACCGCGCCCGATTCGAAGGGGTCGGTCACCGAGGCGACCTCGTCGGAGCTCTCACCGAGCTCGCGGACGACGTCGGAGACGGCCTGCTGGTTGGCCTGGTCGTCGATGGTGCCGTCCTCGGCACGGAAGACGACCCGGGCGGTGGCACCGTCGGCGCCCATGCCCGGGTACCGCTCGGAGAGGAGGTCGAACGCCTCCTGCGCCTCGGTACCGGGCATCGAGATCTCGTTGGAGGGCTGCGAGGCGGTGGTCGCCGCGGCGACACCGGTGACGCCGAGGAGCAGCACCCAGATCAGGGCGACCAGGCGTCGCCTCAGGAACGACGCGCGTCCCAGCTTGTAGAGGAAAGTCGCCATGACAGCGGAGAACTCCTATCCGTTCCGGGCAGTGCGGTGCCGGCCCGGCGGCTCGGCGAGCGGCCGGGGTGGGGTGGGTGTGGTGTTGTGCGACGGGCGCGGCGCGCGGCGGCCCGGACCGTTGCCGCCCGTCAGCCGGTGGGCTCCGGGAGCAGCAGGGGGACGATCATCGTGTCGACGAACCGCTGGAGGAACTCCGGGTCGGCGTCGCGACCCTCCATCAGCGGGCGGGCGATCAGCGCGCCGATGATCGAGTGCACGACGAACTCGACCGCGGGATTGCCGGGGCGCAGTTCGCCACGGCGCTCGGCGCGCTCCAGCGCCTTGTGGAGCACCTCGATCTCGGGGTCGATGAGCACCTCGCGGACCGCGCTGTGCATCTCGTCGTCGTCGCGACAGGCGTGCGAGAGGGCGTGGATGAGGGCGGTGTCGTCGGTGGCGTCGTCTCCCACTCGCTTGATCATCTCCCGGAAGTCGCCCAGCAGTTCGCCGGTGTCGATGTCCGTGAGCGAGAGCCGTTTGGTGTGACGCAGCGCGGAGACGACCAGGCGTGCCTTGGTCTGCCACTGCCGGTAGAGCGTCGCCTTGCTGGAGCGGGCGCGGGCGGCGACCGCGTCCATCGTCAGCGCCTCATAGCCACGTTCCCGCAGTTCCGCGAGCACGGCCTCGTACAGCTCCTGCTCACGCTCGCGCGTGAGCTTGGTGCGGCCGCCCGGTCGTGGTGCGGTGACGGCGGACTGGTCGGTCATCCCGTTTCCTGTCGGCTGGGCCGGTCCTCCGGCCGGAGGACCCCATCACATCATCGAAACGATGTCGTACTCGTGCGAGCGTAGACGCGCACCATGCGAAACGCAAACGGATCGATACTGGTCCGTTCACCTACCCCGCCCCACC
>NZ_BHZI01000053.1 GCF_004305975.1 Streptomyces otsuchiensis
GAGCGGGGGCGCAGCACCATCTCCAGGGCGGTGCTGCCGTAGTCGGCCATCGGCAGCGCCACGGTGGTCAGGGCGGGGGCGAGGTCCTGGGCGACCTGGATGTCGTCGAACCCGGCGACCGAGACCTGTTCCGGGACCGGGACGCCGCGTTCGCGGAGCACGGAGAGCGCGCCGATGGCCATGGTGTCGTTGAGCGCGAGGACAGCGGTGGTTCCCGGGTGTTCGCGGAGGATGCGCGCCATCGCCTCCCGGCCGCCCTCGCGGGTGAACGCGCAGTGGGTGACTGGCACCTGCCGGGGGTCGACTCCGGCGTCGGCGAGCGCGGCGCGGACTCCGGCGAGCCGGTCGGCGATGGTGGTCAGCTGGGCGGGGCCGGCCGCGATCGCGATGGCGCGGTGCCCGAGCCCGAGGAGGTGTGCGGCGACGGTGGCGCCCCCGGCGCGGTTGTCCGGCAGCACGGCGTCGCAGCGCAGGTGGTGCCGGCCGATGACGGCGACCCGGCCGCCGGACTCCTGGTAGTCGGCGAGTTCCTGGTTGGCGGCCTCCTCGTCGGCGCGCCTGGTGTAGCCGGATCCGGCCATCACGATGGCACCGACCCGGTGGGCGCGCATCAGCCGGATCTGCGCCAGTTCGGCACGTGACTCGCGCGCGGTGTGGCCGATCTGGACGGTCCAGCCGTTGGCGACGGCGACGCGGACGGCGCCGCTGGCGATCTCCGAGAAGTACGGGTCGCCGATCTCGTAGACGATCAGCCCGGCCACGCGGGTGACCCCGCCGGCGAGGGTGGCGGCGTGGGGGTTGGCGACATAGCCCAGGTCGGCGGCGACGGCGCGGACGTGCCGGGCCAGCTGCTCGGAGACTCCGTCCCGGCCGCGCAGCGCCCGCGAGGCCGTGGCGGTGGAGACCCCGGCCAGCTCGGCGACATCGACCAGGCGCGGCGCTCCGGACCCCTCGGCCGGTGCCGCTCGGCGTGCACCTCGTCCCACCGGAACCACCTTCTTCGTCCGTGACCCTTGCCACACCCCGTCCGCGGACGTACGGTACCGCAAACGCTTACGTAAGCGCTTACTGTCTGTCTCGTTCTCGACTACCGGCCTCACCGCCGCCGACTCGGGCACCCCTCGCGCCGGCCTCACCCCTCCCCCATGCGGTGCCGTCGGCAACTGCCGTACTCAAGGCCTCATTTGCAACGAAGCAAGGAGAGTGACCTGTATGTCCTCGCGCAGGAAACACACCTGGGGTGTCGCCGCCGCTCTGTCGGCGGGCGCGCTCGTCCTGACCACCGCCTGTTCCGGGGACTCCGGCGGCGGCGGTTCCGACGACACCATCGTCATCGGTGTCTCCCTCCCGCTCACCGGTGACTTCTCGGAACCGGGCAAGGGCGTCCAGCGCGGCTACGAGGCGTGGGCGCAGATGGTCAACGAGGACGGCGGACTGCTCGGCCGGCAGGTGGAGCTCAAGATCCTCGACGACCAGTCCAGTGCCGACCGCGTGGTGCAGGACTACGAGGCGCTGATAGCCAAGGACCAGGTCGACCTGATCTTCGGCCCCTTCTCCACCCGGCTGGTGGTGCCCAGCGCCCGGGTCGCCGAGGAGTACGGGATGCTCTTCGTCGAACCGGCCGGCGCCGCCGGCGAGGTCTTCGAGCAGGGCTTCGAGAACCTCTTCTACGCGGCGCCCGCCATCGCCGAGGACCACTACGACTACCTCGCGGAGTACCTGCTCGGCCTGCCCGAGGACGAGCGGCCGCAGACGGTGGCGGTGGCCTCCATGGACGACCCGTTCGCCCAGGGCACCGCGTACGGCCTGCGGGACAAGCTGGCCGAGGGCGGCCTGGAGATCGTCGTCGACGAGGTCTACCCGCCCAACACCACCGACTTCTCATCCATCGCCGCGAAGATCAGCTCCTCCGGCGCCGACGTGGTGGTGGGCGGCACCCAGTACCAGGACGCCGTCAACCTGATCGTCTCGCTGCAGCAGCTCAACTACCAGCCGCGGCTGGCGGCGTTCTCGACCGCCCCGACCAACCCGGAGTTCTCGGCGGCGATCGGCGCGAAGACCGAGGGCATCCTGTCGCCCACCGGCTACACCCCGGAGGCCGCCTGGGAGTCCAACACCGACTTCGTGGAGCGCTACACCGAGATCCACGGTTCGCCGCCCTCGGAGGACGAGGCCAACGCCTTCACCACCGGGCAGGTCGTCGCCGCCGCGGTGGAGGCGGTGGGCTGCGCCGAACAGGGCGACTGCCAGCAGCAGTTGATCGACTGGCTGCGGGACGCCGAGGTGGACACCGTGGTCGGACCGCTCAGCTGGGACGACGCGGGCCGCCCGCAGAGCGCCCATCTGATCCAGCAGTACGTGGACGGCGAGATCCGGATCGTGCTGCCGGAGGACGCCCAGGAAGCGGACTTCGTCTTCCCCAAGCCGGCCTGGTGACCGCCGGGTGAACACCGCACTTCTCTTCCAGAGCCTGGTCCTCGGGGTGCTGCTGGGCGGACTCTACGCCCTGCTCGCCGCCGGCCTGACCCTGTACTTCGGCGTGATGCGGGTCGTCATGATCGCGCACTCCGCCTTCCTGATCCTCGCCGCGTACATCGCCTGGTACTTCAACCAGCAGACCGGCTGGGACCCGCTGTTCTCGCTGCTCATCACCGTCCCGCTGTTCTTCGGCATCGGCGTCGGGATGCAGCGGCTGCTCATCACCCGGCTGCGGCCGGCGACGCTGACCATGATGTCGGTGCTGCTGACCTTCGCCATCGCCCTGTTCATCGAGGGCATGATCGGGTTCGTGTGGAGCGGCACCCAGCGCCGCATCCAGCTGCCCTACTCCGGCGACAGCATCAACTTCCTCGGCGCCAGCGTCGCCGTCGTCAAGCTGATGGCGTTCGCCCTGGCGGCGCTGTCCCTGGCTCTGCTGTACCTGCTGATGAAGAAGAGCCGGTTCGGCCAGGCGCTGCGGGCCACCATCCAGCACAAGGAGGCCGCCCAGCTGGTCGGTATCCGCACCGACCGGGTCGCCGGACTCGGCTTCGGGCTGGGCCTGGCCACCGCCGCCATCGGCGGCACCGCGCTGTCGCTGGACGCCACCATCTATCCGTCCCTGCACTGGCACTGGATCGGCCCGCTGATGGCGATCATCGTCGTCGGCGGCCTCGGCTCCATCCCCGGCACCGCCATCGCGGCGATGGTCCTGGGCATTGGCCAGAGCCTGCTGCAGGTCCCGCTCGGCACCACCTGGGCGCAGACGCTCTTCTACGTCGCGCTGTTCGCGACGCTGATGCTGCGTCCGCAGGGATTCTTCGGAGGTCGTCTTGCCCAGCGCTTCTGACACCCGGTCCTCCACCGCCCCCGACGACACGACGGGCCCCGGCGGCGCCGGCCGCCCGGCGGGCGCCGGACCGTGGCGCGGCCGGCTGACCACCGGCCGGCTGATCCGGCTGGGAGCCTTCCTGGTCTGCGCCGCACTGCTGCTGTCCTTCCCCTCGATGGCGCCCAACCCCTACATCCTCTCCGCCGGGGTGGTGGTCCTCAGCTACGCGTGCACCGCCACCGCGTGGAACTTCATGGGCGGCTTCACCGGCTACGTCTCCCTCGGCCACGCCGCGTTCTTCGGTCTCGGCGCCTACAGCACGGCCCTGCTGATCCGGGACCTGGAGCTGTCGCCGTTCGTGGCGTGGCTGCTGGGCGGGGTGGTCGTGCTCGTGGTCACGATCCCCGTCGGGGTCGCCGCGCTCCGGGTGCGGGGCGCGTCGTTCGTGATCGTCTCGATCTCGTTCGTGCTGATCACGCTCCTGGTCTTCCAGGGCTGGGACGCCTTCACCGGCGGCTCCAACGGCCTGGTCGTGCCGCGGCCCTTCCCCGAGCTGCTGCGGCCCGAGCACCACCGCGTCTTCTTCTACCTCTTCGCCGCGCTGCTCGGCGTGATGCTGCTGGCCTGGTGGGCGATCGACCGCTCCCAGTTCGGCATGGGGCTGAAGGCGGTGCGGGAGGACGAGGACAAGGCGCAGGCGCTCGGCGTGCCGACCCGCAACTACAAGCTGGCGGCCTACCTGATCTCCGGCACCTTCACCGGACTGGCCGGCGGCATGTACGCGCTGTGGTTCGGCGACCTCGACCCGATCTTCCAGTTCTCCATCATGCTCGGCGCCTACATGGTGCTGATGGCCCTGCTCGGCGGGGTGCGCCACCTCTTCGGTCCGCTGCTGGGCGCGCTCATCGTGGGCTCCGCGCTGGAGTACTTCAAGATGGAGTTCGGTGACACCCAACTCCACCTGGTGGCGACGGCGTTGCTACTCGCGCTGGTGGTGCTCTTCATGCCTGACGGCATCATCCCGGCCGCCCGCGACCTGGTGCGGCGCTTCGGCCCGCAGCAGTCCTCGATCCGCGAGATGACCGCGGCCGAACTGCTGGAACGCAACCGCGAGGCGGCCGCCGAGGCCGCCGCGCGCACCGCCGGCGGCACGGCGGCCGGCGGCACGGCGGGCGACGGCGACCGCACGGACGACGGCGGCACGGACGGAGCCGGCGCCGCCGGTTCCGGGAAGGAGGAGGAGCGATGACCACCCGGACCACCACCGGCACCGGCGGCGGCTCCACGGCCGCGCCGGAGCCGGCCGCGGCACCCCGCAGCCTGGAGACCGTGGGGCTGAGCAAGTCCTTCGGAGGGGTGCACGCCGTCGACGACGCCACCGTGACCTTCCACCACGGCAAGATCAACGCCCTGATCGGACCGAACGGTTCGGGCAAGACGACGTTCTTCAACTGCGTCACCGGGATGATCGCCCCCGACTCCGGGAGCGTGAGCTACCGGGGCCGGGACATCACCCGCAAGGCGCCGCACGCCATCGCTCGCGGCGGCATCGGGCGCAGCTTCCAGCTGTGCCGGGTCTTCCCCCGGATGACGGTGCTGGAGAACATGCTGGTCGCGGTGCGCCGCGACCGGCTGCGGGAGATGTTCACCGGCTCCCGCAAGCCCGAGGAGGTCGACAAGGCACGCGCGTTGCTGGTGCGGGTCGGCATCGACCACCTGGAGCACATCGAGGCCGGCAACCTCTCCTACGGTCAGCAGAAGCTGCTGGAGCTGGCGGGCGTCCTGATGGCCGACCCGGAGACGATCATGCTGGACGAGCCGGCGGGCGGGGTGAACCCGGCGCTGATCGGGCGCATCGGCACGCTGGTGCGGGAGTTGAACGCGGAGGGCAAGACCTTCCTGGTGGTGGAGCACAACATGGACATGGTGATGAGCCTGTCCGACCACGTCATCGTCTTCGACCGGGGCCGTCCGATCGCCGAGGGCCCCCCGTCGGTCGTCCAGTCCGACCCGAGAGTGCTGGAGGCATACCTTGGCATCTGAACCGGCGACCCCGGGAACCGAGACCGCCGGCGCCTCCGCCACGGCGGCGCCCGTCCGTCCGCTGCTCACCCTCGACGACATCCAGGCCGGTTACGGCCGGGCGGCGATGGTGCTGCGCGGCCTGACCATCGAGGTGCCGCCGGGCACCGTGGTCTGCCTCGTCGGCCCGAACGGAGCGGGCAAGTCCACGGTGCTGAAGGTGGCCAGCGGGCTGCTGAAGCCGCGCTCGGGACGGGTGCTGGTCGACGGCACCGACGTCACCGGCCGTGAGCCGCAGCAGATGCTCTCCGCCGGGCTGGCGCACGTGCTCCAGGGCCACAGCGTCTTCCGTGAGATGACCGTCGGGGAGAACGTGCTGCTGGGCGCCTACACCCTGCGCGACAAGGAACGCGTCGCCGAGCGGGTGGAGTTCGTGCAGAACCTCTTCCCGATCGTCGGCGAGCGCTGGAAACAGCTGGCGGGGCTGCTCTCCGGCGGCCAGCAGAAGCAGGTCGAGTTCGCCCGCTCGCTGATGGTCGACCCCAAGGTGGTGCTGCTGGACGAGCCCTCGATGGGCCTGGACCCGAAGACCACCGCCACCGTCTTCGAGCAGGTCGTGCGGATGCGCGACGCGGGCACGGCGGTGCTGCTGGTCGAGCAGAACGCCCGGCGGGCGCTGGAGACGGCCGACATCGGCTGTGTCCTGGACCTGGGCCGGGTCCATATCACCGGCCCGGCCTCGGAGTTGCTGGCCGACCCGCAGCTCTCCGAGCTGTACCTAGGCGGACGTCCCGGCGGCGCCGCCTGACGCCCGGCGCCGGTGGCGCCCGTGTTCGGCCGAGGGCCGGGCGGCGGGTGCCACCGGCGCTCGGCCGCTGAACCCGATGATGTCGGGGCTGCCCAGCGGGTTGCGGGTCAGTCCCTGCATCAGCGCGCCGGAGACGGCGAGTGCGGCGCCGACGAGGATGCCGAGCAGGGCCGTTGACGCGCGCCCGCGTGGTGGCCCCGGCTACCCGGGCGGCGCCCCGCTCCGCTCCGCGCGGCGGTGCCGCGCGCTCAGCCGGGAGCCGGACTCCCGGCGGGCGGCCCGGCGCAGCAGCGGCACCGCGAGGAGGAAGCCGAGCACCGCCCAGGCGGTCAGCACCAGGGCGACCATCGGCAGCTCCCAGGAGCCGGCGACCTCGGCGGCCCGCGCCGTGTCCGGCAGCAGGGCCGCGCGCAGGCCCTGCGCCATCCACTTCAGCGGGAAGAGGGAGGCCACCTGCTGCACCGGTCCGGGCATCGCGGTCAGCGGGAACACCGCTCCCGAGGTGAACAGCAGCCCCATCGTCGGCAGCATGATCAGCGCCAGTGCCTCGCGCGGGTTGGGCAGGACCGCGCCGATGGCGGCGCCCAGCGGCACGACGGCGAGCAGCCCGAGCGTGGTGACCCACAGCAGCGTCAGCCACCCGCCCGGCCCGCGCGGCAGCGGCCCGTCCGCGACCAGGGCGGTGGCCGCCAGCAGCAGCGCCAGGGCGCCCACGGCCATGACCACCACCAGCAGGCACTTGGCGACGAGGTAGGCGGGAATCCCGCCGGGGGTGGTGCGCAGCCGCAGCAGCGTGCCCTCTTCCCGCTCGGTCACCAGCATCTGCGGGAGGCTGATCAGCCCGACCTGGAACAGCAGATAGGCGGCGAAGCCCGCGAGCACCAGGTGGGACAGCGGGGTCGAGGTACCGGGCACCTCGCCGCTGACGTAGGAGGCGATCAGCAGCGCGACGACCACGTTGGTCAGCTGGCCGGACAGCTCCTTGGGGCTGCGGAGCAGGTGCCGCAGTTCGATGCCGCCGCGACGGAGGCCGGCCCGCCAGAAACGGCCGGTGGGACGGCGCGGTGCCGGTGGCCCCGTCAGCTCCGCCGGTTCCCCCGTGCCGGGGTGGTCCGCCGTGCCGGGGTGGTCCTTCGTGGTCGTCATGGGTGTCCCTCTCATGCGGCCCGTGCCTCCGCGCCCACGGCACCGTCCGTGCCGTCCGGGTGTTCGGGGGCGGGTGCGTCGTCCTCGCGGTGCACCATGTGCAGGTAGGTGTCCTCCAGCGTCGGGCGGCGGACCTCCAGGCCGGCGATGGGACCGTCCGCGTCCCGGTGGAGTTCCCAGACCAGTCGTGAGGGGTCCGCGGTGCGTTCGCGGCGGGTCGTCCCGTCGTCGGCCGTCCAGCGGACCTCGGCCCGGGCGGCGGCGCGGCGGGCCAGCTCCGCCGGGCTGCCGCAGGCCCGGATCCGGCCGCCGACCAGCATGGCGATCCGGTCGGCGAGGCGCTCGGCCTCCACCAGGTCGTGGGTGGTGAGCAGGACGGTGACGCCCTCGTCGCGGGCCAGCCGTTCGACGAGAAGGTGGAACTCGTGGCGCGCCTCCGGGTCGAAACCCGTGGTCGGCTCGTCCAGGAAGAGGAGTTCGGGGCGGCCGACGATGCCGAGCGCCACGTCCAGCCGGCGGCGCTGACCGCCGGAGAGCCGGTCCACCTGCTGGTCGGCGTGGCCGGTGAGGCCGACCATGGCCAGCAGGGCCGCCGGGTCGCGGGGCTCGGGGTAGTAGGTCGCGAAGTGGGACAGCAGCTCCCCGACCCGCCACCGGCGGTGGTCGCGCCAGGATTGGAGAACGAGGCCGATGCGGCCGCGCCAGGCGTCGTCGCCCCGCTCCGGGTCCGCTCCGAGGACGCTGACCTCCCCGGCGGAGCGGCGCCGGAAGCCCTCCAGGATCTCGACGGTGGTGGTCTTGCCCGCTCCGTTGGGCCCGAGCAGGGCGAAGACCTCACCGCGGTGGATGGCCAGGTCGATGCCGTGGAGCACGTCGGTGCCGCCGTAGGCCATGCTGACGCCGCGGGCCCGGATCACGGGCTGGGCGGTGGTGGCGGGCGGCGAGGCCGGAGCGGGTCCGGGTGGTGCCGTGGACGTCATCGTGCCGCCTCCGCGTGGCCGTGCTGTCGTTGTCGCGCCTCGGTGGTGGACGGCTGGGCCACGCCGGTCGCGGGTGGTGGCCCAGCGCTCTCGACGATCGCCCGCAGCGCCGCCACATGCCCCTCGAACGCGGCGCGCCCGTGGTCCGTCAGCCGTACCGTGGTGCGCCGCTTGCGGCCGCCGCCCTCCTTGCGCAGCTCCAGGTAGCCGGCCTCCCCGAGGGTGTGCAGCTGCTTGGAGAGCGCGGAGTCGCTGAGCGAGAGGCTGTCGCGGACGAACGCGAAGTCCGCCCATTCGGTGGCCGCGAGCAGCGCGACGACGGACAGCCGGGTAGCGGGGTGGATCAGCTCGTCGAATCCGGTGGGAGTGCTCATCGGCCCGCCACCTGACGGGTCGCCGCTTCGCCGTCGCCGCGGAGCGAGCCCGTGGCCCAGCGGCCCGCCGGTCCGACGAACAGCAGGAACGCCGCCGTCGAGACGGTCGCCTGGACCAGGCCGGCGGCCGGCGGCCCCAGCGGCTCGACCAGTCCGCCGGAGAGCAGGGTCACCCCGGCGATGGCCACTCCCCCGGCGGCGAACGCGGCGGACATCCGCCAGGTGCAGCGGGTGCGGTGCAGTCGCATCCGGCTTCTGCGGTGGTGGCCCGCCGCGAGCGCGCCCAGCAGCGCGACGTAGGCGGCGATGGCCAGCCAGACGCCCCACCGGGGCAGGTCGAGTCCGAGACCGGCCAGGAAGACCCACATGAGCGCGGCCGTGCCGTACGCCGCCGCGGGACCGCCGGAAGCGCTCCGCTCGGCCTCGTCGAGCACGCGCTCCTGCGGGACCCGGATGCGCTGCAGATCCCTCCACGCCTGTTCGGCGTTCACCGGTGTACTCACGACCTTCGCCCTCCCGTGACGGCCCCACGCGGAGCCGGTCCCTGACTTTCCCACCAGGAAAGTACCCCCTGACTTTCCCAGTGGGCAAGTCAGGGGGTCACCGACGGAGGAGTGCGCACCGGACGCGCCGGGCCGGACACGGGGTGCGCGCATCCGGGGGCGCGCGCACCCCGGGGCCCACCCGTCAGTCGCGCTCGCCGATGACGGCGGCGACCCGGATCTCGACGCGCATACCGGGGGCGCCGAGCGCCGCCACGCCGATCTGGGTCCAGATGGGGGCGCGCTCCCCCATGCGCCGGCGGAACTGCTCGACCATGACACGGGTCTGGTCGTCACCGATGGTGTCGGTGGCGGTCGGGAGGTGGTACGAGTCCACGGAGATGACGTCGCGCCAGGTCGCGCCGGCGGTGGCGAGCGTGCGCTCGACGTTGTCGAAGGCACGGACGATCTCGTCCTCCAGGGACTCGGGGAAGGCGAACTCCTCGTCCCACCCGCCCTGCCCCGAGATCTCGACCCGGTCGCCGGTCCTCACCGCCTGCCGGTAGTGCCTCGTGTCGAACAGCGCGTCGCCGTAGCCGGGGGTGGAGAACAACCGCGGCCGGTCATTGACGGTGGCGGACATGGGGAACTCCTTCTCGTTGACTTCAAGCTTGTAGTGACCGTACCACGGTTTTACTTCATGCGTGAAGTGAGAGCGGCTGAGTATCGTGTCCCCATGGCGACTGCGACCCCGGGCGACGACAACGGCTCCCCAGACGAGGTGGCATGGCTGAACCCGGCGGAGAAGGAGGCGTGGACCGGGCTGATCTCGCTCATCCTGCTGCTGCCCGGCCGCCTGGAGGCGCCGGTCCAGCGCGAGGCGGGAGTGACCCTCTTCGAGTACCTCGTGCTCAGCCAGATCTCCGAGGCGCCCGAGCGCCGGCTGCGCATGAGCGAACTCGCCTACCTCGCCAACGGCTCGCTCTCCCGGCTCTCGAACGTCGTGAAGCGGTTCGAGCAGCGCGGCTGGATGGAGCGCTCACCCGATCCCGACGACGGCCGCTACACGATCGCCTCCCTCACCGACGCCGGCTTCGAGGTCGTCACGGCCGCCGCCCCGACCCATGTGCGGGCGGTCAGGGAACAGGTACTCGACCCGCTGTCCGCCGCCGACCAGCTGGCCCTGGCCCGGATCGCCGCCAAACTGCGGGTACGCCCGGCCGACCTCGCCTGACCCGGCCGCACCTGGCCCCGCCGCACCCCCGCACCCCCGCACCGGGGGCACATCAGGCCGCGCCGACCGCGTGAGACGCATACCATGTTGCCCATGACGCAAGAGGACGACGAGCTGGACAGCCTGGTGCGCAAGCGGATCCGCGGGTTGCGGGTCGCACAGGGCTGGTCGCTGGAGGAACTGGCCACCCGCGCCAACCTCAGCCAGTCCTCGCTGAGCCGCATCGAGAACGGGCAGCGCCGGCTCGCCCTGGACCAGCTCGTGACCCTCGCCCGCGCCCTGGACACCACCCTCGACCAGCTCGTGGAGACCGCCACCGACGACATCGTCACCAGCCCGACGATCGACGGGGCCCACGGCCTGATGCGCTGGCCCGTCAAGGGCGACCCGGGCATGAGCGTGGTCCGTCAGCGGATCACCGGGCCGCCGCCCGACAACCCCGCCCGGATGCGCGCCCACCCGGGACGGGAGTGGCTGGTGGTGCTCGCCGGCACCGCCGTCCTGATGCTGGGTCACCGCCGCGTCCGCGTCGAGACCAATCAGGCCGCCGAGTTCCCCACGATGATGCCGCACGCTATCGGCGCCGAGGGCGGCCCGTGCGAGATCCTCGGCATCTTCGACCGCGACGCCCGCCGCGGACACCAGCGCGACAGCGCCGCCGCCGCCGGCCCCCGCGCGTGACACCACCTCCCGGCACACCCCCGGCGCGGGCGCTCCTTGCGCATCGGGCACGCGGGGCCGCCTCCGTCTTGCGCGTTCCGGGACACGCCCTGCCGCAGACGCAAGGCGGTCGTACGGTGACGACATGTCGCACCCACACCCGCACAGCCCCCTGACCGGCGCGCACCACCGCCTCCACCGGCCGGCCGAGGACGCCGCCCAGGCGGAGATCCTCGATCTCGACGCGGAGGTCCTCGCCGAGCACACCGCCGCCATCACCGCCTGGCTGCCCCTGACCTCCGCCCCCTCCCGCATCGTCGACCTGGGCTGCGGTACGGGGGCGGGCACCTTCGCCCTCCTGGACCGTTTCCCGGCAGCCCACGTCACCGCCGTCGACTCCTCCCCCGGGCACCTCGACCGGCTGCGGAACGCGGCGCACGCCAAGGGCGTCGCCGACCGCGTGCACACGGTGCGGGCCGACCTCGACGCCGAGGCCTGGCCCGACCTCGGCGCGCCGGACCTGGTCTGGGCCTCGGCCTCGATGCACCACCTGGCCGACCCCGCCCGCGCCCTGCGGGCCCTCCACGACCTCCTCGCCCCCGGCGCGCTGCTCGCCGTCGTCGAGCTGGCCGGACTCCCCCGCTTCCTGCCGGCCGACGCTCCCGAGGAACGGCCCGGCCTCGAAGAGCGCTGCCACGCGGCGGCCGACCGCCTCCACGCGGAACACCTGCCGCACCGCGGCGCCGACTGGGGACCGATGATCGACGCCGCCGGCTTCACGCTCACCGGCGAACGCACCGTCACCGTGGACATGGACGGCTCCCACGACCCGGCCGTCGCCCGCTACGCGTCCGGCGTCCTCCAGCGGGTGCGCGGCGCCGCCGCCGAGACACTCGCAGCCGGCGACCTCGCCGCGCTCGACCGGCTGCTCGACCCGGACGGCCCGCACAGCCTCCTGCGCCGCGACGACCTGTCGGTGCGCACCGAACGCACCGTGTGGGCCGCCCGCCGCAGCTGACACCACGCCGAACCGGATACGGCTCCGCCCCGCCGCCCGCACCGGGAAGGGCGTGGCCGGCGGGGCGGAACCGGTCGAACAGCTCAACCCCGGCGGGATCTCAGCCGGACCCCGGCGTCTCCTCGGCGGGTACCGCGGTGAGCAGCCGGTCCAGCAGCGCCATGCCCGCGTGCATGTCCACGCTGTCGTCGAGCAGCCACTGGGTCGAGAGTCCGTCCAGGGCGGCGAGGAGCAGCGAGGCCGCGACGTCCAGGGGCACGTCGTCGCGGACGACGCCGGCCGCACGTCCGTGGTCGAGGATCAGCCGGATCTGACCGCGCAGCCGTTCGTAGCGTTCGACGAAGTAGGCGCGCGACTCCTCGTTATCGGATTCCAGCGCGCGGGCCAGCATGCTGTTGAACAGCGCCATGAGGCCCGGCACGCGGGTGACGACGTCCGCGCTGCGCAGCGCGGCCCCCAGCCCTTCGTCCACCGTAAGCTCGGCTTCGGCCCGCTGGTCGGCCTCGCGCAGCACTTCGAGGAACAGGCGCTCGCGTGAGCCGAAGTACCGGTTCACCGCGGCGTGGGTCAGGCCGACCGACTCCGCGATGGCGCGCAGCGAGGTGTTCTCGAAGCCGCGCTCGTTGAACACGGTGACGGTCCGGTCGAGGATCTGACGGCGGCGCTCGACTCCCTTGCGGTAGGAGCCCCGCTGCCCTCGGGGCGTCGCCGACGACGCCTGTTCTCCGGTGTTCTTCACGCCTGTCATCACCTCTCCCTTCCCCGATGACGCGACCCCGCAAGTATGGCGGAGACGCGGTTCACCGAGTGCTCACCCGCCGCGGCGCGGGGCCCCTCCGGGCCTCGGGCCGCCGCCGCGCGGGGTGCGCGGGACGGGCAGGGCTCCACCATACGCGAAAAGTTCCACGCGGAACTTTTTGGTGTAGCGTGTTGGAGAAGCGCTGACCCGTCGGCGCCGTCATGCCGGGCTGAGCATCTGGGAGAGACCATGCCGAACGCGCACAGCACAGACACCGTCACCGGCCGCGACCCGAGCGGCGCGGACTGGTGGCGGGAGGCGGTCGTCTACCAGGTCTATCCGCGCAGCTTCGCCGACGGGAACGGCGACGGCATCGGTGACCTGAGGGGCGTGCTGAGCCACCTCGACCACCTCGTAGAACTCGGCGTCGACGCGGTCTGGTTCAGCCCGTTCTACCCCTCGGCCCTGACGGACGGGGGCTACGACGTGGACGACTACCGCGACGTCGATCCGGCCATCGGGACGCTGGAGGAGTTCGACGAGGTGGTCCGCCGCCTCGGCGAGGCCGGGATCAAGGTCGTCATCGACATCGTGGCCAACCACAGCTCCGACCGGCACGCGTGGTTCCGGGAGGCACTCGCCGCCGGGCGCGGCTCCAGGGCCCGGGAGCGCTACGTCTTCCGCGAGGGCCGGGGCGAGAACGGGGAGTTGCCGCCCTCGGACTGGCCGGCGTTCTTCGGCGGGCCCGCCTGGACGCGCGTGGCGGACGGCCAGTGGTACCTGCACCTCTTCACCCCCCACCAGCCCGACTGGAACTGGGCCGACGCCGAGGTACGCGCGGACTTCCTCCGCACGCTGCGCTTCTGGGCCGACCGGGGCGTCGCCGGCTTCCGGGTCGACGCGGCGATGTGCCTGACCAAGGACCTGAGCGAACCACTGCCGGACTGGGACGACGTGCTGCCCGGCTTCCCCGCGCTGGTCGGCGGCGCCGACGGTCGCGGTGAGGGCGTCCTCTTCGGCGAGGGGCAGAACCCCATCTACGACCGGGACGACGTGCAGGAGGTGTACGCGGAGTGGCGCGCGCTGTTCGACAGCTACGAGCCGCCGCGGTTCGCCGTCGCGGAGGCATGGGTGGCCGCACACCGGCGCGCCCGCTACGCGAGCCCGCGGAGCCTGGGCCAGGTCTTCAACTTCGACCTGCTGCTGGCCTCCTGGGACGCGACGGCGTTCGGCGAGGTGATCCGCCAGAACCTCGGCCTGGCCGAGGCGAGCGGTTCGTCCAGCACCTGGGTGCTCTCCAACCACGACATGCCGCGCCACGCGACCCGCCTGGCGGCCGATCCGGTGAACGGCACCGATCCGGCCGGCGGCACCCTCGACGCCCCTCCCCCGCCCGGCGGCACCGGCCTGGACCGTGCCCGCGCCGCGAGCATGCTGATACTCGCCCTCCCGGGCAGCGCCTACCTCTACCAGGGCGAGGAGCTCGGACTGCCGGAGGTGTCGCTGCCCCGCGAGGTCGCCCAGGACCCGGTCACCGGCAAGGAGGACGCCGCCGTCCCGAGCCGCGACGGCTGCCGCGTCCCACTGCCCTGGAACACCCAGGCGCCCTTCTTCGGATTCAGCGAGCACGCGGCACACCTGCCACAGCCCACCTGGTTCGGCGATCTGTCCGTGGCGCTCCAGTCCGGCGACCCCGGCTCCACCCTCTCCCTCTACCGCCGGGCGCTGCGCATCCGCCGGCAGCTGCGCACCGAGGGGCCGGTGACCTGGCTCGACCTGGGACCGCGGCTGGTCGCGTTCACCCGCGGAGCGCGCTGGACCTCGGTGACCAACTTCGGCGACACCCCGGCGTACCTGCCGCCCGGTGACGTACTGCTGTCGAGCCGCCCGCTCGTCGACGGCATGCTCCCGGCCGACAGCACGGCCTGGCTGCGGAACCCGGCCAGCCCCGCGTAGCCACCCCCGCGTAGCCACCGCCCCCGTCGGCACGACACGGAAGTCGTCAGCACGGCACGGCACGGCACGACGCATCACGAACACCGCCCGTACCGGGCACCCCGGCGGCAAGGCCCCGGGAGACCGCGACCGGCCCCGGTGACACGACGTCACCCCCGGCGCCGCGCCGCGCGCGAGACACGCGAATCACTCATCTCACCGACCGTTCGTCCTCAACGAAGGGGATATCCGCCATGGCATGGCAGCTGTTCAAACTGGGCCGTTGGTCCTTCATCCATCGCAGGGTCGTGGTGGTGGCCTGGCTCCTGCTCCTCGCGCTGGCAGGTGTCGGCGCGGCGACCCTCTCCGGCAAGACCACCGAGAGCTTCACCCTGCGGGGCATGGAGTCGACCGACGCGTTCGAGCTGATCGAGGAACGCTCCCCCGGTGCGAGCCCGGACGGCGCGACCGCCCGGGTCGTCTTCGAGGCGCCGGCGGGCGAGTCGCTGACCGACCCCGCGCACCGTCAGGTCATCGAGGAATCCCTCGCCCTGGCCGACACGGGGAGCGTGATCTCCGTGGACGATCCGTTCACCACGGGCACGGTCTCCGAGGACGGCGCGGTCGCCTACGCGGCGGTCAACTACAGCACGCCGCCCGGAGAGGTCGCCACGGCGGACCACGAGGCGCTGGACGCCGTGAAGCAGAGCGCGGAGGACGCCGGGCTGCGCGCGGTCGTCGGCGGCGACGCGGCCGGCGCGGACCTGCACGACGATCTCGCCGAGGTCATCGGAATCGGTGTCGCCTTCGTCGTCCTCGCGATCACCTTCGGCTCCATGATCGCCGCCGGGATGCCGCTGGTCACGGCGATCATCGGCGTGGGCATCGGCGCGGCCGGCATCACCGCGCTGACCGGGTTCGTCGAGCTGAACGCGGTCACCCCGGCGCTCGGCACCATGCTCGGCCTGGCGGTCGGCATCGACTACGCGCTGTTCATCCTCTCCCGCTACCAGCACGAGGTACGGGCGGGCCGCTCTCTGGAGGAAGCCGCCGGAACCGCCGTCGGCACCGCCGGTTCCGCCGTGATCTTCGCCGGCCTGACGGTCATCATCGCGCTGCTGGGCCTGGCGATCACCGGCATCGACTTCCTCACGCAGATGGGTGTCGCGGCGGCGGCGATGGTCGCGTTCGCGGTGCTCATCTCGCTGACGCTGCTGCCCGCGTTCCTCGGCTTCGCCGGGCGCTCGGTGGTCAGGCCCCGCCGCCGCAAGGCATCCGAGGGGACCGGCCCCGACGCTCCGGAGGCGGAGACCGCCGGGCGCCGCTGGGCGCGGGCCGTCACCAAGCACCGCTTCTCGACCCTCGTCGGAGGCGTGGCGCTGGCCGGTGTCATCTCCATCCCGGTAGCCAGCATGGAACTCGCGATCCTCGACAGCGGCGTCAACCCGGCCGGCAGCGACAGCCGGGTCGCCCACGACCTCATCGCCGACAACTTCGGGGAGGGAATGAACGGCCCGCTCCTCGTCGTCGTCGACACCGCCGGCGCCGACGACAAGCTGGCGGCCGTCGACATCGTCCACGGCGAGCTGGAGTCCGCCGGCGGCAGCGTCGCCCACATCATCCCGCCGCTGGCCGACGGGTCCGAGGAGGCCCGGGAGGCTCTCGGCGAACAGCTCGACGCCGTCGACCTGGCCAACTTCACGGTGATCCCCGAGGGCGGGCCCTCCGACGCCACGACCAAGGAACTCGTCGACTCGATCCGCGGCGCGCTCTCCGGCCTGCCCGACGAGACGGGCGCCCAGGCCATGGTCACCGGCCAGACCGCCGTCGGCGTGGACATCTCCCAGGAGCTGGCGGACGTCTTCCCGCTCTACCTGCTGGTGGTCGTCGGGCTGGCCTTCGTCCTGCTGGTCCTGGTCTTCCGGTCCGTCCTCGTGCCGCTCAAGGCCGCGCTCGGTTTCCTGCTCTCCGTCGGTGTGGCCCTCGGCTGCACGGTCGCCGTCTTCCAGTGGGGGTGGCTGAACAGCCTGATCGGCCTCGACGCCACCTCGCCGGTCCTCTTCATCCTGCCGCTGCTGCTGACCGGTGTGCTCTTCGGTCTGGCCATGGACTACGAGGTCTTCCTCGTCACCCGGATGCGCGAGGCGTACGTGCGGGGAACCGAGGCACGGCAGGCCGTCGTCGACGGCTTCGCCCACAGCGCCCGGGTCGTCACCGCCGCCGCCCTCATCATGTTCGGGGTCTTCGCCGGGTTCGCGCTGGGAGACGACTCGATCATCAAGACCATCGGCTTCGCCCTCGCCGTGGGCGTCATCGCAGACGCCTTCCTGGTCCGGATGCTGATCGTCCCCGCCGCGATGGCGATCATCGGCAAGAACATCTGGTGGCTGCCGAAGTGGCTCGACCGGGCGCTGCCGGACCTCGACGTGGAGGGCGAGGCCCTGACCCGGCGGATCGGCCCGCCCCCGGGCGCCGCCCAGGTCCCCGCCGGGACGACCGCCACGGCCTCTTCCGCGGTGACGCCCCCGCACGAGGCGCCGGAGAACCGGCACTCCGAGGAGCGGCAGGCGGCGAACCGCTAGCCCGGCGCCTGCCGCCCACCTGGCAGCAGCGCGGGTACGGGCGGTGGTCACCCGGCTGGACCACTCGGTCCACGCCGCCATGCCCGCGCGCGGACTGACCCCGGACGGCGACGGCTCTCACTCACAGAGCCGTCGCCGTCCGCGGCGCGCGCCGGTCACCCAGCGCGCCGGGGAGATCGGAAATACGCTCTCCCCGTGAAGGTTCGTCGCGGGGAAGGCGCAGGTGGCGCACGTCGCGCACGGCGGAGTCGCTCCGGCCCGTCCGGAACCCGGGGTGCGGGCCCGCACGGCCGGGCCCGCGCCGGCACCGGCGTGAGCACGGTGCGCGCCGCCGGTCCGGGCGCGGTGGTGGGCGCGCTGGGAGTCGTCTTCGGCGACATCGGCACCAGCCCGCTGTACGCGATGGACGCCGTGCTGAAGACCACGCCCGATGCTTCGCGGGCGGTGGTGTTCGGGGCCACCTCGACCGTGATCTGGCTGATGGTCAGCGTGGTGGCGGTCCTCTACGTCAGGTTGCTGCTGCGGCAGGACAACCACGGTGACGGTGGGCTGCTGGCGTTGCTGACGCTGTTGCGGCGGGACCGGCGGACGTCGCCGCGGACCCGGAGGGTGCTGACGACGCTGGCCATCATCGGCGCCGCGGCCTTCCTCGGCGACAGCCTGATCACCCCGGGCATCTCGGTGCTGTCGGCGGTGGAGGGGCTGGAGGTCGCGGCACCGGGCCTGGCCCGGTTCGTCGTGCCGCTGGCGCTGAGCGTGCTGATCGCGTTGTTCCTGGTCCAGCGGCGCGGCACGCAGGCCATCGGCAGCTGGTTCGGCCCGGTGATGATCGGCTGGTTCGCGCTGAGCGCGGGGGTGGGTCTGGCGGCGGTCGTCCGCCAGCCGGAGGCGCTGGCGGTGCTGTCGCCGCACTGGGCGGTGCTCTACTTCGCGGAGCACCCGCACACCGCGTTCCTCTCGCTCGGCGCCGCCGTCCTCGCGGTGACGGGGGCCGAGGCGCTCTACGCGGACATGGGGAACTTCGGGCGCCGGGCGGTGACACGGGCGTGGATGCTCGTGGTGATGCCCTCGCTGCTGCTCACCTACGTCGGCCAGGCGGCGATCCTCTCCGAGGGCCCGGTGACCGGGTCGGCCTTCTACGCGCTGGTGCCGACCTGGCTGGCCCTGCCCGCGGTCGTGTTGGCGACGGCGGCCACCGTCATCGCCTCCCAGGCGGTGATCTCCGGCGCCTTCACCGTGGTCCACCAGGCCGGCCGGCTCCGGCTGCTGCCACCGGCCCACGGAACGGTGCGCGGCCCGCGCGTCTACCTGCCCGTCGTCAACTGGCTGCTGCTGCCGGGCGTCATCCTGCTGGTGGTGGGATTTGGCAGCTCCGCCGCCCTCGCCTCGGCGTACGGACTGGCGGTGACGATCACCATCACCGTCACCTCGCTGCTGCTGACGGTCCGGCTGGCGCAGTCGCGGAAGTGGGCGTGGCTCGCCGTCGCCGTCGTGGTGCTGTGCGTCGTCCTGGCCGTGCTGGTGGCCAACCTCCCGAAGATCCGCACCGGTGGCTGGCTTCCGGTGCTGGTGACGCTCACGCTCGGAACCGTCATGTACGCCTGGTGGACCGCGCGGGCGAAGGTCCGTGCCGCGAGCCGGGCGCTCGAACTGCCCATCGGCGAGGTCGTCGCGCAGGTCCGGGCACGCGGCGGTGAGCTCCCCCGGCCGGACGGCACCGCCGTCTTCATCGGCCACGACCATCAGCGCGCGCCGCTCGCGCTCCGCATGCAGCTGGAGAACGAGAACAGCCTGCACCGGCGCGTCGTGATCCTGTGCTGCCGCACCCGGGACACCCCCGCGGCCGGCACCGACAGCACACCGGTCGTCGACGGCGCCGGGACGGATGTGGGGGTGTGGGTCGTGCGGGTCAGCATCGGGTACGACGACGACTTCCGGCCGCGCGAGATCCTGGCGGCGGCCGCGCTCGTCGATCCCGGCCTGCCCGGGGTCCTGGACGCGAGCTACGTCCTGTCCGAAGCACGCGTCGCCCTGGAGCCGAAGGGGCTGCGCTCTCGTGCCCGGTGGCGGATCTACCGGCTGCTCGACCGGTTCACCTCCCACCCGGCGGACCTGCTCGACGTCCCCGACGCGACGACCATGATCGTGGGCCGGCGCGTCCACCTCTGAGTACAGCGGCCGTTCACGGTGCTCCGTCGCGGCGGCCGCCGAACGGGCTCAGGCGTCGTCGATGGTGTCGCCGGCGGGGCCGCTCTCGTTCCGGGAGCCACGCTCACGGCCGACGGTCCGGTCGGCCCAGCGCTCGGCGTGCCAGCCCGCGTCGGGCGTGCCGGAGAGCACGACGACACCGGTGTTCTCCAGATGGTGGGCGGCCGCGAAGGCGACGTCGACGTTGTCCGCGCGGGCCGCCGCCCACATGCGGATCGCGGCCCCGTGGCTCACCATCGCGACGGTGGGCACTCCCGTTCCGGCGGCCTCCCGGACCACGGCGTCGAACCGCGACAGTGCCTCCTCGCCGTTCTCCCCGCCGGGCATGCGCGCCTCGGTGTCGCCGGCGGACCAGGCGAAGACGGTGCTCAGGTAGGTCTCGACGGAACTCTCGTCACCGCGCATCTCCAGCTCCCCGGCGGACAGCTCGCGGATACCGTCGCGGACCTGGATCTCCAGCCCTGTCCGCGTCGCCAGCGGCTCGGCGGTCTGCTGGGCACGCGTCAGGTTCGAGGCGTAGAGGGCACCGATCTCCTCTCCCGCCAGCGCTGCCGGCAGTGCCTCCGCCTGTCGCTGTCCCAGCGGGGTGAGCCCCGGCCCCGGTTCCGCCGTGTCCAGCAGCTGGCGGACGTTGGAAGGGGTCTGCCCATGGCGGATGAGAAGCAGGCGCACGGTTGGTCTCACTCTCCAGCTGGCCGGTGTCGGGTACTCCACTGTGGCACCCCGGCGCCGCGCGTGTCCGCCAACGGCCCCGTGGCACTTCGCACACCGCCCGCCGCCGCACACCGCCCGCACGGCCGGTCGCGCCCGCGCGGCCGGCCGTGCGCGGCTCAGTCGGCGAGGTGGTCCACCAGCGCGGCGGTGACCTCCCCGGTGGAGGCGGTGCCGCCCAGGTCCCGGGGCAGTACGCCGGCCTCGGTGGTGGCGGCGACGGCTCGCTCCAGCCGGGCGGCCTGGTCCGGCAGTCCGAGGTGCTGGAGCATCAGCGCGGCGCTGCCGACGGCACCGATCGGGTTGGCCACCCCCTGCCCGGCGATGTCCGGGGCCGACCCGTGCACCGGCTCGAACATGCTGGGGAAGCGCCGCTCGGGGTTGAGGTTGGCGCTGGCGGCGAGGCCGAGGCTGCCGGCCAGCGCGCTCCCGAGGTCGGAGAGGATGTCGGCGTTGAGGTTGGAGGCGACCACCACCGAGAGGTCCTGGGGCCGCAGCACGAACCTGGCGGCCATCGCGTCCACCAGCACGCTCTCGGACTCGACGTCGGGGTAGTCCCGCGCCACCCGGCGGAAGACGTCGTCCCAGAGCACCATGCCGTACTGCTGGGCGTTGCTCTTGGTGACGCTGGAGACCTTGCGGTGCCGGCGGGTGCGGGCCAGCTCGAAGGCGAAGCGCATCACGCGCTCGCACCCGACCTCGGTGAACAGGGCGGTCTGGACGGCGACCTCGCCGCCCGGGCCCCGGCCGGCGAGGTTGCGCCCGCCGAGGCCGGCGTACTCGCCCTCGCTGTTCTCTCTGACGACCACCCAGTCCAGGTCGTGTTCGTCGGCCGACCGCAGCGGGCTGCGGACGCCCGGCAGGAAGCGCACGGGGCGGACGTTGGCCCACTGGTCGAAGCTCTGACAGATCCTCAACCGCAGTCCCCACAGGCTGACATGGTCCGGGACGGTCGGCCAGCCGACGGCCCCGAAGTAGATGGCGTCGAACGTCGCCAGCCGCTCCAGTCCGTCCTCGTCCATCATGCGCCCGGTGCGTTCGTGGTAGCCGCAGCCCCAGGGGAACTCCGTCCAGTCGAAGGCGAAGGCGCCGCCGGAGTCGGCGGCGAGCGCGTCCAGGACGGTGCGGCCGGCCGCGACCACCTCGGCGCCCACTCCGTCGGCCGGGATCGCGGCGACGCGGAAGGTCCTGCTGCTTATGTCCGTCTCCATGGCGTTCTGTCGCCCCTTCTCGAGAATCGAAGAATGATCGACGCATCTTGTTCATTTCGCAAAGCCTGCGTGCTAGCTTAACGAATCACTCGATGAGGCGGCTGGTCCGTCAAGGATTTCGCCAACAGGAGCCCGAGGAGCACGGATGCGGATGAGAGACAGGGTCGCGGTGGTCACCGGGGCCGGCCGGGGCAACGGCAAGGCCATCGCGGAGCGGCTGGCGGCGGAGGGCGCCCATGTGGTGCTGGGCGACCTCCTGGTCGAGGAGGCCGGTGCGGTGGCCCGGGGAATCGAGGAGGCAGGCGGGCGGGCGACCGCACTGCGCTGCGACGTCTCCCGCGAGGAGGACGTGGAGGCCCTGATGGCGGCCGCCGAGGAGCTGGGCGGTCCGCACGCCGTCGTCGCGCAGGCCGGGGCCAGGCACGAGGGCGGGCTGATGGCGACCGAGCCCGACCGCTGGGACGCCTTCATGGCCGTGGACGTCCGGGGCACCTATCTGTGCGCCCGCGCCGCCGTACCCCGGATGCGGCGCCTGGGCGGCGGCAGCATCGTCACCATGTCGGGGACCTTCGCGGTCGTTCCCGAGCCGGGCATCGCCGTCCAGGCGGCGGGCAAGGGCGCCATCCTGGCGCTGACCCGGGCCATCGCCGTGGAGCACGGGCCGGACAACATCCGGTGCAACGCGATCGTCCCCGGTTACATCGAGACGCCGATGGTCGAGCAGTGGGCCGACGACCACCCCGACCCCGCGGCCGCGCGGCAGGCCGTCACGAGCATGCACGCGCTGCGCCGCCTGGGCACGGCGCAGGAGATCGCCGCCATGGCGCTCTTCCTCTGCTCGGACGAGTCCTCGTTCTCCACCGGCCACCCCTTCCCCGTGGACGGCGGCCTGTCCATCGGCATGAACAACATCTACGAGTTCGACGCGCTGCGCGGCAACACCGGCCGCGGACTCGACGCCTGAGGAGGCCGCCGTGCATCTGGACAACATCGATCTGCTGTGCCGCGACGTCGAGCGGATGGTCGGCTTCTACCGCGACGTCCTGGGGCTGCCGCTCTTCCTCCCCTACGAACAGGGCAGTGGCTGGGCGGCGCTGCAGGCCGGCGAGGTCACGCTCTACATATTCGAGACCGCCTCCACCGAGCAGCCGCAGCGGCGGGTGCACGTCGCTGCGCAGGACCCCCCGGGGCTGTCCGCCTTCGGGCTGACGGTGACGGACCTCGACGAGGCCGTGGCGGCGCTCGACGGCAAGGTGACCTGGGCCGGAGAGGCCCGGCGGTGGGATCACCCCAGCGGGATCTGGTACCGCTTCCGGGCGTTCCACGACCCCGAGGGCAACGTGCTGAGCATCACCGAACCGCACAAGGTCCCCGACGGTGGCTGAGCCCGCCTGGCCCGGCGGCGCACGCTCGGCGGCGTGCCTGACCTTCGACCTCGACGCCGACGAGGTCTGGCTGGCCGAACAGCCCAGTGCCGCGCGGAGGCCGGGGCTGCTGTCACAGGGCGAGTACGGCCCCCGGGTCGCGGTGCCGCTGGTGCTCGACCTGCTGCGCCGCTACGAGGTACGCGCCACGTTCTTCGTGCCCGGCCGGGTCGCGGAGCGCTACCCGCACGCGGTGGGCAGCGTGCTGGAGGCGGGGCACGAGATCGCCCACCACGGATACACGCACCGTCCGCCCGCGGCTCTCACCGCCCACGAGGAGGAAGAGGAGCTGCTGCGCGGCCTGGCGGCGCTGCGGGCCACCCACGGCGTCACCGCCCGGGGCTACCGGGCACCGTCCTGGGACGTCAGCGCGCACACCGTCGAACTGCTCCACCGGCACGGCCTCTCCTACGCCTCGAACCTGATGGCGGACATCAGGCCCTACCGGCATCCCGGCACCGACGTGGTCGAGCTGCCGGTGCACTGGACGCTCGACGACGCGGCCCATTTCTGGTTCGCGCAGACCTCGTTCAGCCGGACCATCGCCACCAACGAGGCGGCCGGGGCGATCTGGGCGGCCGAGGCGGCCGGAATCGACCGCCTGGGCGGCCTGTGTGTGCACACCTTCCACCCGCAGGTCATCGGCCGTCCCGGCCGGCTGGAGCTTCTGGAGCGGATCGTGGCGGCGGCGGCCCAGGACGACGCGATCTGGACGGCCACCGCCGGGGAGATCGCGGACTGGGCCAGGGAGCGGACATGACCGGCGGAGCGGCCCGCCCCCCGGGCGCCTCACTCCCGGAGCACGGGGACGTGCGGCTCGGGACGCTCGGCGGCCGGTGCGTCCGGAACGCCCCAGCCGTACGCCATCTTGTGGATCTCCAGGATCAGGAAGGTCTGCGTCGAGGTCACGCCCTCGATGTGGTGGAGACGGTTGTTGAGGAGATCCGCGAAGTGCGCGGTGTCCCGGCAGACGACCTCCAGCAGCAGATCGAGATCCCCGCCGATGGAGGCCACGTAGCTGGCCTCGGGGAACTTGCTCACCCGGTCGGCCACCTCGCGCACCAGCCCGGGCCGGACCCGGATGCCGACCATCACCATCAGGTCGAAGCCGATCTTGAGCGGGTCGGCGATGCCGACGACCTGCATGACCTTCTCCCTGGTCAGCCGCTGCACGCGGTAGCGCACCAGCCCCTCGCTCACCCCCAGGTCGCTCGCGATCTGCGTGAACGGGCGCCGGCCGTCGCCCTGGAGCTGGGCGATGATCTGCCGGTCGATGTCGTCGAGCTCCACCTGACCACCTTTCATACGTTACGAAATCCGCAACCAGCGTACGCCTGAACAACGAATCCGCAAAGAATCATTGACAGGCTAACGAATATCAGCCGATTATTCGAACTGGCACTCCATGCGGACTTCGCCCGCCATCAGGCGGGATATGCCCTTACCCATGGGCCTGCCCCCTCT
>NZ_BHZI01000054.1 GCF_004305975.1 Streptomyces otsuchiensis
GCGCCCGTCCCGAGCGTGCCTGGAAACCCCGGGGCACCGTGCTGCTGACCGGCGGCACCGGGGCCCTCGGACCGCGCCTGGCCCGCTGGCTCGCCCGCGGCGGCGCCACCCACCTCGTCCTGCCCGGGCGGCGCGGGGAGGAGGTGCCGGCCGCGGCCGAACTCCGCGCGGAACTCGCCGCGTCCGGTACCACCCTGGCGATGCCCGTCTGCGACCTCGCCGACCGTGACCAGGTCGAACGGCTCCTCACCGGGCTCGAAGCGGACGGCACGCCCGTCACCGCCGTCGTCCACGCCGCCGCGTACATCGCGCTCGCCCCCCTCGAAACCGTCCCCGTGGCGGCCTACGAGCGCGTGGTCGCCGCCAAGGCAGCGGGCGCGGCGCACCTCGACGCGCTGCTCGACCGGGAGCTCGACGCGTTCGTGCTGTTCTCCTCGATCGCGGGCGTCTGGGGCAGCGGAGACCACGGCGCCTACGCCGCGGCCAACGCCCACCTCGACGCCCTCGCCCAGTACCGGCGTGGCCGCGGCCTGCGGGCGACCACCGTCGACTGGGGCATCTGGCGGGCCGGGGCACCGACCGGGGAAGGCACCGCGCCCACCGACGACACCGGCCTCTTCAACCTTGAGGAGCACGGCCTGCCCCGGATCGACGACACACGGGCGCTCGGCGCGCTCCAGCACGCCCTCGACCACGACGAGACGCTGGTGACCGTCGCCGACGTCGACTGGAAGCAGTTCGCCCCGGTGTTCACCTCCCGCCGCCCCAGCCCGCTCCTGAGGGCACTCCCCGAAGCCCGCCGCGCCCTCCAGGGACAAGGCGACACCGACGCCCCGGCCGCCTCCGAACTGCGGCGGCGGCTCACCGCGTTGCGGCCGGCCGCCGAGCAGGACCGGCTGCTGCTCGACCTGGTCCGCGGCCACGCCGCCGCCGTCCTCGGCCACGACCGCGCCGAAGCCGTACCGCCCGCCAAGGCGTTCCAGGAACTGGGCTTCGCCTCCCTCACCGCGGTCGAACTCCGCAACCGCCTCAACAGGGCGACCGGCCTGCGGCTGCCGTCCACCCTCGTCTTCGACCACCCGTCGGCCGCCGTACTCGCCGCCCACCTGAAGGCCCGCCTGCTCGGCGCGGAGGAGACGGCGGACGAGACGGCGTCGGAGGCGGCGGCGTCGGCGGAGGGCTCCCGGCCCGAGGCCACCGACGAGCCGATCGTCATCGTCGCCATGGGCTGCCGCCTGCCCGGCGGAATCACCTCGCCGGAGGAGCTCTGGCAGCTCCTCGCCGACCGGGGCGACGCGGTCACCGGGTTCCCGACCGGGCGCGGCTGGGACCTTGAGGCGCTCTACGACCCCGATCCGCAGCACCCGGGCACCTCGACCACCCGGCGCGGGGGATTCCTGCACGACGCCGCCGACTTCGACGCCGCCTTCTTCGGTATCTCGCCGCGCGAGGCGCTCTCCATGGACCCGCAGCAGCGGCTCCTGCTGGAGACCTCCTGGGAGGCCCTGGAACGCGCCGGCCTGGACCCCGAGACGCTGCGCGGCAGCCGCACCGGTGTCTTCACCGGCGTCAACTACAGCGACTACGGCGCCGCGGTGGCCCGTTCCGCCGAGGGCGAGGGCCATCTGCTGACCGGCAGCGCCCCCAGCGTCGTCTCCGGGCGTGTCGCCTACACCCTCGGCCTGGAGGGCCCGGCGGTCACCGTCGACACCGCCTGCTCGTCCTCCCTGGTGGCCCTGCACCTGGCGGCCCGCGCGCTGCGGGCGGGGGACTGCTCGCTGGCCCTGGTCGGCGGCGTCGCGGTGATGGCGACCCCCGGAGCCCTCATCAGCTTCTCGCGGCAGCGCGGTCTCGCGGCCGACGGCCGGTGCAAGGCGTTCGCGGACGACGCCGACGGCATGGGCATGGGCGAAGGAGCGGGTGTGCTGCTCGTCGAGCGGCTGAGCGAGGCCCGCCGCCGCGGCCATCCCGTCCTCGCGGTGCTGCGCGGCTCCGCCGTCAACCAGGACGGTGCCAGCAACGGCCTGTCGGCCCCCAACGGGCCCAGCCAGCAGCGCGTCATCCGCGCCGCCCTGGCCGACGCGGGCCTGTCCGCCGCCGACATCGACGTGGTGGAGGCCCACGGCACCGGCACCACCCTGGGCGACCCCATCGAGGCGCAGGCGCTCCTGGCCACCTACGGCCGGGACCGGCCCGAGGGGCGGCCCCTCCTGATCGGCTCCCTGAAGTCCAACATCGGCCACACGCAAGCCCTTTCCGGCGTCGCGGGCGTCATGAAGACGGTGCTGGCCCTGCGCCGTGCCACCGTCCCCGCGACGCTCCACGCCGAACGGCCCACCACCCACGTGGACTGGACCGAGGGCGAAGTCGCGCTCGTGACCGAAGCCGAACCGTGGCCCGAGACCGGCCGGCCGCGCCGCGCGGGCGTGTCCTCCTTCGGGCTCAGCGGCACCAACGCCCATGTCGTCCTGGAACAGGCGCCGGAGCAGGCGGCACGGGAGCCCGGGGCACTGGAGCCCGGACCAGCACGCGAGGCGCCGGTCGTCCCCTGGTGCCTGTCGGCCCGGTCCGCGGAGGCGCTGCGCGACCAGGCCGGGCGCCTGCTCCACCACCTGACCCGGACCCACCCGGCCGACGCGGCGGACATCGCCCTCTCCCTCGCGGGACGCACCGCCTTCCCGCACCGCGCCGTCCTCGTGGGCGGCCACGACCGGCTGCTGCCCGCGCTGGAGGCATGGGCCGCGGGAGCCGGCCCCGCCGCCGGCGGCGTCGCCGAACCGGACGGGCGCACCGTTCTGATGTTTCCCGGCCAGGGTTCGCAGTGGACCGGCATGGCCCGCCAACTCCTTGAGGAGTCAGCCGAATTCGCCGACGCCCTGCACGCCTGCGGGGACGCGCTCGCCCCGTACGTCGACTGGTCGCTGCTGCACGTGGTGCGCGACGGCGGCGGCCTGGACCGCGTCGATGTGGTGCAGCCCGTGCTCTTCGCCGTGATGGTGTCCCTCGCGCGGCTGTGGCGGGCGTACGGCGTCGTCCCGGACGCGGTGGTGGGGCACTCCCAGGGAGAGATCGCCGCCGCCGTGACGGCCGGGGCGCTGACACTGGAGGACGGGGCGAAGATCGTCGCCCTGCGCAGCCGTGCCATCGCCCGGCACGCCGGGCACGGCGGCATGGTGTCGCTCGCGGTACCGGAGCCACGAGCCGTCCAGCTGATCGCGGCCTGGGAGGGACGCCTGTCGGTGGCGGCCGTCAACGGGCCCTCGGCGGTGGTGGTCTCCGGAGACGCGGACGCCCTGCACGAGCTCGTGGAGGCGAGTGAGGCGGCAGGCGTGCGGACCCGGCGCGTCGACGTCGACTACGCGTCCCACTCCGCCCACATGGAAGCCCTCGAAGCCGAACTCACCACCGCCCTGGCGGACATCGAGCCCGTCGCGGCGGACGTCCCGCTGTACTCCACGGTGACGGACGGCTGGCTGGACACGACGACGATGGACGCCCACTACTGGTACGCCAACCTCCGCCGGACCGTGGGCTTCGAATCCGCCGTCCGTGCCCTGGCCGCCGCCGGCCACCGCAGGTACCTGGAGGTGAGCCCGCACCCGGTCCTCGTCCCGGCCGTGGAGGAGACCCTGGAGTCGGCGGGTGCCGAAGCGGCCGTGCTCGGCACGCTGCGGCGCGACGAGGGCGGCATGGAACGGCTGCTCCTCTCCCTCGGCGCGGCCTGGGCGCACGGCGTACCCGTCGACTGGGCGCCGCTGTTCGCGGGCACCGCCGCCCGCCGCGTGGAGCTGCCCACCTACGCCTTCCAGCACCGGCCCTACTGGGCGGTTCCCGCACCGGACACCGGCGGCGACGTCACGGCAGCGGGCCTCGGCACGACCGGACACCCCCTCCTGGGCGCGGCCGTCGAGCTCGCCGACACCGGCGAGACGCTGCTCAGCGGACGGATCTCGGCGCGCACCCACACCTGGCTCGCGGACCACGCCGTGTCGGAGATCGTGCTGCTGCCCGGAGCCGCGTTCGTGGAGCTCGCCGTCCGCGCCGGGGACGAGGCCGGATGCCCCGTCCTGGAGGAACTCACGCTCCAGGCCCCGCTGGTACTGCCCGCGACCGGCGGCGTGCGGCTCCAGGTGAGGGTCGGTACCCCGGACGTCACCGGCCGTCGCACCGTGGACATCCACGCACGGCCGGACGCCGCCGACGCGCCGTGGACGCCGCACGCCTCCGGTGTACTGGCCGAAGCAGCGGGCGAAGAGGCCCCGGCGCGGGAGGCGAGCCGGCCTCCCGCCGGCTCCGAGCCCGTCGACGTCCAGGACCTCTACGACCGCTTCGCCGCCGCCGGATACGGCTACGGCCCCGCCTTCCGGGGGCTGCGCGCGGCCTGGCGGCACGGCGACGACCTGTACACCGAGGTACGCCTGGCCGAGGACCAGCACGCGGCGGCCACCGCCTTCGGCATCCACCCCGCCCTGCTGGACGCGGCGCTCCAAGGGCTGTGGCTGGCACCCGGCGCCAGCGCGGGACCTGAGCCGGCACCGGGCACCGCACGGCTGCCGTTCGCCTGGACCGGGGTGACCCTGCACGCCTCCGGAGCCACCGCACTGCGCGTCCGCCTCTCCCCGGACCCCGACGGTGGCCTCTCCCTCACCGCTCACGACCCCTCGGGGCGGCCGGTGATCACGGTGACCGGACTCGCCGTCCGGCCCGTCGACGCCGACGCGCTGCGAGCCGCCGCGGCGCCGGCGGCCGACGGCTCCCTGTACCGCCTGGAGTGGTCGCCCCTGCCCACCCCGGCAACCGGCCCCGTTGCGACCGGCCGCCTGGCCGCCCTCGGCTCGGGCATCCCGCTGCCCGAGACCTACCCGGACCTCGCCTCCCTCGCCGCGGCCGTCGACGGCGGGGCACCTGTGCCCGACGTGGTCCTCGTGCCGTGCGCCACGGCCGACGGGGACGACGCGCCCGCCGTACGGGCCGTGGTGGGAACCACCCTCGCGCTGCTCCAGAGCTGGCTCGCCGACGACCGGTTCACCGACACCCGTCTGGTGTTCCTCACGCGCGGCGCCGTACGCACGGGACCGGGCGACAGCCCGAGCGACCCAGCGGGCGCGGCGGCGCGCGGCCTGGTGCGCTCGGCGCAGCACGAGCACCCCGGCCGCTTCGTCCTCGTCGACGCGCCGGACCGGGAAGACGCGGTCGCCCTGCTGCCCGCCGGCCTGGAGCTCGACGAACCCCAACTGGCCGTACGCGGCGGCAGACTGCTCGCCGCCCGCCTCACCCGGGTCCCGGCGGAGGAACCGGCCGGCCGCCCCGCGCCGTTGGACCCCGACGGCACCGTCCTGGTCACCGGCGCCGGCGGCGTACTCGGCGGGCTCGTGGCCCGGCACCTCGCCGCCCGGTACGGGGTGGGACACCTGCTCCTGGCCGGGCGGCGCGGGGCCGACGCGCCCGGGGCCGCGGCGCTCCTCGCCGACCTCCGGCGCCTCGGCGCCGAGGCGCGGTTCGCGGCCTGCGACGTCGCCGACCCGGCCGCCGTCGCGGAGCTCTTGGCGGGCGTGCCGGCCGACCACCCCCTGACCGGCGTCGTGCACGCCGCCGGTGTCCTCGACGACGGCGTCGTCACCTCGCTCACCCCCGGCCGTCTCGACCGCGTCCTGCGGCCCAAGGTCGACGCGGCCCTGGCCCTGCACGAGGCGACCCGCGGCCTTCCGCTCTCCGCGTTCGTCCTCTTCTCCTCCGCGGCAGGCGTCATCGGCAACGCGGGCCAGGCCAACTACGCCGCCGCCAACGCCTACCTCGACGCCCTGGCCGAGCGCCGCGCCGCCGCGGGCCTGCCCGCCCAGTCCCTCGCCTGGGGTCTGTGGGAACAACGCAGCGAGATGACCGGCACCCTTGACGGGACCGGACTCGGGCGGATGGCACACGGCGGTGTCGCCGCGCTCTCCGACAGCCAGGGCCTGGCGCTGTTCGACGCGGCGCTGCGCCTCGGCGACGCCCTGCTGGTGCCCGTACGGCTGGACACCGCGCGGCTGCGCGCGGGCGCCGCACGCGGCCCCGTGCCGCCGCTGCTGCGCGGCCTGGTGCGCGGCGCCCGCCCCCTCGCCGCCGCGGCCGACGCCGCTCAGGCGGCCTCGCTGCGTGACCGGCTGGCGCCCCTGGGCGCGGAGGAACGCGGGGAGCGGATCGAGGAGCTGGTACGGGGCCGGGTCGCCGACGTCCTCGGGCACGGCGGCCCCGAGGCGATCGACCCGGAGCAGGCGTTCAAGGACCTCGGGTTCGACTCCCTGACCGCCGTCGACCTCCGTAACCGGCTGAACGCCGCCACCGGCCTGCGCCTGCCCGCCACCCTCGTCTTCGACCACCCCACCCCGGCCGCCACGGCCGCCTACCTGACCACCCGCCTCGCCCCGGCTGCCGAACCCGCCGAACCGTCCGAACCCGCCGAACCGTTCGAACCCGCAGCGCCCGACCGCCCGGACGGCGACCGGGAGCTGCGACGCCGGCTCGCCGCCGTCCCGGTGACGCGCCTGCGCGAGGCCGGCCTGCTGGACGCGGTGCTCCGGCTCGCCGAGAACGACAGCGGGGGAGCGGACCCCGCGGGAGCCGAGCCAGCGGGAGCCGGCCGCCCGGGAACGGACCTCGCGGACGACCCCGACGCGATCAGGGAGATGGAAGCGGACGACCTCGTGCGGATGGCACTTGGCGGCGGCGAGCGTGCCTGATCCGGCGCGGAAAGAAGGGAAGAACATGTCCACGGACCGAGTGGTCGAGGCCCTGAGGGCCTCTCTCCTCGACAACCAGCGCCTGCGCCGGGAGAACAGCAGGCTCGCCGACGAGGCCGACGAGGCCGACGGAGCCCGCGAACCGATCGCCGTGATCGCGATGAGCTGCCGCTTCCCCGGCGGTGTCGACTCCCCCGAGGACCTGTGGGAGCTGCTGGTCAAGGAACGGGACGCCGTCACCGGCTTCCCCTCCGACCGGGGCTGGGACCTCGACCGCGTCTTCGACGACGACCCGGACGCGCCGGGAACCTCGTACACGCGCGAGGGCGGATTCCTCCACGACGCCTGCGCCTTCGATCCCGGCTTCTTCGGGATCTCGCCCCGCGAGGCCCTCGCCATGGACCCGCAGCAGCGCCTCCTGCTGGAGACCTCCTGGGAGGCGATCGAGCGCGCGGGCATCGATCCCCTCACCCTCAAGGGAAGCCGCACCGGCGTCTACGCGGGCGTCATCTACAGCGAGTACGGCTCCCGCCTCGCGCGCGTACCCGAGGAACTGGAGGGCTTCCTCGGCACCGGCTCCATCGCCAGCGTCGCCTCCGGCCGCGTCGCCTACACCCTGGGCCTGGAGGGGCCCGCCATCACCCTGGACACCGCCTGTTCCTCCTCGCTCGTCGCCCTCCACCTCGCGTGCCAGGCCCTGCGGGCGGGCGACGCCACCCTGGCACTGGCGGGCGGCGTCACTGTGATGGCGACGCCCGGCTTCTACGTCGGCTTCAGCAGGCAGCGCGGTCTCGCACCGGACGGCCGCTGCAAGTCCTTCGCCGCCGCCGCCGACGGTGCGGGCTTCGGCGAAGGCGCCGGCATGGTCCTCCTGGAGCGCCTCTCGGACGCCCGCCGCGGCGGTCACCCGGTGCTCGCCGTGATCCGCGGCTCCGCCGTCAACCAGGACGGGGCGAGCAACGGCCTGACCGCGCCCAACGGCCCCGCCCAGGAACGCGTCATCCGCCAGGCCCTGGCGAACGCCGGACTCACCCCGGACGAGGTCGACGCCGTCGAGGCACACGGCACCGGCACCGTGCTCGGCGACCCCATCGAGGCGCAGGCCCTGCTCGCCGCCTACGGGCTGCGGCGGCCCCCGGAGCGGCCCCTGTGGGTCGGCTCCCTCAAGTCGAACCTCACGCACACCCAGGCCGCCGCCGGAGTCGGCGGCGTCATCAAGACGGTCCTCGCCCTCCGTCACGGGCTGCTGCCCCGCACCCTGCACATCGACCGGCCCACGGCGCAGGTCGACTGGACGGAGGGCGCCGTCTCCCTGCTCACCGCCGCGACGCCGTGGCCCGACACGGGCCGCCCACGCCGCGCCGGGGTCTCCTCCTTCGGGGCCAGCGGCACCAACGCCCACCTCCTCCTGGAGCAGGCACCGGAGGAACCGGCGGCCGAGGGCGAGGAGTACGACGGCCCCGTCGCGTGGCCGATCTCCGCCAGGGGCCCGGCGGCACTGCGCGGACAGGCCGCCGCCCTGCACGCCCACGTCCTGGCCGACCCGGCCGCGCGCCCCGCCGACATCGGCCTCTCCCTGGCCACCGGCCGCTCCCGGTTCACCGAGCGTGCCGTCGTCGTGGGCTCCGGCCGCGCCGAACTCCTCGACGCCCTCGGCGCGGTGGCGCGCGGCGACCTCCTGGCCGACGGCGCCACCGGAACCGCCCCGCGCGGCGGCCGCAAGGCGGTGTTCGTCTTCCCCGGGCTCGGCGCCGAGTGGCCCGGCATGGCGGCCGGACTCCTGGCCGCCTCCCCGGTGTTCGCCGCCCGCGTGGCCGACTGCGAGCGGGCGTTCGCCCCGTACCTCGACTGGTCGCTGAGCGCGGCGCTGCGCGGCGCGCCGGGCGCCCCGGCCCTGGACCGCGTCGAGCATCTGCAGCCCGCGCTGTTCGCCGTGATGGTCTCGCTCGCCGCCGTGTGGCGCGCCCATGGCGTCGAGCCCGCGGCGGTCGTGGGGCACAGCCAGGGGGAGGTCGCGGCGGCGTGTGTCGCCGGAGCCCTCACCCTGGAGGACGCGGCGAGGGTGTCGGCCCTGCGCAGCCGGGCGCTGGCCGGCGTCACCGGCGCGGGCGGCATGGCCACCCTGATGCTGTCGGGGGAGGAGACCGAGCGGCTCCTGGCCGAGCGCGGCCCGGAGGTGACGGTCGCGGCCGTCAACGGCCCGCGGGTCGTGGTCGTCGCGGGCCCGTCCAGGGCCGTCCGTGAGCTGGTCGCGGACCTGGCGGCGCGGGACGTCATGGCCTGGAACATCCCCGTCGACTTCGCCTCGCACTCCGGCGCCGTCGACGCCGTACGGGACGAACTGAGCACCGTGCTCGCCGGCATCACCCCGCGCACGCCCCAGGTGCCGCTGCTCTCCGCCGTCGACGCCGACTGGCTGACCGCCGACCGGATCACCGCCGGGTACTGGTACCGCAACCTGCGCGAGCCGGTCCGCTTCCACGCGGCCGTGCGGCGGCTGCTCGACGCCGGCCACCGCACCTTCCTGGAGGTCAGCCCCCACCCCACGCTCACCTACGGCATCGCGGACACGGCGGCCGACGCCGGCCGCCACGACGTGGAGGTCGTCGGCACCCTGCGTCGCGACGAGGGCGGCCGGCGCCGGTTGCTGCTCGCCCTGGGCGAGGCGTACGCGGCCGGCCTCCCGGTCGACTGGCGGCCCGCGTTCGAGGGGACCGGGGCGCGCCGCGCCGACCTGCCCACGTACTCCTTCCAGCGGCGGCGCTACTGGCTCGACGCGCCCGCCCCCGGCGGCGACCCGGCCACCGCCGGGCAGAGCGACCCCGGGCACCCCCTGCTCGGCGCCGCCGTCGACCTGCCGGGCGGCGGCACCCTCTTCACCGGGCGGCTGTCGACGGCCGCCCGTCCGTGGCTCGCCGACCACGCCGTCTCGGGCACCGTCCTGCTGCCCGGCGTGGCCTTCCTGGAGATGGCGGCCCACGCCGGCGGCCTGCTCGAGGGCAGGCAGGTCGAGGAGCTGACCCTCGCCGCCCCGCTGGTCCTGCCCGCCGCCGACGAGGCCCTGGGCGTCCAGCTACGCCTCACCGTCGAACCCGTCGACGAGCACGGACGCCGCGCGATCGCGTTCCACTCCCGGCCCGAGGAGGCGCTGGGCCAGGACTGGACCCAGCACGCGAGCGGGCACCTCGCACCCGGCACTGCGGAGGTCCCCGCGCCTGCCCCGTCCACCGTCTGGCCGCCCGAGGGCGCCCGGCCGCTGAGCGTCGACGACCTCCACGACGCCCTGGAGTCCAGGGGCGTCGCGTACGGCCCCGCCTTCCGGGGCCTGCGCTCCGCCTGGGGCCACGGCGAGGACATCCTCGCTGAAGTGACCCTGCCCGACGGCCTGACGGACGACTTCTCCGTGCACCCCGCGCTGCTCGACGCGGCCCTCCAGACGGCCGGCCTCCGTGCCGCGGCGGCGGGAGATGACGGCGTGCCGCTGCCGTTCTCGTGGAGCCGGGTCACGCTCGGCCCAGGTGCGGGACGCACCCTGCGCGTCCTGCTGCGCACCGCGGGCACCGACGGCACCGAGGGCTCCGACGCTGTGAGCGTGCGCATCACCGGCGAGGACGGCCGGCTCGTCGCGGACATCGGGTCGCTGACCCTGCGGACGGCCACCTACGACGGTCCGCGCGCCCCGGACCGCTCGCTCTACCGCGTCGACTGGGTCCCGGCTGAGCAGCCTCCGACGCCACCCGCACACCGCCGGTGGAAGGTGCTCGGGGAGCACGACGCCCGGCTGCTGCCGGAAGGGTTCGGCGCCACGACCCGGGCGGCCGACGGGCCGGACGCGGTCGTCCTGCCCTGCCCGCCGCCGGGCGGAGCCGGCACGCCCGAGGCGGTGCACGCCGCCACCGCGACCGTACTGGGCCGCGTGCGCGGCTGGCTCGCGGACGCCGCGTCCGCAAGCGTCCCGCTGGTCGTCCTCACCCGGGGCGCCGCCGGGCCCGGCGAGGAGCCCGTGGACGCCGCCTCCGCCGCCGTCTGGGGCCTGCTGCGCTCGGCCCAGCTCGAACACCCCGGCCGGTTCGTCCTGCTGGACACCGACGACCCGGCGGCGACGGCCGAGCACCTGGCCACCGCTCTCGCCACCGACGAACCCCAACTCGCGCTCAGGAAGAACACGTTGTACGCACCGAGGCTGGTCCGTGCCGCGCCGGCCCCCGGAAGCGGTGCGGGGCTGTTCGACCCGGACGGCACCGTCCTGCTCACCGGCGGGGGCGGCGTGCTCGCCGGCATCCTCGCCCGCCACCTCGTCACCCGGCACGGCGTACGCCATCTGCTGCTTCTCGGGCGCGCGGGCGCCGACAGCCCCGGAGTGGCCGAACTGGACGAAGAGCTGCGGGAGGCGGGCGCCGACGTGACCGTCGCGGCCTGTGACGTCGCCGACCGCGAAGCCCTCGCCCAGCTCTTGGCCGGGATCGCGGCCGAACACCCGCTGCGTGCCGTCGTGCACACCGCGGGCGTCCTCGACGACGGCCTGCTGGAGTCACAGACCCCCGAACGGCTGAGTGCCGTGCTGCGGCCCAAGGTGGACGGCGCCCACCATCTGCACGACCTCACCCGGGACGCGGAGCTGACGGCGTTCGTCGTCTACTCCTCGGCCGCCGGAGTCCTCGGCAGCCCCGGCCAGTCCACGTACGCCGCGGCCAACGCCGCACTCGACGCCCTCATGACACGGCGGCACCGCCTGGGCCTGCCCGCCACCTCACTGGCCTGGGGCCTGTGGGAGCAGCGGACCGGCCTGACCGCCAACCTGTCCGTCACCGACCTGCGGCGCATCCGTCGCAGCGGCGCGCGCGGCCTCACCGCGTCCGAGGGCACGGCGCTGTTCGACAGCGCGCTCGCCCACTCCGCGGCCGGCACGCCCGTTCTCGTCCCCGTCCACCTCGACCTCGCCGCCTACCGCGGCCAGACCGTGCCACCCATCCTGCGCTCCCTCGTCAGAGCACCGGCCGCGCCCCGCGCCGGCGCCGACAGCACGCGGCTGCGGCAGCGCCTCGCCACCGCCGCCACCGAGGAGCACGGGCCCATCCTGCTCAACCTCGTCCTGGGCCAGGCCGCCGACGTGCTCGGCCACGCCCCGTCCGATGTCCTGGGCCCGGACGACGCGTTCCTCACCGTCGGCTTCGACTCACTGACCGCGGTCGAACTGCGCAACCGGCTCGCCACCAGCACCGGCCTGCGCCTTCGCCCCACCGCCGTTCTCGACAGCGGCACCCCGGCCCGCCTCGCCGAGCTGCTGCGCACCGAACTGGCCACGGCGTCCGCACACGAGGCCCGGCCCGCGACCGGGCGCACCGCGAGCACCGATCCCGTCGGCACCCTGTTCCGGCAGGCGTGTGAACTGGGACGGGTGGACGAGGGCATCGCCCTGCTCAAGCACGCCGCCGCCCTCCGCCCGGACTTCCGCACCGGAGACGAACTCCTCGCCGCGGCGGCCAGACCCGAGCTGCTGCGGCTGTGCCGCGACGACAGCGCACCGCAGCTGGTCTGCTTCGGCTCCGTCGTCGCGCTCGGCGGCGCGCACCAGTACGCCCGCTTCGCCGCCGGCTTCCGCGACCGCTACGGCGTCAGCGCACTGGCGGCCCCCGGGTTCCTGCCGGGTGAACCCGTCCCGGCCGAGATGTCCGCACTCCTGGACTTCCAGGCACGCACCCTGCGTGCGGAACTCGGCGACCGGCCCCTCGTCCTGACCGGCTCCTCCTCCGGCGGCACCCTCGCGCACGGCGTCGCGGCCCGCCTGGAGGAACTGGGCGCCGGCCCGGCCGCCGTGGTGCTGCTCGACACCTATCTCTCGGACAACGAAGGGATGACGCAGTTCAACGACGTACTGATCGGCGGAATGTTCGCGCGCGAGGAACGGGCCGCCCCCATGGACGGCACCCGGCTCACCGCCATGGGCCGCTACTTCCGCCTGCTGGAGCGCTGGACGCCTCCCGCCGTGAAGGCACCCACCCTCCTCGTCCGCGCCGCCGAACCGCTCGGCGCACCGGACCCCGCCGCGGGCGACTGGCGCGCGACCTGGCCGACCGCCCAGAGCGTCGTCGACGTACCCGGCGACCACTTCTCCCTCATGGAGGAACACGTCGGCACCACCGCCAGGGCCGTCACCGACTGGCTCGGCACCGTCCTCACCCCCGTCGCCGGCACCACCGCACCCCGACGTCCCACCAGCACCCAGGAGAGAGGCGCATGACGCGAGCACCGCACACCGCCCCCGACCCGCACCCGGCCGCCGGCCCCCACCGGATCGCCGTCCTCGGCGCCGGGGTCATGGGGGTGGGCATCACCGCACTCGCCCTCGGACACGGGGTACCGGTACTCCTCGTCGACCTCGACGAGGAGCGGCTCGACCGGGCCCGGGACGACATCGACCGGGAGCTGCGGATGGCCCAGCTGATGGGCCGCCTCCCGGCCGCCGCCGACACCCGGGCTCTCCACCTGGCCACCACCACCGACGGCGTCGGTGACGCCACCGCCGTCGTCGAGGCCATCACCGAGATCGCCGAACTCAAGGCCAAGGCGCTGGCCGACATCTCGGCCCGGGTGCGCCCCGGCACCCCGCTGATCTCGAACACCTCATCCATCCCCATCGACGAACTGGCCGGCCACGCGGAGCGCCCCGAGGACGTCGCCGGCACCCACTTCATGAACCCGCCCTATCTGATCCCGACCGTCGAGGTCATCCGGGGAGCCCGGACCGGCGAGAGCACCATGGCCGCGGTCGGCGCCCTGCTCGACGTCCTGGGCCGCAACCAGGTCGTCGTGAGAGACGCCCCCGGGTTCGTCACCAGCCGCGTCCTGCACCCCATGATCAACGACGCCGCCCGGGTCGTGCAGGAGGGCACCGCGACGGCCGAGGCCGTCGACGCCCTCATGGAGGGCTGCCTCGGACACCCCACCGGCCCACTGCGCACCGCCGACCTGATCGGCATCGACAACCTGGTCGACTCACTGCGCGTTCTGCACCAGCACACCGGGGACGAGGGCTCCCGCCCCTGTGAACTGCTGCTCGACAAGGTCCGGCAGGGCCAGCTCGGCCGCAAGACCGGCCGCGGATTCTACGCATACCAGGAGGAGAACCGATGAGCAGCTTCGACACCGGGGCCACCGGGACCACCGAGGCCAACGAGGCCACCGAGAAGGAGATCCTGCGCTTCCTGGAGGCGCGGACCAAGCGCCCCTGGAAGACCGACACCGACCTCTTCGCCTCCGGCGGACTCTCCTCGCTGTTCGCGATGGAACTCGTCGTCCACCTGGAGAAGACCTTCGGCATCTCCATCCGCGGCGCCGACCTGCGGCTGGACAACTTCCGCACGGTCACCTCGATGACGGCACTCGTGGAGCGTCTCCGTACGGCGGCCGCCGGAGGAACCGCCGATGCGTGACCTGCCGCTGAGCGACTCGCCCGCCCCGGACCGCGAGCTCTCCCCGGACACTCAGCTCTCATCGGGCGGGGAGAACTCACCGGGGGAGCCGGCCGCCATGGTGACCGCCCTGGTGGCCGGTGAGGCCGACGGCTGGGACCGTGCGGGGCTGCTTCCCGTCGCCCTGCTGCGCAAGCTCGGCGCCGCCGGGTGGCTGTGTGCCCAGGTCCCGGACGCGTACGGCGGGCGTGGCCTCTCCAGCGCCGCCGGTGGCGCGTTCACCGCGCACGTCGGCAGCCTGTGCAGCTCGCTGCGGTCCGTGATGACCTCGCAGGGCATGGCGGCCTGGACCGTCGAGCGCTTCGGCACCGACGAGCAGCGTACAGCGTTCCTGCCCCGGCTCACCGGCGGCGACCTCGCGGCGGCCGGGTTCAGCGAACGCGGCGCCGGAAGCGACCTGTCCGCCATGACGACCCGGGTGCGCCGTGAGGGCGACACGGTCGTCCTCGACGGACACAAGGTCTGGGTCACCGCCGCGCACTACGCCGACCTGCTCGTCCTGTTCGGCAGATACAGCGAGGCCGGCGAGGACGACGGCGATGCGGGCGCGGACGACGCGGGCGAGGCGGTGGCCGTCGTCGTCCCCGCCGACACCCCCGGCGTCCGCGTCACCCGCGTGGCCGATCCGCTCGGCTGCCGCGCGGCCGGGCACGCCGACATCACCCTGGACGCCGTGCGGGTCCCGGCCGCGCACGTCCTCGGCGGCTCACCGCTGCCGTTGCCGCTGCTGGTCACCACCGCCCTCGCCTACGGCCGCATGTCCGTGGCCTGGGGGTGCGTCGGCATCCTGCGCGGCTGCCTGACGGCTGCCGCCCGGCACGCCGTGACGCGCGAGCAGTTCGGTGTCCCCCTGGGCGAGCACCAACTCGTCGCCCGCCATCTCGCCGAGCTGCTCGTCGCCGAGCAGACCGCCACCCGGGCCTGCGAGCACGCCTCGCGCTGCTGGGACGAGGGCTCACCGGAACAGGTCGTCGCCGCCGTCCTGGCCAAACACATCAGCGCGGGCAACGCGGCCCGCGGTGCGGCCACCGCCGTCCAGGTACTGGCCTCTGCCGGAGCCCGGGACGGGCATGTGGTGGCCCGCGCCCACCGTGACGCCAAGCTGATGGAAATCATCGAAGGCAGTAACGAGATGTGCCAGCTGATGCTGGCCCGGCACGTCCTCGACCGGACCGTGTGAAGGGAATCGCAGTGACGACCACCGGAGCGAACACGCCCGCGGCGAACACGGCGGCGGCGAACACGGCGGTGACCGCGCCCGCGGCGAACCTGGTGGGGCAGGGCCCGCCGGGCGCGCACTCCAGCCCCGTCTTGAAATGCCTGGTCTGGGACCTCGACAACACCCTGTGGCAGGGGACCCTCCTGGAGGACGACGAGGTGACCCTGCCGGACGCGATCCGCGACGTCGTCGTGGAACTGGACTCGCGCGGCATCCTCCAGTCCGTCGCCAGCAAGAACGACCACGAGACGGCGTGGGCACGCCTGGAGAGCCTCGGCATCGCCGAGTACTTCGTGCTGCCCCGGATCGGCTGGGGCCCCAAGTCGGACTCCGTGCGGCAGATCGCCGACACACTGGGATTCGCCCTGACCACCATCGGCTTCATCGACGACCGGCCCACCGAACGCGCCGAGGTGGCCTACCACCTGCCCGAGGTCCGCTGCTACGAGGCCGAGTCCGCGCAACTCCTGCCTGCGAGAGCGGAGTTCACGCCTTCTTCGCAGACGGTGGACTCCCGGCGGCGACGCCAGATGTACCAGGCGGGCTTCCGGCGTGAGGCCGCCCGAGCCGAGGCCGACGGGCCGGACGAGGAGTTCCTGCGCACGCTGGAGCTGGAGCTGCGAATCGGCCGCGCCACCGACGAGGAGCTGTCGCGCGTCGAGGAACTCACGCTGCGCACCAGCCAGATGAACGCCACCGGCGTGCACTACTCCGACGGCGACCTGCGCCGCCTGCTCACCGACCCCGGCCACGAGATCCTGGTGGTCACCCTCACCGACCGCTTCGGCCCGCACGGCGCGATCGGCGTCCTGCTCCTGGAGCGCCACCCCGAGACATGGCACCTCAAACTCCTCGCGACCTCGTGCCGCGTGGTGTCGTTCGGCGCGGGCGCGACGATCCTCAACTGGCTCATCGACGAGGCGGCCCGTGCGGGCACCCACCTGGTGGCCGACTTCCGGCCGACCGAGCGCAACCGGATGATGGAGATCGCCTACCGATTCGCCGGCTTCCTGGACGACGACCCGTGCTCCTGCGCGGCCGCCCTCCCACCGGGAGCTGCCGACGGCCTCCAGCGCCTGCATCTGCGGCCCGCGCCGAGACCGGCGTCAACGACGACCAGAGTGAGCGCGGTCGCTCTGGCCTGACTCGGCCGGGACGGCCCCGGTACGCGCGACGCGAACCGAGGCCGCCCCGGCCCCGCGCTCAGCGTTTACGGACCAGAGTGATGCCGTCCGCCATCGGAAGCATGGATATGTCAACGCGCTCGTCCGTGGCGAGCGCCGAATTGAGCTCGCGAACGGCCACGGTGTCGGCGTCGTCGAATTCCGGGTCCGCTACGCGTCCGAAGTACAGCGTATTGTCGATGACCAGAAGACCGCCACTCCGGGTGAGATCGAGCGACTTCTCGTAATAGGTCCGGTAGTTGGTTTTGTCGGCGTCGACGAACACGAGATCGAAAGCTCCGGCGCCCCGCTCCGCCAACAGCTCGTCCAGGGTGTCCGTCGCGTCCCCGACGCGCAGCTCGATCCGGTCATCGAGGCCGTCCCGCCTCCAGAACGCGGCACCGACCTCGGGCCACCGGTCGGTGATGTCGCACGTCACGACCGAGCCGTCGGCGGGCAGGGCCCGGGCCATGCACAACGCGCTGTACCCGGTGAAGGTGCCGAGTTCCAGCACCGACCGGGCTCCGGTGAGCCCGACGAGCAGGGCCAGCAACTGACCCTCCTCCGCCATGACCTGCATGCTCGCACCACCGGGCAGCCGCGCCGTTTCCTCCCGCAGCCCTCTCAGGATCTCGTCGTCACGAAGGGACACATCCCTGACGTACGCGAGGAGAGTGTCGGTGGAATCCGTCTGATGGGCCATGAGGGCAACCCTCGTCTCCTGGCTGTGCGCGAAAAGGGGGCAACGCTTTCACGACCGTAACAGCGAATACCGGGGCCGGGACCTGAATCATCCGGGCAATGGCGAAAGATGTCCGATAACCCGCCGCGCTACGCGTTTCGCGCCCTTGTGTGCCTGTGTTGTCGACTGCCGGTTGTGCGTCTTCCTCCGGTGAAGGTCCGTCACGAGACCGCGCGTGACACCCGACTCCCCGCGCCCCGCACGACATGGCCGGCGGCGCGGGCGCAGCGCTTCGACGCGGTCAGCGGTGGCGGTGGCGGGGTCCGCGGCCCGGTGGCGGTCCGGCGGCTCTCCCAAGTCGTGGCGGGGCAGGGCGATGGCCGGCCGTTCGCCCGCGCGGCGTCCAAATCGCGCGACAGCGCCCGCGAGCTGTGGCAGCCTCACCCGCGATGACACAACGAAGCGCTGTGCCAACGAGGTTGGGACGAAGGAACGCCGGCCGCCCCTCCTGGACTACGCCCGTGACACGCGGGCGAGGGGTGAGGGCGTGTCCGAGGAAGGCGCCCGCAAGGCGACGCTTCCGTCTCCAGCGCTGATCACGACGTGCGGGCTGACCATTCACCTCGCGGCGGCCGAGGCGCCCACACCCACCACACCCGTGCCTCACCGGACGTGCGGCGTCCACCCGCGCCACCCACCCACCGACCGTGCCACACGTCGTCCGAGCGGCACCGAACAAGGAGAAACATGGCTCACATCGCCTTCTTCAACTTTCCGGCCGTCGGCCACGTCAACCCCACCCTCGGTGTGGTCGAGGAGCTGGTGAAGCGGGGCCACCGGGTCACCTGCACGGCGACGGAGTTCTTCGTCCCGGCCATCAAGGCCGCCGGCGCCACGCCCATCGTCTACGAGTCGCCGTTCGGAGAGTTCTACCGAAGCCCGTACAACGACGAGATGATGGCGGGCGAGGGCCTGCGCTGTCTCGACGAGGCCATCGCCCTCCACCAGCAGGTCAGCGGTTACTACGGCGACGACCGCCCTGACGTCGTCGTGCACGACTTCATGGCCTGGGGCGCCCGCTTCTACGCCTCCGAGCACGAGCTGCCCGCCGTCCGGCTCTTCCCGTCCTACGGCGTCAGCGAGACCTTCAACATCGCGGCGAAGTACCCGTGGTCGGCGCCCGACGACCCCAGGATCCTGGAGATGATCGAGCGGATCACCGCCCTGCTGCCCACCTTCGGCCTGCCGGGCGACATGGGCGCCTTCGTCACCGACGTGGCGGAGACCGGAGTCATCTTCCTGCCGCGCGAGTTCCACTACGAGGGCGATACCTTCGACGACCGCTTCGTCTTCGCCGGCCCCAGCATCAAGGACCGCTCCACCTTCCAGGGCTCCTGGAAGCCGAAGTCGGCCGAGCGGCCCGTCCTGCTGATCTCCCTCGGCACCGCCTCCACCGGCTGGCCGGAGTTCTTCTCCCTCGCGCTGCAGGCGTTCGGCGACTCCCACCGGGACGTGGTCATGGCGCTCGGCGACCACATCGACCCCGCTGATCTGGGGGACGTGCCGGCCAATTTCGAGATCCGGCGCCACGTCCCGCAGCTCGACGTGCTGCGGCACGCCGATGTCTTCCTGACACACGCGGGCATGAACAGCACCATGGAGTCCCTGTACCACGGTGTGCCCATGGTCGCCGTGCCGCAGATGAACGAGCAGCGCGCCAACGCCCTGCGCGTCGAAGAGCTGGGCCTCGGCCGCCACCTGCCGCGCGAGGAGGTCACCGCGGAGAGCCTGCGGGCCTCCGTGGACGCCGTCGCCGCCGACGCGGCGGTCGCCGAGCGCGTACGCGCCATGAAGGAGGCGCTGCGCGCCGTCGACGGCCCCGCCGTCGCCGCCGACGCCGTGGAGCGCCGCATCGTCGCCAACGGCTGACCGTCGCGCTTCCGTGCGGTCCGCCCGGCGGTCCGAGAGGGCCGCGGCGGATCCGGCGGTCAGTGGACGGCGCCGCGCACCGCCTGCGGCGTCCCGTTCAGCTCAGGGGCGGTTCGTCGAGCGCGGCGATGCGCGTGGGGAGCACGTTACGACGGCACCCGACGGTCTCACCCGGTGGACCGCTGCGGGGAGCGGAGGACGAGCAGGGTGATCTCGCTGGGCGCGAAGACGCGGAACGGCGGGCCCCAGAAGCCGGTGCCCCGGCTGGTGTAGAGGAGGGTGCGGGCGCCGTGGTGGCTGAGACCGGCGACGGCCGGCTGGTCGAGCCGGACCAGGTGGTGGAAGGGCCAGATCTGGCCGCCGTGGGTGTGGCCCGAGAGCTGGAGGTCGACGCCGTGGGCCGCCGCGCGGTCGACGAACGTGGGCTGGTGGGCCAGGAGGAGGACCGGGAGGTCGGCATCGGCGCCGTCGAGCGCTCCGGCGAGGTGGGCGCGGTGGCCCGCCAGCCCGGATGACTCGGCGGTGACGTCGTCGACGCCGGCGACCACCAGGGTGTCACCGCCGCGTTTGAGCAGCAGATGACGGTTGCGGAGCGGCTCCCAGCCCAGCTCGTCCATCAGGTCGACCCAGCCCTGGGCCTCGCTGTAGTACTCGTGGTTGCCGGTGACGTAGACGCGGGCCCGGGTCGCCCGCACGGTGCCCAGCGGGGCGGCCTGAGCGCGGCGCCGTTCGGCCGTGCCGTCCGCGATGTCGCCGGTGTGGCAGACCAGGTCGGCCTCCAGGGTGTTCACGGTCTCGCAGACCCGTTCCGACCAGCGGGCGCGATCGAGCGGGCCGTAGTGGGTGTCGGTGATCAGGACGACCCGGGTGCCGTCCAGTCCCGCTCCCAGACGCGGGAGTCGCACGTCGAGCCGGCGCACGCGCGGCACACGTCTGGCCTCGGCGTACCCCCAGGCCAGCAGCACGGCAGCCACGCCGAGGACGGCCCAGGTGACGATGCGCGCCCTGTCCTGTCCGTCACCGACACCGGCCACGGTCAGGGCGAGCCGTAGCAGGACGCCGAGAAGGACGGACCAGGTGAACAGGACCCAGACGCCGCCCAGCAGCGTGTCACCGACGATCGCCGCCCGGTCCTCCTGGCGCCGGCCGTGGCCGCGCACCATCGCGAGCGGCATACCGACCAGGCCGAGGGCGAACAGCGCCGTGCCGGTCAGCGCGACGGGAAGCGGCCAGTGCTGACCGGTGTGCAGCAGTACCCAGCACGGAACGGCCCACAGCAGGACGGGGGCGACCAGGGGGAGGTAGCGCATCAGGCGCTGCACTCGGCTCCGTGGCTCCCCTTCCGCCGCTCCGGCGGCGGATCGGGTGTCGCTGGTCTCGGTCACGCTTCCTCCTGAGGTTCTGTCGGGCGGATCGTGCCCGGAGTGGAGCCGGGCGGTGGCCCGGCAGGGTCTTCGTACCGGCCGTCCGCCAATGGCCCTGGGGTGAGCCGCCGCCCATGCCCTGATTCCCGCTCCGGGCTCAACCGCCCGAGTCTCCTGGACAACCCATTGTCCGTCGTCGCGTTCCTTGCGGGCCCGCAGGTTCCGGTGGGTCCCCCACCGATGGCAACACGGTGCGTGCCGCGGAGGGGTCCGGCCTGCCCGAAGGCTCATGTCGGCGTGCTGCCCTGAGTCGCGGTCCGGGGTCGCCCTGAAGGGCGTGGCGCGGCCACCCCGCGGACCCACCGTGTGCACAGGGCGCACCGGGAGTATCGACCGCGTTGCGATCCCCAAGCGGCCACTGCCCCGGGGCGGTTCACTCGCGTAGGTTCTGCGGAGCGCACGATTCGAGTGATCTGAGGAGCGTGAGGCACATGGCAAGCCCAGTGGTTCCCGACATGGATGACAGTGCGCCGGCGCCCGCGGGATCGGGCCCGCGGCGGCGATCTCGTCTTGACCGGGCCGGGCTCCGTGCCGATCTGCGTGCGACCCTGCCGGACGCCACTCTGGCACTCCTGGCCACCGGGCTCATATTCGTCTGGCTGTGGGTCCGGGTGGAGAACGGCACCTCTTCCACGGTCGAGGTGATGCCACACCTGGCCGACCCGCAGCACTGGATGTACTGGCTCTGCCAGGCCTTTGGATGGTCCGCCCTGCTGTGGGCCTACGTCACCGTACTGCTGGGCCTTCTCCGATCCGGCAGCAGACCGCCGTGGACCTGGCTGACCGCCACGCGCGCCGAGAAGCTGCACCGCACCACCAGCCTGACGACCATCGCGCTGATGTTCCTGCACGCCTTCATGCTCTTCCTGGAGTTCGTCCGCTCCGATCACGCGGACTCCGGCTCCTGGGTCGGGCGCGTCGGCTCCGCGTTCGCCGAGAGCTTCGTGCCGGGCTACTACCCCTCCGGGACCGGCCGCCTCGCCATCCTCATCGGTCTGCTCGCCTTCTACCTGGCGATCCCCCTGAGCCTCGCGTACTACTTCCGCCACGCCACCGGGGCGCGCATGTGGCGGGCTCTCCACCGCTTCATCATCGTGGTCTACGTGCTCAGCGTCTGGCACACGCTGCTGTACGGGACGAGCGTCTGGTTCGACGGCGCCTTCCGCACGCTGGTGTGGGCGCTCCAGGTCCCGCTCGGTCTGCTGTTGCTGCTGCGTCTGGTCCGGCCGGCGCGGCCGTCGGAGCGGTTGCGGCCGGGGGACGGACGCCGGCGGGGGTGGCCCACGGTCTCCGCGCGGCTGCTGGGCCGACTGTGCGTGGTGGCCGCGGTGGCAGGGCTGCTGGCAGTGGTGGTGTCGGGTGTGGACGGTGGCCGGACACCGGGCGGCACCTTGCCGGGCACCTGGCCCGAGCCCTGGGTCCTCTGGGTGGGCCTCGCCGCGCTGACGGCGATCGTCATCGCCACGGCGTACCGCCTCCGGCCTTCCCGCAAACCCGGTCGGCGGTCCTCGCCGGCGCGGTCGGAAGCGGAGAACACCGCGGGCGAGGGGGCCACCGGGCACGGTCCGGCCGACTGACCCGTCCGCTCCGTCGCTGACAGTTCCGCTCATCTTGGTGTGCCCGGCGGTCGCGCCACCCGCTCACCTCTCAGCGAGCGCGGATCACCGGCCCCCGGGCCTCATGACGTTCTTGCCGGGCTCCGTCGCACGTGTGGCCCTCCGGTCAGCCACGGCCGGCCGGAGGCCCCGGCGCGCACGCCGGCGGTCGTGCCCTGGGGCGGCGGCTGACCTGGCGTCGGCGTGGCCGACGCGAAGGGATCGACCGGGGCCGCCGACCCCGATGCGCAACCCCCGGACCCGGTTCCACGCAGAGGGGTCTGTTCCGTGTCCGGGGGCGTCGGCCGAAGCGCGCCCGTGACCTTCGTCGCCGCCTCCTGCGGCTACGCCCCGGGGCGGCAGCAAGTGGCAGCCGCTCTGCAGCATCCGGACAACGGGATTTCTTCCAGCGGCCGTTGTCCGCTGGCATCGTAATGAGTGCCGGAGAAGCGCCGGAGAAAAAGGTCAGGGAGAAGCGAGCATCATGCGGAACCCGGTCCTGACCGGTGAACAGCCATCGGTCGGGAGAGATGAATTCACCTGGATCACCATCGGTTATCCGTCTCTCTCGTGATCACGCATCATCACCCAGGAAGGTGAACGCCATGCTCAATGGAATCGAGGGAAAGCTGGAGGGAATCGAACCCCTCCACGAGGACTACCAGGGCATGGCCCGGGAGACCGGCCTGCCAGTGCTGTCCACGCCGGTCACCGCGTCGGTGACGATCATCACCTGCGGCCAGCGGGTCACCGTCGCCGGCAGCCGTGAGCCCGAGATCCTCTGACGGCGCTCACTCCACGCACCACCCCCGGCCGCGGCCCCCGGCCGGCCCGGGGGAGCGCCACCGCACCACCGCGCCACCGTCAACCAATCCACGTTTTCCGAAAGGACATCCCCATGCGTGAGAACAAGCTGGTTCAGAACATCAACGGTGCCGACCTGGGCGGCCTCGCCGAGGACACCGCGGGTGAGACCCGTGGGCAGGGCGCGGCCGTGCTGGCCACCCCGGCCGTCTTCACCGCGGGCGTGGTGATCGGCATGACCGTCACCCTGGCCGCGGGCTCCCGCGAGCCCGTCATCAGCTGACCCGGCGTCACCACCGAGACCCACCACCAAACCCACCACCGAACACCACCGAAAGGCAGACAGACATGCGCGAGACGAAGATCGCCCAGCACCTGGACAGCTCCGACCTGGGTGACCTCCGTGAGAACAGCGCCGGTGAGAACCGGGGCAAGGGCTCCGCGGTGCTGGCCACCCCGGCCATGTTCACCGCGGGCGTGGTGATCGGCATGACCGTCACCCTGGCCGCGGGCTCCCGCGAGCCGGTCATCAGCTGAACAGGGGAGATCAACCGCCGTTCGGCTGGACGACGGTCGACCCCCACCACCTCAGGAGCCGACTCGCGTGACACCCCGGGGAAGTGCCCCGGGCCTCGCCCGCCCCGGCCTCCCGCGAGAAGCAGCGCCGAGACCGGGCGCTCACGGTTCCCCGAAGCGGTGCAGTGACCGCTGAGGGCGACGCGCCGGCCCGGTCCGGACGGCCACCACGGCCGCCCGGACCGGGCGGGGCACCGCGGCTGTGTGCCGGCGTCATCCTTGCCGTCCCCCGGCCTCTTCCCCCCGTCGCTCCCACATCTCCCTTCTCTCACCCGCGCGCAATTCTCCCTACGCGCTCCGCTGTGACGGCCGACCCGTATCCGCCGGGCCCCAGATGTGCGAGCCATCTTCTGCGGTACCTCTCTTCCTTTCTTTTAGAGCTCGTAACACGATCATGGTGTGGCCTTCTTCAGGCGTCTGAAGCAGATGAGTGAGCAGGCGAGGGAGACGAGTGCGTCGTGGAGGTCGAGTCGGCGTTCCCATCGGGTTGCCAGGCGCTTGAAGTGGTGAAGGAGGGCGAAGGTCTGCTCGACGACGTAGCGGAGCTTGCCCAGGCCGTGGATGTCTGCCTGGCCTTTGCGGGAGATGACCGGGAGGATGCGGCGTCTTCGCAGTTCGCGGCGGTTGGGGTTGCTGTCGTAGCCCT
>NZ_BHZI01000055.1 GCF_004305975.1 Streptomyces otsuchiensis
GGCCGGGCGGGGGCCGCCGGAGGGCGGCCGGGGTGGTTCGGCGACAGGCCCACGGGCAGGCAGCGTTGCTCAACATCCTTCGCGGAGAAGGGCGTTGAGACGACGTGCCGAGAACACTACGAACGGGGCGCCCGGCGGGTCCTCCACCGTCCGGGTGGCGTCGCACACCGCGGGGCGGGCAGGACCGGTACCCGGGGACGGGCGGTCTCCACCTCCGGTACCGGTGGCTCCCGGCTCAGACCCGGTCGAGCGGCCGGTGCGGTCCGTCGGGCAGTTCCACCACGATGCGGTCGCCCGGGCGCACCGTGCCGTCGGCGAGGACGACCCCCATGATCCCGGCCCTGCGCACCAGCGTGCCGTCGGGCTCCCGCCCGACCACCCGCTTCAGCAGTCCGGTGGCGAAGCCGTCGATCTGGTGGCACGGATTGCGCAGCCCGGTCACCTCCACCACCGCCTCGTCGCCGAGACGCAGCAGGGTGCCGACCGGCAGCCCGAGCAGGTCGATGCCGCGGGTGGTGACGTTCTCCCCCAGCTCACCTGGGCGGACGGTGAAACCGGCCTCGGCGACGTGGTCGAAGAGCTCCCGGTGGATCAGGTGCACCTGCCGCAGGTTGGGCTGCGAGGGGTCGCGGGCTACGCGCGAGCGGTGCCGGACCGTCTTTCCGGCGTGGACGTCCCCCTCGACGCCGAGCCCGGTGAGCAGCCTGATGTCGGCCCGGTTCGGCTTGCTGAACGAATACGCAGCGTTACTGCTGACCGCTTCCACTGTCCCGACCATGGTGGAGACCCCCTCCTCGGCGTGAAGCCCGGTATGACGACCGGATCGTCAGTCTAGGCGGCGCCCCCCGGACGGCTGCCGGGCGGTGGGGGGCGACGGAACCGCTGGTCGGAGGCGGCATTCGGAACCAGCGCTTCCGAATCCCGGCGGCCATGGGCCCCGGCCCGCCCCGGCGCCCGGCCGAGTGGCGGGCCCCGGGGACCGGTGGTCCGATGGGGGGATGCGATGGCAACTGCGAGTGGTGATAGGCGCGGCCGGAGCGGCACTGCTGCTGCCGGCCGCGGGCTCCAGCGCCTCGGCGGACGCGCTGGACGAGGACGAGCTGCGCCAGGCGCTGCTCGACCACATGGACTTCCCCGAGGACTGGGCCGTGGACAGCGCCGAGGCCGAGCAGCAACGGGGCATCGGGGTGCCCACCCCCCAGGACGAGGCATGCGGCGGCCTCTTCGACAGCAGCGCGCCGACCACCGCCAGCACCGGCTTCGCCCGGAGCTTCAGCGGCCCCTTCGTCACCACCACCGCCGCCGGTCACGGCGGCGAGGAGGAGGCCCGCGCCGCGATGGAGGACTTCCGGCGGGCGGGCGAGGAGTGCGACTCCTTCGAGTCCGTGGAGGGCGCGGGACACGGCCCCTCGGAGCTGACGGTGGTCTACCGCAGCGGCGAGGCTGACACGGTGACCATGGACGACTCGGTCGCCGACGAGGTGGCCTCGGTCCGCTTCGAGCGCGAGCAGGAGAGCGAGCAGGCCCCGGAGGTCCTCGCCGAGGCGGCGCTGGTGCGCGTCGGCGAGCACACGGTGATGGTCGCGCAGGCGGGCCGGGACGACCCCGGCACCGGTGACCTCAAGCCCATGGTGGAGCGCGCCGTCGAGAAGCTCCAGGACGTGGCGGACGGCCGCACCCCGGAGCCCCCGTCCGGGATCTCCGGCACCGACCTCTGACCGGCCCCTGCCCGCTCCCGACCGGCCGCGGAGGGCGCCGCCCACCGCGGCCGGGACCCGGGCGGCGCCGGCGGTCCCGGAAGTAAGCTCGGTCCATGACTGACGCCCTGGACCCCGAGGACCGCAAGATCATCACCCTGGCCCGGAGCGCCCGCGCCCGGAACCGGGTGCCGGAGGGCGCGGCGGTCCGTGACGACATGGGCCGGACCTACGTCGCCGGCACGGTGGCCCTCCCCTCGCTGCGGCTCAGCGCCCTGCGCACCGCCGTGGCGATGGCCGTGGCCAGCGGAGCGGCCTCCCTGGAGGCGGCGGCCGTGGTGTCCGAGGCCGCGGAGCTCCCGGCGGAGGACCTGGCCGCCGTCCGCGACCTCGGCGGCGAGGCCACCCCCGTCCTGCTGGCCGGTACCGACGGCGAACTCCGCACCACCCGCACCGCAGGCTGAGCCCGGGCACGGCACAGGCGGGCGGCGGCGTGACCTCGGCGGTGACCGGCGGCGTGGCCGGGGCGGTGACGGGTGGCGTGACCGGCGCGCCGCGGCACCCCCGGCATCGGGGAGAATGGCCCGCATGACTGCTTCCCCCGCCACCCCCGAGGCCGCGCACCGCTCGGGTTTCGCCTGCTTCGTCGGCCGCCCCAACGCGGGCAAGTCGACCCTGACCAACGCGCTGGTGGGGACGAAGGTCGCGATCACCTCCAACCGGCCGCAGACCACCCGGCACACCGTGCGCGGCATCGTGCACCGGCCGGACGCCCAGCTGATCCTGGTGGACACCCCCGGGCTGCACAAGCCGCGCACCCTGCTCGGCGAGCGGCTCAACGACGTGGTGCGCACCACCTGGGCCGAGGTGGACGTGGTCGGTTTCTGCCTCCCCGCCAACCAGAAGATCGGACCGGGCGACCGCTACATCGCCAAGGAACTCGCCTCCATCAAGCGCACCCCGAAGATCGCCGTGGTCACCAAGACCGACCTCGTCGACCCCCGGGCCCTCGCCGAGCAGCTGATCGCCGTGGACCAGCTCGGCAAGGAGATGGGCATCGAGTGGGCGGAGATCGTGCCGGTCTCCGCCGTCGCCGACCAGCAGCTGGAGCTCCTCAGCGACCTGCTGGTGCCGCTGCTTCCCGAGGGCCCCCTGCTCTACCCGGAGGGCGACCTCACCGACGAGCCGGAGCAGGTCATGGTGGCCGAGCTGATCCGGGAGGCCGCGCTGGAGGGCGTCCGCGACGAACTGCCGCACTCCATCGCCGTGGTCGTCGAGGAGATGCTGCCGCGCGAGGACCGGCCGGCCGACAAGCCGCTGCTCGACATCCACGCCAACCTGTACATCGAGCGGTCCAGCCAGAAGGGGATCGTCATCGGTCCCAAGGGCAAGCGGCTCAAGGACGTCGGCACGACCTCCCGCCGCCAGATCGAGGCGCTGCTGGGCACGCCGGTCTTCCTGGACCTGCACGTCAAGATCGCCAAGGACTGGCAGCGCGACCCCAAGCAGTTGCGCCGCCTCGGTTTCTGAGCGGAGGCCGCGGCCCCCCCGGCGGGAGCCGCAGGAGCGCCTTCTAGCCGGGCGGGCGGTGGTTGGCCAGTGCGGTGCGGGAGGTCCAGTAGCAGAGGATCATCCCGAACACGGACGGGAAGATCGCCAGCGGCAGCATCGTCGGCTCGCTCCAGGGCACCAGCACCAGCGCCAGCCCGGCCACCGCGGGCAGGGCGGCGCCGATGACCATCCACGCCACCGGTGAGCTGTGCCGGGCGACCCGGACGAGCATCGAGTGCAGGTGCCCGGGGACACGGTGCCGGACACGCAGCAGCCACAGGCCCACGACGGTCAGGATCAGCGCCGCCGCGACCAGCCGGGGCACCAGGGCGCCCGGCGCCGGGGTACGGCCCTGTCCCGCGCCCGAGGACGCGGCGCCGATCAGCCCGACGAACAGACCCAGCAACCCGATCCACCGGCTCTTCGCGGCGAGGTTCCAGAGCATCACCTGCAGGTTGAACCGCGAGTTCGGGTCGTCCGCGTCCGAGGCCGCCGCACCCGCGAAGGCGTCCAGCGCGTCACCGAAACGCCGTCGGCGGCTCCGGAAACGGCCGGTCCACAGCGCCCCGATGGCGTTTCTGGCCTCGGCGTTGGCCGGGTCGATCTCCAGGGCCCTGCGGAAGCAGCTCTCCGCCTCCTCGCGCCGGCGGAGGCTGTACGCGATCTGCCCCGTGAGCAGATGCGGATCCGCCTCCGCCGGAGCCAGCCCGACCGCGACCCGCGCCGCCGCCAGGGCGTCCTCCAGCCTGCCGGGCACACCGGCCAGCACCCGGGCCAGGATCAGGTGGTTGCGGTGGTTCTGCGGTGCCAGCCGAACGGCCTGACCGGCTGCCCACTCGGCCGCCGGCAGGTTGCCGGCGCGGGCCTCGGCCAGCGCGCGGATCTGCCAGGAGGACGCGTTCTCGCCGTCCTGGGACAGCGCCTGGTGGGTGCTGTGGAGGGCACCGGCCGCGTCGCCCGCCTCGATCTGGGTGACCGCGAGCAGCCGCCACGCCCCCGCGTGCTCCGGCTCCGCCGCCAGCGTCTCGCTGAGCAGCGGGACCGCCTCCGCGGTGCGTCCGAGTTCGACCAGCGCCTGGGCCCGGGCCAGCCGGCCGTCGACGGGCGTCTCGCTCACAGTTTCCGCGCCCGCTTCAGGAAGTGCAGCAGCTCGTCGTAGGTCCCGCCCTCGTTGGAGAACATCGCGACATGGCGGGCGGTGGCGAACCAGGGGTCCGTGGAGGGCCGCACCTCCTTGGCCGCCGTCAGCAGGTCCTTCATCGAGATCATCCGCACCTCTCCGGACCGGGCCGAGTCCATCAGCGCCCGTTCGGCGGCCGCCTCGCACAGGTGGGCCAGGTCCGCCCCGGACAGCCCCTCGGTTCGCCGGGCCAGCTTGCCGAGATCCACCCCGGTGATCGGGCGGTTCCGCAGGTGGTAGCTGAGGATCGCCTCCCGCGCGGGCTGGTCCGGCGGCAGCACCAGCAGCATCCGGTCGAACCGGCCCGGGCGGCGCAGCGCGGTGTCGACGTCCCACGGATGGTTGGTCGCGCCCAGGACGAACACGCCGTCGTTGGCCGAGCCCGTGACGCCGTCCAGTTCGGTGAGCAGCTGGTTGACGGTGTTCCGCATCCCGGAGTTGCGGGTCATGCTGCGCTTCGCGCCGAGGGCGTCCAGCTCGTCGAAGAACAGGACGCACGGTGAACTCCGCCGGGCCGTCTCGAAGATCTCCCGGATGTTCCGCTCAGAGTTGCCGATGTACATGTCCAGGATGTCGCTGATGCTCACGGAGAGGAAGTTGGCCCCCAGCTCGCCCGCCACCGCGCGCGCGATGAACGTCTTGCCGCACCCGGGCGGGCCGTAGAGCAGCAGCCCGCCGCGCAGACTCTTGCCGTAGAGCTTGCGGAGTTCGGGGTTGCGCAGCGGCGCCAGGAACGCCGACTCCAGCCGGTCCTTGACCTCCTGCATGCCGCCGACGTCGTCCAGACGCAGGTCGGCGCTCCGTTCCACCTCCCAGTCGCCGCCACTCCCACCGCCGTCGGCGCGCAGCGGCTCCTCCAGCCGGGGGCCGCCCTCGTCCTCGTCGTCCCGGCCGGAGGACTCGACGAAGCGGGGCTCCACCACGTCGGCCATCTCCTGCTCGGCGCTGCGCCAGTCGAAAGGCCGCGCGGACGGAGCGGGCTCGGGCGCGGACGGGGCGGGCACGGAAGGCTCCGGGGGCGCGGCGTCAACGGGCTCCGGCGCGGGCCGGGCGGCGACCGGAATCACCGGGACGGCGGGTTCGGTGGCCGTCGGCCGTGCCTTCACCGTCGGGACGACCGGCTCCTGAGCGGGTTCGGCGGCCACGGCCGGCTCGGCGGGCGGCGGCTCGGCCGCGACCGGGGCGGGAGGAGCAGGGGCAGCGGGAGGAGCGGCAGGAGCGGGAGTCCCCACCGCTCGTGCCATCAGCTCACGGGCCTCGGCGACGTCCGGGGCTGCCTGGAGCACCCGCGCGAGGTGACCGATCGCCTCCGTCTGCCGTCCCTCGTCGAGCAGCAGACCGGCGAGGTGCAGCCGCAGCGGCACATCGTCCGGAGCTGCCTCGACGGCATTGCTCAGGCTGCGTATCAGGGGCGATTCCTCTGGCATGACGGCATCCTACGGGCGCCCTGGAACAGCTCCGCCGCAGCTCCGTATCAGGGCTGTCTCAGCCGGCCGGGGCCTGGCGGGACCCCTTCCGCCACGCCCCGCGCGGATGCGGCACGGCCCGGGCGGGTCAGCCGCGGCGAGGCAGCGGCACCCGCAGCAGATCGCGGGCGACCGTCAGCTCGCCGTCGAAGCCCGCCGCGCGCGCCTGGTGGCCGAAGACCGCCGGGTCGGGATAGCGCTGGCTGAAGTGGGTGAGCACCAGGTGCCGTACCCCGGACTCCGCCGCGACCCGGCCCGCCTGACCGGCGGTCAGATGGCCGTGCTCACGGGCGAGCGCGACGTCCTCGTCCACGAAGGTCGACTCGATCACCAGCATGTCGCACCCCTCGGCCAGCGCGAAGACGCCGTCGCACAGCCGGGTGTCCATGACGAACGCGAAGCTCTGCCCCGGACGCGGCCGGCTGACCTCCGCGAGGGTGACGCCCCGCAGGGACCCCTCGCGCTGGAGACGTCCCACGTCCGGTCCGTGCACGCCGTGGGCGGCGAGCCGGTCCGGCAGCATCCGTACCCCGTCGGGTTCGGTCAGCCGGTAGCCGTAGGCGTCGACCGGGTGGGAGAGGCGGGCGGCCTCCAGGGTGAACGTGCCCGTCCGCGCCACCGGCAGCAGCGCCGCGCCTCCGTCGGCGGTCCGCCCCGCGTCGTCCGCCACCGCCGGTGCGCCCACCGGCCGCTCCGCGATCCGGACGGTCTCCCGGTACGCGGTGGCACGGCGCAGCCGGTCGTAGAAGTGCTGCCCCGAGGCCGGGTAGTGGGCGGTGACCGGGTGCGGGACCCGGTCCAGGTTGATCCGCTGGATCACCCCCGCCAGCCCCAGCGAGTGGTCGCCGTGGAAGTGGGTGACGCAGAGCCGGGTCAGGTCGTGCGCGCTGACCTGCGCGAGCAGCATCTGCCGCTGGGTCCCCTCACCGGGGTCGAAGAGGATGCCCTCGTCGTCCCAGCGCAGGAAGTAGCCGTTGTGGTTGCGGTGGCGGGTCGGCACCTGGCTGGCCGTCCCGAGCACCACCAGTTCGCGTGCTGACACCGGCGGCGCGTCAGCCGGGAGGCCAGGCCAGACCGCGCCCGGCGAGGACGTGGGCGTGGGCGTGGAACACCGTCTGGCCCGCTCCGGCACCGGTGTTGAACACGATGCGGTATCCGGTGCCGGCCACCTTCTCCTCCTCGGCGATCTGCCCGGCGACGGTCAGCACGTCGGCGGCGACCGCGGGCTCGGCGACCGCGAGCGCCACCGCGTCCGGGTAGTGCGCGCGCGGAATGACCAGCACATGGGTGGGAGCCTGCGGGTTGATGTCCCGGAAGGCGAAGGTCGTCTCCGTCTCCCGGACCACCGTCGCGGGGACCTCGCCGGCCACGATCTTGCAGAACAGGCAGTCCGCCTGCGGTTCTCCAGCCATGCACGGGATGGTACCGGCTGCGCGGGGCCGGGGTGGATGTCGCACGACGGGCTCGGTGCCCACCGCGCGTGCGGTGGGCACCGAGCCCGTCACCATGGCCCGACACACCGTCAGGAAACATGCGTCACCCGGGGCGGTCGTGGCCTCGCGGCGGCTACGGCAGCTCCGGCAGGCCGGGCGGCTGCAGGGCCGGGGTGTGCTCCAGCGCCGCCAGCGCCAAGCGGATGCCCTCGTCCAGCTGCGGGTCGCGCCCGGCGACCCAGTCCTGCGGCGGGATGGGGATCTCGATGTCCGGCTCGACACCGTAGTTCTCCACGCCCCAGTCGTGCCCCTTCAGCCAGATGGCGTACTTGGGCTGGGTGGTCCCGGTGCCGTCGACCAGCGAGTACCGCATGTCGACGCCGATGACGCCGCCCCAGGTCCGGGTGCCGACGACCGGCCCGAGCTTCAGCGTCTTGATCGCGGCCGTCACCATGTCGCCGTCGGAACCGGCGAACTCGTTGCTCAGCGCCACGATGGGCCCCCGCGGGGCGTCGGACGGGTAGCTGTCCGGCTCCGCGTCGCGCGGCAGGTCCCAGCCGATGATCCGCCGGGCCAGCTTCTCGATCACCAACTGCGAGGTGTGGCCGCCGCCGTTCTCCCGGACGTCGACGACCAGCCCCTCACGGCCGACCTCGGTCCGCAGATCGCGGTGGAGCTGCGCCCAGCCGGAACTGATCATGTCCGGGATGTGCAGGTAGCCGAGCCGCCCGCCGGACCGCTCGTGCACGATCTCCCGGCGGCTGCGCACCCAGTCGTGGTAGCGCAACGGCGCCTCGTCGTCGATCGGGACGACCACGGTCTGCCGCCGTGCGCCGCCGTCCCCGGGGTCCACGGTCAGCTCCACCGCCTGGCCGGCGGTGCCGGACAGCAGCGGCGCGACCCCGGCGGACGGATCGACCGGCCTGCCGTCGACCGCGACGATCGCGTCGCCGGCCCGGATCGCCACGCCGGGCGCGGTCAGCGGGGAGTGGGCCTTCGGGTCGGAACTCTCCGAGGGCAGCACCCGGTCGACGCGCCAGCCGCCGTCCTCGTGACGGGAGAGGTCGGCGCCCAGCAGGCCCTGTCGCCGGGCGGCGGCGGTGTGGCGCCCCCGGGGCATGATGTACGCGTGCGAGGCGTACAGCTCGCCGACGACCTCCCACAGCAGGTCGACCAGATCGTCGTGGGTGGCGACCTGCTCGACCACCGGCCGGTACTCCGCGAGGACCGCGTCCCAGTTCCGGCCGCCCATGTCGGCCCGCCAGAAGTTGTCCCGCATCAGCCGGCCGCACTCGTCGAACATCTGCCGCCACTCCGCGGCCGGATCGACGGTCAGACGCACCCGCGAGAGGTCGACGCGGACGTTGCGGTCGTCGTCGTTCTCCAGCTTGTCGGCGTCCGCGTCGGCCGGGACCAGCCGCAGCCGCCCGCGGGCGCGCAGCAGGACGTGCCGCCCGTCCCCGGTGACCTCGTAGTCGTCGGCCCGCTCCGTGACCGTGCCGGCCTTGCGGCGACCCAGGTCATAGCGGCGCAGGGCGGTGTGGGGGGTGTCCTCGGCATCCGCGTAGGAGGTGCCGAGCACCCCGCTGACCGGGTGCTGCAGCCAGAGCACGCCGCCGGAGTAGGCACGCAGCAGGCTGTAGCGGCCGGCGTCGACGGGGAAGGGCACCGCGCGGTCGGCGAGCCCCTCGAAGTCGATGCGGGTGGGCGGCGGGGTCGTGCCGCCGGAGGCGCCGGCACCGTCCTCGGCCGCGCCGTCGTTCTCCGCTTCTCCGGTGGGCCGCGGGGTGTCGTCCGCGTCGTCGCCGGCTCCCGACGGCCGGCCGTGCGGCTGCGGGCCGAACGGCGAGAGGGTGTGAGCCGCGAGGGTCAGCAGGTGCGGACGGGAGGCGGTGGTGAAGGTCAGGTCGAAGACGTGTGCGTCGTAGACCGGGTCGAAGGTGCGCTCGGAGAGGAACGCGAGATGCTTGCCGTCCTGGGTGAAGGCGGGCGCGTAGTCCTTGAAGCGGAGCGGCGTGGCCTCCCGCACCGTGCGGTCGCCGATGTCGGCGATCTTCAGCTGGCGCAGCGGGTCGGGGCCCGGATGGGACCAGGCGAGCCAGCGGGAGTCGGGGGAGAACGCGAGACCGTCCGCGTCACCGTGCCGCGACCGGTCCAGCTCCGCGACCCTCTCGTCGGCCAGGGTGACCAGCAGGACGCGCCCGTCGTGGGAGGCGACGGCGGCATGGGTGCCGTCCGGGGAGACCTGGAGTTCCAGGACCCGGCCCAGTAGCCCGCCGGCCAGCAGCCGTGGTGGGGCGGCGTCCGGTCCGGGCGCGGCCGGCCCCACGGCCAGGGCGTCGTCGCCCTCGGCGTCGGTCACCCACACCACCTGGTCGACCGCCACCCCGTCGTCGCCCTCGACACGGAAGGCGCGGGGCAGCCGGGCACGGACGCCGGGCTCCGCGGAGAGCGGCCGGACCGGTCCCTCCCGGTGCGTGACCCAGTGGACGGTGCCGCGTGTCTCGATGGCGCTGGCCCGGCCGGAGTGGTCGGGGGCGAGCGCGCCGAGGTGAGCGGCGGCGCGGACGGGGTGGGGCTGACGGGCGGTGCGCTGACCGGTGAAGCGGAACTCCGGGCGGCGCGGCTCGGCACCGTCGAGGTCGTCGAGCACCCACAGCACGCCGCGGCGGGCGTAGACGACGCGCTCGCCGTCGGTGGCGGCCTGGCGGGCGTAGCCGCCGTCCAGCGGGGTGTGCCGGCGCAGGCCGGTGCCGTCGGGCAGTGAGGAGTAGACGGCACCGGTGCCCTCGTGGTCGGAGAGGAAGGCGACCCGGTCACCCACCCACATCGGCCATTCGAGATTGCCGTCGAGGTCGGCGTGGAGGCGGTGGAACCGGCCCGACCCTTCGGTGTCGATCCACAGCTTGCCGGCGGTACCGCCGCGGTACCGCTTCCAGCGGGCCGCGTCGCGACCCCGGCTCTGTCCGGCGGAGACGAGCAGCGCGGCGCCGCCGGGCCCGGGGGCGGCGCCGCCGACCTGGCCGTAGGGCAGCCGCCGCGCCGGTGAGCCGTCGGCGGGCACCGCGTGCGCCCAGGTGCGGCGGGCACTCGCCTGCCCATGGGCGGTGACGACCAGGATCTCGTCCGGCCCTCCGTCCACGCCGGGCAGCCAGTCCCGGACCGCGGTGGAGGGGTTGCCCCAGTGGGTCAGCCGGCGGGCGAGCCCACCGTCCACCGAGGCCACGTGCACTTCGGGCTCGCCGTCCCTCGTGGACGTCCAGGCGATGAGGCTGCCGTCCGGGGATATGCGGGGCGAGGAGGCGGGGACCTGGTCGGCGCTGACCCGCCAGGCGCGCCCGCCGTTCAGCGGGGCCGCCCACACGTCGTCCTCGGCGACAAAGGTCAGCACGTCCCCGCGCAGGTGGGGATGGCGAAGGTAGGAAGGTGAGTTCACCCGCTCGACCCTACGAGCCGGACACGCCCGGGCCAAGAGGGTTTCGCGACCTCGGCAACCCGTTCGGACGAGCATTCGGGTTGGTGCCGGGCGGCGCCGCCACCTCGCTGTTAGCGTGCCAGAGCAGGGCGCGCCCCCAGCGTGAAGGGAAAGGCGCGCGCTCCCCCGTACCCGGACGGAGAAGAGGCGGTCAGATGTCCGCACAGCCTCGGGAGCAGTGGAGCACCCGCACGGGATTCCTGCTCGCCGCGATCGGCTCGGCCGTGGGGCTGGGGAACATCTGGCGCTTCCCGGCGGTGGCGTACGAGAAGGGCGGCGGCGCGTTTCTGCTGCCGTACCTGATCGCCCTGCTGACGGCGGGCATTCCCCTGTTGATCCTGGAGTACACGATCGGGCGCAGGTACCGGGCCTCGGCGCCGGGTGCCTTCCGGCGCATGTGGCGGCCGGCTGCTGCGATCGGCTGGTGGCAGGTGGCGGTCTGCTTCGTGATCGCGTCGTACTACGCGGTGATCCTCGCGTGGGCGGTCCGCTACGTGGGCTTCTCCTTCACCGAGAGCTGGGGCGACGACCCTGACGGCTTCTTCAGCTCCTTCCTGGAGACGGCGGAGTCACCAGGCACCATCTCGTCCTTCGTGCCCGGTGTCGCCTGGACACTCCTGGCGGTGTGGCTGAGCGCGCTGGTGATTCTCGCTCTGGGAGTGCGGCGCGGGATCGAGCGGGCGAACAAGATCTTCATTCCGCTTCTGGTCGTGTTCTTCGTTGTCCTGGTGGTGCGCGCGCTGACTCTGGACGGCGCGACGGTCGGCCTGGACGCCTTCTTCACACCGGACTGGGGCGCGCTCAGCGACGGAAGCGTCTGGGTGGCCGCTTACGGCCAGATCTTCTTCTCCCTCTCCATCGGCTTCGGCATCATGATCACCTACGCCTCCTATCTGGGACGTCGTGCCGACCTGACGGGCTCAGCGCTGGCCGTCGGCTTCTCCAATTCCTCCTTCGAGCTGCTGGCGGGCATCGGCGTCTTCGCCACCTTGGGATTCATGGCGACCCGGTCGGGACTCGCGGTCGACGAAGTCGTGAGCGAGGGCGTCGGGCTGGCGTTCGTCGCGTTCCCGCAGATCATCTCCGAGATGCCGCTCGGCGCCTTCTTCGGCGTGCTCTTCTTCGGCAGCCTGGTCTTCGCGGGGCTGACCTCGCTGATCAGCATCGTGCAGGTCATCGTCTCGGCGGTGGAGGAGCACACCGGGATGGGCCGGATCCGGACCGTCGTCTCCGTGGGCATCGCGCTGACCGTCGTCTCCACCGGGCTGTTCGCGACCGATGGCGGCCTGTACCTGCTGGACGCCGCGGACCACTTCATCAACGCCTACGGAGTGGCCCTCGCCGCACTCGTTTCGCTCATCGTGGTGTCCTGGGTGCTGCGGCGACTGCCCCGGCAGCAAGCGGAGGCCGACGCGACGTCGAGCGTCCGCCTGGGGGTGTGGTGGCGGCTGTGCCTGGGTGTGGTCACACCGCTCGTCCTGGGCTGGATGATGGTCGACAGCCTGCGTCAGGAGCTGTCCCGGAACTACGAGGACTACCCGACCTCGTTCCTGCTGTGGGCGGGCTGGGGTGTCGCGGGCGCCGCCCTGCTGGCGGGGGTCCTGCTGTCACTCCTTCGCCGGCCCCGCGATCGTCCCGGCAACGGCCCCGGCGACGACGTACCCCAGCCGGCGGGCACGCCGCCCGACGTACCGCGGGTGCCGCCGCGCATCGAGGACGCCCCCGAGCACGGCCGCCAGGGCCGAGGGCCGGGCCCCCGTCCGGCCGACGACGGAACGTCGGAAGAGAGCAGCTGATGTCCACCAGCGCCGTCATCATGATGATCGTCTCGATCGCCCTGGTCTGGGGCGGGATGATCACCGCACTCATCAACGTGTACCGGTTCCCGGACATGCAGCGCGAGGACTCGGAAGCGACGACCGCACCCCGGTGACCGCCGCGCCGGACATCGCGCGGGCGGGCCTCAGTTCCAGCGGCCGGAGCGCGTGAGCAGCACCGCCGTCGCGGCGGTACCCGCCGTCGAGGTGCGCAGCACACTGCGGCCGAGACGGCAGGGCCGCGCCCCCGCGCCGGTCAGCTCGGCCAGTTCGTCGGCGCCGATCCCGCCCTCGGGGCCCACCACCAGGACCACCCGGCCGGACTCGGGAAGCGGGGTGGTCGCCAGCGGTTCGGCACCCTCCTCGTGCAGCACCACGGCCAGATCGGCGGCGGCCAGCACCGGCAGCAGCTGCCGCGTGGACAGCGGACCGGCGACCTCGGGGAACCGCAGCCGGCGGGACTGCTTACCGGCCTCACGCGCCGTCGCCCGCCACTTCGCCAGCGCCTTGGCGCCCCGCTCGTCCTTCCAGCGGGTCACACAGCGGGCGGCGGCCCACGGGACGACGGTGTCCGTACCGGTCTCCGTCATCGTCTCGACCGCCACCTCGCCCCGGTCCCCCTTGGGCAGCGCCTGCACGACGGTGACGGTCAGCGCCGGCTCCGGTTCCTTCAGCAGCTCCCCCACGGTGACCCGCAGCCGGTCCTTGCCCGCCGCCTCCGCGACCACGGCGCGCACACCGGCGCCCAGGCCGTCGGTGAGCACGACCTCCTCGCCGGCCCGGAGCCTCTTCACCGAGACGGCGTGCCGGCCCTCGGGCCCCTCCAGCCAGAGGTCGCCGCCGACCTCCGCCTCGGCGACCGACGGGTGGACGAATACCGGTGCCGTCATGGCGCAGCGCTCCGGGTGGCTCGCGGGGGCGGGATGCCCGCCGCACGGACAGGGGACACGGCGGTCACGCACCGACAGGCGCCGACCGACGCGGAGAGCCGCCCCGCCGTGGACGCCGAGGCGTCCGCGCGCGGGGCGGCCCGATGGTACTCAGCGCCCGTTGAAGGCGTCCTTGAGACGGCTGAACAGGCCCTGCTGACCCGGCTGGAACTGCCCCGAGGGGCGCTCCTCGCCGCGCAGCTCGGCCAGCTTCCGCATCAGCTCCTCCTGCTCGGCGTCGAGCTTCTGCGGCGTCTGCACCTCGACGTGGACGATCAGGTCGCCCCGCCCGTTGCCCCGCAGATGGGTCACGCCGTGGCCGTGCAGCGGAATCGACTGGCCGGACTGGGTACCGGGCCGGATGTCGATGTCCTGAACGCCGTCCAGCGTCTCCAGCGGCACCTTGGTGCCCAGCGAGGCGGCCGTCATCGGCACCGTCACCGTGCAGTGCAGGTCGTCGCCACGCCGCTGGAACATGTCGTGCGGCTTCTCCCGGATCTCCACGAAGAGATCACCGGGCGGCCCGCCGCCGGGGCCGACCTCGCCCTCGCCGCCGAGCTGGATCCGGGTGCCGTTGTCCACACCGGCCGGGATCTTCACCGTCAGCGTGCGGCGCGAGCGGACCCGGCCGTCACCGGCGCACTCCGGGCAGGGGGTCGGCACCACGGTGCCGAAGCCCTGGCACTGCGGGCACGGGCGGGAGGTCATCACCTGGCCGAGGAAGGAGCGGGTCACCTGCGAGACCTCACCCCGGCCCCGGCACATGTCGCAGGTCTGCGCGGAGGTGCCGGGCGCGGCACCCTCGCCGTCACAGGTGTTGCACACCGTGGCGGTGTCGACCTGGATCTCCTTGGTGGTGCCGAAGGTCGCCTCGTTGAGGTCGATCTCCAGCCGGATCATCGCGTCCTGGCCGCGCCTGGTCCGGGACTTCGGGCCGCGCTGTCCGGCCGTCCCGAAGAACGCGTCCATGATGTCCGAGAAGTTGCCGAAACCGCCGCCGAAGCCCGCCTGACCGGCGGCGCCGCCCATCGGGTCGCCCCCGAGGTCGTACATCTGCTTCTTCTGCGGATCGGAGAGCACCTCGTAGGCGGTGTTGATCTCCTTGAACCGCTCCTGCGTCTTCGGGTCCGGATTGACATCCGGGTGCAGCTCACGCGCGAGTCGGCGGAACGCCTTCTTGATCTCGTCCTGCGAGGCGTCCCGCTGCACGCCAAGGACCGCGTAGTAGTCAGTCGCCACTTATTTCTCCGCGAGAATCTGTCCGACGTAGCGTGCCACCGCGCGCACTGCTCCCATCGTTCCGGGGTAATCCATCCTGGTCGGTCCGACCACGCCGAGCTTCGCCACGGCCTCGTCCCCAGAACCGTAGCCGACCGTCACGATCGAGGTGGACGTCAGTCCCTCATGGGCGTTCTCCCGGCCGATGCGCACGGTCATCTCCGGGTCGCCGGCCTCACCCATCAGCTTGAGCAGCACCACCTGTTCCTCCAGTGCCTCCAGCACCGGACGGATGGTGAGGGGGAAGTCGTGGCCGAAGCGGGTGAGATTGGCGGTGCCGCCGATCATCAGCCGCTCCTCGGTCTCCTCGACCAGGGTCTCCAGCAGAGTGGAGAGCACCGTCTGCACCAGACCGCGGTCGTCGGCGTCGAAGGACTCCGGGAGGTCCTGGACCAGCCGCGGCACCTCGGTGAAGCGCTCACCGGCCACCTTGGCGTTGAGACGGGCGCGCAGGTCGGCCAGGGAGTTGTCGCCGAACGGCGCGGGGCAGTCCACCACACGCTGCTCCACGCGGCCCGTGTCGGTGATCAGCACCAGCATCACCCGGGCCGGAGCCAGCGACAGCAGTTCGACATGGCGCACCGTCGACCGTGACAGCGACGGGTACTGGACGACCGCGACCTGCCGCGTCAGCTGAGCCAGCAGCCGCACCGTCCGCCCGACCACGTCGTCGAGGTCGACCGCGCTGTCCAGGAAGCTCTGGATGGCCCGCCGCTCCGGGGACGAGAGCGGCTTGATGTCGGCCAGCTTGTCGACGAACAGCCGGTACCCCTTGTCGGTGGGGACCCGGCCCGCGCTGGTGTGCGGCTGCGCGATGTAGCCCTCGTCCTCCAGCGCCGCCATGTCGTTGCGGACCGTCGCGGGCGAGACCCGCAGATCGTGCCGCTCCGTGAGCGCCTTGGAGCCGACGGGCTCCTCCGTCCCCACGTAGTCCTGGACGATCGCCCGCAGCACCTCAAGCCTGCGTTCACTCAGCATGCCGCGCACCTCCCGTCCGGCCGTCCTCGCTCGGCTCACTGGCACTCGTCAACCCTGAGTGCCAGTTTCCCTGCATCAGTGTACGGCCGGGTAGCACCGTCGGGGAAAGGGCGGCCCGTACCGAATCGCGCGCGAATCCGGCCGCCGTCGGGCCCGCTGGGGTTAACGTCCCGGTATGGAGCGGACTTGGGAAGACCTCGGGCCGGGCGTCGTGCGGCGGCGCCTCCCCGGCTGGGACGAGACGGTCGGGGCGGTCGCCGGCGAGGACGCCGTCCTCGTCGTCGACACCGGCGCCGCCACCACGGACGCGCTGCGCCGCCGGCTGTCGGAGATGTTCCGGCCGCCGGTCCGGCATGTGGTGATCACCCACCCGCACTTCGACCACATCCTGGGCACCGGCGGCTTCCCCGACGCTCGGACCTACGGCGCCGTCGGACTCGGCGCCCTCCTCGCCGGAGGCGGCCGGGAGGCGCTGGCCGAGGACGCCGTGCGGCACGGCGCGGCCCCCGGGCCGGCCCACGCCGCTGCCGCGGCACTGCACCGCCCCGACCACGAGGTCTCCGGCGAGCTGGTGGTGGAGCTGGGCGGACGCCGCGTGGTGCTCGTCAACGTCGGGCCCGGCCACACCGGCCACGACCTGGCAGTTCTGGTGCCGGACGCCGGGGTCGTCTTCTGCGGAGACCTGGTCGAGGAGTCGGGCGAGCCGCAGGCGGGCCCGGACGCCCACCCGGCCTGGTGGCCGGCCGCCCTGGACCGGCTCCTCGCCCTCGGCGGCGAGGACGCGGCCTACGTCCCGGGTCACGGCGCGGTCGTCGACGCCGCGTTCGTCCGGGCCCAACGCACCTCACTGGCACGACGCTTCGGCGAGGACACGGGCCACGCGGACGGCCACGCGCACCGCCCCGGCGCAGGCGGCGCCACGTAAGCTCTGGCTGGTGCGCAGCAGAGAGTACGGACCCGATCTGACCCCGCCCTGGAAGAGGCGGAAGCCGGCCCCCGAGGTACCCGCCGACCGCGACCTCGTGGTCGAGGAGGTCACCACCGGTTTCTGCGGCGCCGTGGTGCGCTGCGAGAAGACCGCGGAAGGCCCCACCGTGACCCTGGAGGACCGCTTCGGCAAGCATCGCGTCTTCCCGATGACGCCTTCCGGCTTCCTGCTGGAGGGCCGCCCGGTGACCCTGGTACGGCCGGCCGCCGGCCCCGCCCGCACCGGCCCCGCCCGCACCGCGTCCGGCTCGATCGCCGTCCCGGGCGCCCGGGCACGGGTCGCCCGCGCCGGCCGGATCTACGTGGAGGGCCGCCACGACGCGGAGCTGGTCGAACGGGTCTGGGGCGACGATCTGCGGATCGAGGGCGTCGTCGTGGAGTACCTGGAGGGTGTCGACGACCTTCCCGCGATCGTCGCCGAGTTCGCCCCCGGACCGGATGCCCGCCTCGGCGTCCTGGTCGACCATCTGGTGCCCGGCTCCAAGGAGTCCCGGATCGCCGAGCGGGTCACCGGCGACGACGTGCTGGTGGTGGGCCACCCCTACATCGACATCTGGGAGGCGGTGAAACCCGCCTCGGTCGGCATCGCCGCCTGGCCCCGGGTGCCGCGCGGCCAGGACTGGAAGACCGGCGTGTGCCGCTCGCTGGGCTGGCCCGAGAACACGGGCGCCGCCTGGCAGCGGATCCTCGGCCGCGTCCACTCCTACAAGGACCTGGAACCGGCACTGCTGGGCCGGGTCGAGGAGCTGATCGACCATGTGACGGCGGCGCCCTGAGGCGGGGCGCGCCGAGGCGGGGGCGGTCGGGAGCGGCGGAGGCCCGGAGCGGCGGTCAGTCCACCATGTCGCGGACCAGCGCGTCCGCCAGCAGCCTGCCGCGCAGCGTCAGCACGGCCCGGCCGGCGGCATGCGCCGCCGGGTCGAGCAGGCCGTCGGTGACCGCGCGGGCCGCGACAGCCGCACCGGCGGGCGCCAGCAGCTCCAGCGGGCAGCCGTCGGACAGCCGCAGCTCGAGCATGACGCGCTCCACCCGGCGGTCCTCGGCCGACAGCACCTCACGGCCCACTCCCGGTGAGCGGCCCCCGTTCAGCGCCGCCGCGTACGCGGCGGGGTGCTTCCCGTTCCACCAGCGGACCCCGCCCACATGGCTGTGGGCGCCCGGCCCGGCCCCCCACCAGTCGGCGCCGCGCCAGTACAGGTCGTTGTGCCGGCAGCGCCCGGCGTCGGTCGTCGCCCAGTTGGAGACCTCGTACCAGGAGAACCCGGCCGCGGTCAGCGCCTCCTCGGCGATCAGATAGCGGTCGGCGTGCTGGTCCTCGTCGGTCGGCGCGATCTCCCCACGCCGGATGCGGCGGGCCAGCCCGGTGCCCTCCTCCACGATCAGGGAGTAGGCCGAGATGTGGTCCGGCCCCGCGCCGAGCGCGGCGTCCAGCGTGGCCCGCCAGTCGTCGTCGGACTCCCCCGGCGTGCCGTAGATGAGGTCCAGATTGACGTGGTCGAAACCGGCCGCCTGCGCCTCCGCCACGCACGCCTCGGGACGACCGGGGGTGTGCGTACGGTCCAGGACCTTCAGCACATGTGGCCGGGCGGACTGCATCCCGAACGAGACCCGGTTGAAGCCGCCCTCGCGCAGCGCCGCCAGGTAGGCGGGGTCGACGGAGTCCGGGTTGGCCTCGGTGGTGACCTCCGCGTCGTCGGCGAGGCCGAACTCCTCACGGATCGCCGACAGCATCCGCACCAGATCGGCGGCGGGCAGCAGAGTCGGCGTGCCGCCACCCACGAAGACGGTCCGCACCGGGCGCGGATCGTCCCCCAGCACCTTGCGGGCGAGCCGGACCTCCTCCACCAGATTGGCGGCGTAGGTGTCGCGGGAGGCCAGCGTCACCTCCCGGCCGGAGCCACGACGCAGCTCGGCGGCGGTGTAGGTGTTGAAATCGCAGTAACCGCAGCGGGTCGCGCAGTACGGCACATGGAGATAGAAACCCAGGGGGCGGCCGGCCGCGCCGTCGAGGGCTTCGGGCGGCAGCGAGCCGTCTTCGGGCACGGCTTCGCCGTCGGGCAGTGCGGAGGGCATGCGCCCATTGTCCCGCACCGCGCCCCCGGACGCGGACGGCAACCCCCGGGGGCGGGCACCGGGCGTGCGGCTGTGTCCGGTTGCACACGGCCGCACGCCGCCTCCCGATGACCGGGGGCGGCGTGCGGTGGCGCGTGCGTCGGTTGTGCGTGCGCGGTGGTGCGGTAGTGCCTGGTACGGGGTACGTGGTGGGCCGGGTCAGGCGACGCGACTGCCCGCGTACATCTCGTCGATCAGGTGGCTGTACTCCTTCTCCACCACCGGCCGCTTGAGCTTCAGGCTGGGGGTCAGCTCACCGTGCTCCACGTCCAGGTCGCGAGGCAGCAGCCGGAACTGCTTGATCGTCTGCCACTTCTGCAGACCGTCGTTGAGCTGCTTCACATAGCCGTCGATCAGCGCGGTGGTCTTCGGGTCGGAGACGATCTCCTCGTAGCTCTTGCCCTCCAGGCCGTTCTCCGCCGCCCAGGCCGACAGCGCCAGCTCGTCGAGCGCGATCAGCGCCGAGCAGAAGTTCCGGGACGCGCCGATCACCAGGATGTTGGAGACGTAGGGGCACACGGCCTTGAACTGGCCCTCGATCGCGCTGGGGGCGATGTACTTGCCGCCCGACGTCTTGAAGAGGTCCTTCTTCCGGTCGGTGATCCGCAGGTACCCGTCGTCGGACAGCTCACCGATGTCACCGGTGTGGAACCAGCCGTCCTCCTCCAGCACCTCGGCCGTCTTCTCCGGGAGGTTGTGGTACCCCTCCATCACACCCGGGCCGCGCAGCAGCACCTCGCCGTCCTCCGCGATCCGCACCTCCAGGCCCGGCAGCGCCTTGCCGACGGTGCCGATCCGGTAGGCGTCGCTGGGGTTCACGAAGTTCGCGGCGCTGGTCTCGGTCAGCCCGTAGCCCTCCAGGATGTGGATGCCGGCACCGGCGAAGAAGTAACCGATCTCGGGCGCGAGAGCGGCCGAACCGGAGACGGTGCCCCGCATCCGTCCGCCGAAGCGCTCCCGCAGCTTGCTGTAGACCAGCTTGTCGGCGATGCCGTGCTTGATCCGCAGCCCGAGCGGAGCGCTCGCGGTACCGGTCCGGCGGAAGTTCTCCTGCGTGACCTTGGCGTACTCCTTGGCGACCTCGGCCGCCCACAGGAAGATCTTGTACTTGGCGCCACCGGCGTCCTTGGCCTTGTTGGCCGCGCCATTATACACCTTCTCGAAGATGCGGGGCACCGCGGCCATGTAGGTGGGCTGGACCACCGGCAGGTTGTCGATGATCTTGTCCACCCGGCCGTCGACCGCCGACGCGTGACCGACCTTGATCTGGCCCGCCAGCAGCGCCTTGCCGAAGACGTGCGCCAGCGGCAGCCACAGGTACTGGATGTCGTCGGCGTGCAGCAGCTCCACACCGGCGATGGCGTGCCCCATGTACGACCAGGAGTCCTGCCGCAGCCGGACGCCCTTGGGCCGGCCGGTGGTGCCGGAGGTGTAGATGACGGTCGCCAGCTGCGTCGGCTGCTGCGCGGCGACCGACTCCTTGACGCTCTCCGGGTGCTGCTCCAGATACCGCTTGCCCCGCTCGGCGAGGTCCGCGAGGGAGAGTACCCAGCCCTCGGGGTCGCCCTCGGCCGGTACGGCGTCAGCGGTCTCGATCACGATCACATGGGCGAGTTCCGGGAGTTCCGCCCGGCGCTCACGGGCCTTGGCGAGCTGCGCGGCGTCCTCCGCGATCAGCATCCGGCTCCCGGAGTCCTTCAGGATGAACGCCGTCTCCTCCGCGTTGGTCTGCGGGTAGACGGTGGTGGTCGCGGCGCCCGCGCACAGCACGCCCAGGTCGGAGAGGATCCAGTCGACCCGGGTGCTGGAGGCGATCGCGACCCGCTCCTCGGGCCGGATCCCCAGATCCATCAGACCGGCGGCGATGGCGAAGACGCGTTCGGCCGCCTCGCCCCAGCTGTAGCTGCGCCAGTCGTCGGGCCCGTCCCCCTTCGTCGCGACGGGGTACCGGTACGCCTCCTTGTCGGGAGTCGCCTCGACCCGCTCCAGAAACAGGTGCGCCATCGACGGCGGACGGTTCTCGATCGGGTTCTGCTTATCGCTCACGACTTCCTCCGGGCTCCGCACTGCACAAGGTCCGGCCCAACGGCCAACCCACAAGTAACCTCAAGTTGCGCTCACACTAGAGGGGACCACGCTCAGGCGTAAGGGTGTGAACTCTCCGAGATCAGGCTGTGGCCTGGCCGTGCCCTGTCGTGTCACCCATGGCCAGAGCATGCGCCGCGCGCCGCCGGGGCCGACCGCACGTCCACCCGAATCGCCCACGCGCGCAGCGCCCCCACACCGTCCGGTGCGGGGGCGCTCGAACACCGGACGGAAGCCCGGCCGGCCGCGGTCTCCGCCGCCACTCCTACTTCTACTGCTCGGCATTCACCGCTAGGCATTCACCGCTCGGCCCCTACTTCTCGGCCCCTACTTCTTGGCCTTGCCGCCGTCGGCCGGGCCGTCCGAGTCGGAGGACAGCGCGGCGATGAACGCCTCCTGCGGCACCTCGACGCGGCCGACCACCTTCATCCGCTTCTTGCCCTCCTTCTGCTTCTCCAGCAGCTTCCGCTTACGCGAGATGTCGCCGCCGTAGCACTTGGAGAGCACGTCCTTACGGATGGCACGGACCGTCTCACGCGCGATCACCCGCGACCCGACGGCCGCCTGGATCGGCACCTCGAACTGCTGGCGCGGAATCAGCTCCCGCAACTTGCCGGCCATCCGGACGCCGTAGGCGTACGCCTTGTCCTTGTGGACGATCGCGGAGAACGCGTCCACCTTGTCGCCGTGCAGCAGGATGTCGACCTTCACCAGGTCGGCGGACTGCTCACCCGTCGGCTCGTAGTCCAGCGAGGCGTAGCCGCGGGTCTTGGACTTCAGGGCGTCGAAGAAGTCGAAGACGATCTCCGCCAGCGGCAGGCTGTAGCGCAGCTCCACCCGGTCCTCGGAGAGGTAGTCCATGCCGTTCATGGTGCCGCGCCGCGTCTGGCACAGCTCCATGATCGCCCCGATGAACTCGCTCGGCGCGATCAGCGTGGCGCGCACCACGGGCTCCCGCACCTCCGCGATCTTCCCCGTGGGGAACTCACTCGGGTTGGTGACGGTGTGCTCGGTGCGGTCCTCCATCGTGACGCCGTAGACCACGTTGGGCGCGGTGGCGATCAGGTCCAGCCCGAACTCGCGCTCCAGCCGCTCCCGCACCACCTCCAGGTGCAGCAGGCCGAGGAAACCGACCCGGAAGCCGAAGCCCAGGGCGGCGGACGTCTCCGGCTCGTAGACCAGCGCCGCGTCGTTCAGCTGCAGCTTGTCGAGCGCCTCACGAAGATCCGGGTAGTCCGAACCGTCCAGCGGATAGAGACCGGAGAACACCATGGGCTTGGGGTCCTTGTACCCGCCCAGGGCCTCGGTCGCGCCGTTCTTGAGCAGCGTGATCGTGTCACCGACACGGGACTGCCGGACGTCCTTCACCCCGGTGATCAGGTAACCCACCTCACCGACGGCCAGACCGTCGGCCGCCTTCATCTCCGGCGAGTTGGCGCCGATCTCCAGCAGCTCGTGGGTGGCGCCGCTCGACATCATCTGGATGCGCTCGCGCTTGCCGAGCCGGCCGTCCACGACCTTCACGTAGGTCACGACACCGCGGTAGGAGTCGTAGACCGAGTCGAAGATCATCGCGCGGGCGGGCCCGTCCGCGTCGCCCGTCGGCGCCGGGACCTTGCGCACGACCTCGTCCAGCAGCTCGGCGACACCCTCGCCCGTCTTCGCCGAGACGCGCAGCACGTCCTCCGGCTCGCAGCCGATGAGGTGCGCCAGCTCCGCCGCGAACTTCTCCGGCTGCGCGGCCGGGAGATCGATCTTGTTCAGCACCGGGATGATCGTCAGGTCGTTCTCCATCGCGAGATAGAGATTGGCCAGCGTCTGCGCCTCGATGCCCTGCGCCGCGTCCACCAGCAGCACACAGCCCTCACAGGCGGCCAGCGACCGCGACACCTCATAGGTGAAGTCGACGTGCCCCGGGGTGTCGATCATGTTCAGGATGTGCGACGTGTCGTCGTGGTCCCACGGCAGCCGCACGGCCTGGGACTTGATCGTGATGCCCCGCTCCCGCTCGATGTCCATCCGGTCGAGGTACTGGGCGCGCATCTGGCGCTGCTCGACCACCTCGGTCAGTTGCAGCATCCGGTCGGCAAGGGTCGACTTGCCGTGGTCGATGTGCGCGATGATGCAGAAGTTACGGATCACGGCCGGGTCGGTGCGGCTCGGCTCCGGCGCATTCGAAAGGGTCGTCGCGGGCACGCGGGGTCCTGTCCGGTGAGGCTCGGTGAGTCAGCGACTCGTTGGGTCAAGGAACTGTGGCGAGTCAGGAAACTGGGGCGATACGTCGCCCCCATCGTCCCATGCCGCGAGCCGGGCGGGCCGCCGGGGAAGCGGGGCTCCTCCCCGTTCGAGGCCGATTGTGAGCCGCGCACCCGCCACTGGTACTCTGGCTGACTGTGCCTCCCGCTGCTCATCGGCCGGGGGCACTCACGGTGGGCCACCGGCCCGGCGGACCGCCGGGGCGATGCCTCACCGCATCACCGAATCTTCCGAACCTGCAAAGGCTCATTCGTGGCGAACATCAAGTCCCAGATCAAGCGGATCAAGACCAACGAGAAGGCCCGTCTGCGCAACAAGACGGTCAAGTCCGAGCTGAAGACCGCCGTGCGCGCCGCGCGCGAGGCCATCGCCGCGGGCGACGCCGAGAAGGCCACCGCGGCCGCGCAGGCCGCCGGCCGCAAGCTGGACAAGGCCGTCAGCAAGGGTGTCCTGCACAAGAACAACGCCGCCAACAAGAAGTCGGCGCTGGACGCGCAGGTCGCCTCTCTCAAGGCCTGAACCACCGCTTGACCCGCCGGTCCGGACCCCGCGGCCCCTCTCTCCGCGCCGGACGGCGGTCGGCGCACCGCACACGCCCAACGTTCGCCACGTGGGTGCGGTGCACACAACGGAACACAGCCAAGGCCCCGTGCCGCCCGATCCCCCTGGGCAGCCGGGGCCTTCGCCATGCGCGGCGCCGTGCTGCCGGGCCGCCACCCTGTCTGGAGGGGCGGCGGCGTGGGCAGCGGGGGCGTCAC
>NZ_BHZI01000056.1 GCF_004305975.1 Streptomyces otsuchiensis
GTCATCACCGGCTACTTCAAAGCCCCGCACGTCCGCTACATCCTCGACGAGTGAACCCAATGAGTTTCTGATCAATAACAAGGGGTGAAGACGGTGAAGCGAATCTCGGATTCGTAGGTATCCGGCACGTGAGGCTGGGTGCTGTCCAGGAACGCGGCGCGGGCGAAGAGTTCTCCTTCCTCGTGCTCAACTCTCAACTCCAGCCTCCTGTTCTGGCTGTTGTTGGGCTCGTACATGACGACACGCCAGCCGCGTCCGGGAAGTCCCTCGTGTAGACGGTCCATCGCCACCCGCATCTGCCCCTCGGGGATCTGGTCCACACGCCAGCTGTGGCTGGCCGAGTAGAGGTCGCCCGCGTAGTCGTCCGAACAGGGAGCCTTCATCGGCGGCAGGTTCTCCTTGGGAACCACGTCGACCAATCCGGCGACCTCCAGGAGTTCCGTCTGGGTTCTTCCCACTCCCGCGACAACGTCCTCCGACGGTCGCACCGAGCCCTCCTCCGGAGCGGCGGGGTTCTCATTCATCTGGCCACATCCTGACACCAGGGCGATCGCTGCGGCGACCGCCAAGAGAATTGCGGTTCTCGGACTGATCACGTGGTCAAGGACTGGTGATGACATCTCCGGGCTTCCCGATCACTACATTTGCTTGGTTCTCTAGGTTGATTTCCGATTCCCAATAAGTCCCGTGGTCGGGTGCGTCGTTCGTCATGTGACCGGCTCCGAACTCGGCGTCTGACGGGGTCAGTGGACGATCGGCCGCAAATCCGAGGACTCCCGGTACTCTCGACCGCCACCCGCCACCGCTCTCACCGAGGAAATGGCGTCCGGCATCCGGTACAGGGTCGCGGTACCACGGCGCCTGCATCGACCAGATGTTCTCAGCGCCGATGCCGAGTTCTTCGGCGCTTCCCACGAGCATGCCGGGGCTTCCCACTGCGATGATGTTGTCCGCCGAGATGGCGGCATCGCGCTCCTGCGTCGCAGCCCCTACCAGCGTACTTCCGTAACTGTGCGCGATGACCGTGGTGTTGCGGTCGCGCTCGGAGGTTCTGGAGGCGTCGAGCCCGTCGAGGAACGAGTTGAGTTCGGGTGCGCCCTGTTGAGCGAAGCTGCGGCTGGTGGCATCAGGGACGATCTCGGGCGGCGCCTCGTAGCCGATCCACGTCACCGTCGCCACAGACTCTCCGTCAGCCAGGTCGGTGGACTTCTGCCAGACTCGCACCATTCGGTCGAGATTCGGTCCCACATCGGCGAGTCCGGTTCCGGTTCCGGGCACGAAAACGGCGGTGTGGCTTGCCGTGTCCGGGTCGCCGTTCGCGATCACGACCCTCCCGCGGCCCTGCGGTTCGTACCGCAGTAAATAGGCTGGCGGAAGTGAAGGATCGCTGTACTTCCCCGTACCGCTCAGTCGGTCATTGAGGGTCACCAACACCTCTAGTTCCCTGCGACGTTCGTCCCACGTTCTCCATTCCTCGAGTTCGGTCACTTGAAAGTTGAAGTAGTCACGCCGATAAGGCTCGTGTCTGTAGCGTTCCGGCTCGTTCGCCAGGAGCCACTCCAGCTCCCGGTCCGGACGGTCGCGGTTCCACATCCGGGAGAAGGCGAGTCGATTGGCCTCGTCGCGCGCCGCCGCGGGGAGGCCGTCGATGGCTCCGACCGCGGCCGGTGCCAGCTCGATCAGCCTGGCCTGTTCCGTGGCGCTCAGCCGCCCCCACCAGGCCGCCGCCTCTTCCGGGGTGCCGAACGCCGGCAGTTCGGGTGCCCAGGGGAACAGCGGGTACGGTTCGCGGCCCGGTGCGTAGGGGCCGTGGACGGGGCGGTGAGGCGTGCCGAGCGGAAGGGCGGACTCGATGGTGCGGACGGTGTCCGCCTCCATCCGCTCGAACGCGCTCACCAGGCGCGCGGCCTCGGCCCGGATGGCGTTGCTCTCCGAGGCGCGTCCGTCCTCGTCGGTATCGCCGGGCGAGCAGGTGGATACGGTGCGGGCGCGCTCCCGCAGGGCCTCCAGGCGTGTGCTGATGTCCTGTGCGGAGAAGGTGTAGTCGCGTAAGGCGGTGGAGACGGCGGTGACGCCGTCCCGGAGTCGTTCGCCGGCGGCCCGGACCGGCAGGGTGGTGGCGAGGAGGTCGGCCACCTCGACCGCCTGGTAGTCGGCGCCGATGCCCTGGAACGTGGCGTGCAGGCTCTCCCCGGTACTGAGGACGGCCTCGCCGTCGACGGCGAGTCTGCGTGCGATGGTCTCGAGTCGTCCGAGATCCCCGGTGAAGCTCGGAATCTCGGACGCGCTGATCAGTGGCATGAGCGCCCCCCCGTTGCCCCGTCGGCTGTGCTCCGTCTGCTCACTCCCCGCTCTCCCCACGAGCGGTTCCGTCACTCTCGGTGTTCTTTTTAGCAGCGCTACGTCACCACGGCAAGGCCTTGGCCGTGACTCGCTGACGGTTCGTCAACCTGTCGTGGCTTGTGGGGTGGGTGCCGTGGCGAAGGGCGTGCAGGTCAGGGCGGGCGCGGGTCGGCAGTCGGTCACCCGTTCGTGTTCTGGCCGCCTTGCCGCGCCAGTTGCTAGCCTGAAACGGTTCGACGCGCATCGTCATGAGGGCGAAACCGCCGGTTGCGGCCGGCCAACTCGACGGGGGAGACGCGGAATGTTCTGGGACGTTCGACCGGACCAGGTCGGGGGAGTGCTGAGTCGTTTCAACGACGCGGCGGAGACGCTGGACGCCGACGCGAGGAGTTGTGTGACCGACCTCACGGACGCGGCGGCCTCCTGCGGCGGTCTGAGCGGGGGCACGGCCGCGGGCGGCAGCCCGGTCGGCGCCGCCCTCGCTCGATTCACCGGGCAGACGCTGGAGTGCCTGACCTCCATGCGGGGGCAGGCGGCTTCCTGCCATGCCGGCGCGGGAGAGGCGACCGCGTCCTACGCCGTGGGGGACGGCGACATGGAGAGCGCCGCCCGGGGCGGTGAGTATCGGGCGCCCATCGGCTACGGCGCGCCGCCGCCACAGATCGCCTGGCCCCGCGACTGAGGCGAGGGGGACCACTCCGGCGCCAGCCAAAAGCCTCCGGGCCGTGAAACCCCGGGGGCCGGTCACCGGAGGAAGTACCCGGCGACCGGCCCACCGCCCCGGCGTCGCAGACAGAGGCGCGCAGTCACATCCGGCTGCCAGGCCAGGCCAGGCCGGGCCAGGCCAGGCCAGGCCGGGCCTGGCCCGGGCCGGCCTGGCAGCGAGCGGCAGCGCGGGCCCCGGGCCTACTCCTGGTGGCGCGAGCCGCTGCCCGCGCCACCCCCGGCACGACTCCCGGCCGTCCCCGGACCGGCTGCGCCGGACGCCCCGGACGCCCCGGCTGACGCGCCCCTCGCAGCTCCGGCGCCCGAGCCGCCCGGTGCCCCTTCCGGCTTCTTGAAGGCCCAGTCCATGCTGGGCTCGACCACGTGCCGGAAGAGCTGGCGCACCGGTGAGGTGCAGAGCAGGGTGATGACCACGGCGGCGATGACGGTGATGCCGAGCTGCCCCGCCGGGGTGGCGACCCAGTCCGCGTCGTACCAGCCCCACCAGCGTGACCCCTTCGCCAGGAAGCCGTGCAGCAGGTAGCCGTAGAGGGTGCCGGCGCCCAGTGCCGTGTACCAGGTGAGACGGTCGGGCACCCACGCCAGGAAGGCGGCGGTCAGCACCAGCCCGGCGCCGAACAGCACCAGGGTCATCATCGGGCCGGTCCACCAGGTGTGGCCCAGCTCCTGCACGGCGTTGGTGCGGTAGAACCACCGGGCGCTTATACGCGGTACGGCCCAGTACGCGACGACGAGCGCCACGACGAATGCGGGAATCGCCATCAGCCGGATGTCCGGGCCGCGCAGACGATCGAAGTGTTCTCGCCGGAGGGTGAGTCCGAGGACGAAGAACGGGAGGAACTGCAGCACCCGCTGGATGTTGAGGTCGTCGCCGAGCTCGGGGGAGACGGAGGCGAGGACGGCGATGCCCAGGGCCACCGGCACCGGCCAGCGGATGATCTTCCAGAACGGAGCGGTCAGCCGCCACACGAACAGCGCGACGAGGAACCACGTCACGTAGTAGGGGTCGAGCAGGCTGAACGGGTAGTCGGTGCCGTTCACCTGCCGGTGGAAGAGGATGTACGCCACTTCGAAGATGAGGTACGGCACACCGATTCCGGTGACCAGCCGGCGCAGCTGGTCGGGCCGGGCGGTGAAGCTGCGCGAGAAGTAGCCGGCGACCACGATGAAGGCCGGCATGTGGAACGTGTACACGAACATGTACAGCGCCGAGGCGGCTCGCGAGTCGCTCATCAGCGGTGTCCAGGCGTGCCCTATGGCCACCAGGAGGATGGCGAGGTACTTCACGTTGTCGAAGTAGGGGTCGCGCGCCTTGCTCACGTCCGGGCGGGATGCCGCCTTCCGCTCGGGCCGCTCACGTGTCGGGCCCGGCCCGCCGGCTCCTCCGGCCGGCGCCGGGCGGTCGTCCGTCAGGACCGCATGATTACGAACGTGCAACATCGTCGGCACGATAGCGGCCGTCGTCCGCCTCGTAAATTCCGCTTGCCCGGAGTCCGTGAAGGTTTCGAAGAATCTGCGCGCGAACTGGTCGCATCATGTGAAGAACTGGCCTGCCACGGCGTGAACATGACCGCTATCCACGGATGTGAGATGCGTAAATCAGTACATATGGCCGACTGTCACCAGATGTCAGTTCGTATGGCCCGACGGTCGGTCGCGGTGGGGGTCAGGGTTCCCCCCGGGGGGTATGCGGAGGTTGTGAAATTCCCTCCTCCGTCACGCCCGGTGATAACCAATCGATAACGAACACCCTGCGTGCGGGTGTGACGCAGATTGGCCGACCATCTGTCATCGGGCGCCCACGCGCCGTCCGTTGGGGTGGCACGATGGTCTCGTGCTTGGGGGGCTCCAGTGCGGGGAAGCCCCCAAGCGGCGAAAGGCGTTTCTTCCGAGGGTGTGATCTGTTGTGGTTATCTCGTTCTCGCTCGCTCTGCTCCTGGGAGTGGTCCTTGTAGTGATGGTCCGCGGGGGGTCCATCAAGTGGGGGCCGGCCATCGTGGCCATCCTCTTCGGCTTCTCGCTCGCCTCCACCGGCGCGGCCGACCCGATACGGGACTTCCTGGAGTCCATCAGCAACTCCATCGGGGCGGTGGACGACTCCATCAGTTCGAACGGCCCCTGACGCGCCACGGCCCGGCCCCTCGAGGAGGGACCGGGCCGCGGTCGCGTGGAGCGGGTGACGGGAATCGAACCCGCGTAGCTGGTTTGGAAGACCAGGGCTCTACCATTGAGCTACACCCGCGCGTCGGCGCCGCACGGCCCTTCGGCCGGAGCGCGACCAGCATCGTACCAGCGCGTAGCCGTGCCTCGTTCACCGCTGTGCGTGTGACCCCGGCGAAGCCCCGCGAGGATCCGCCGCGAGCGGCGGCCGCGCCGGATTCCGTCGCCGTCCCCCATGCCCGGTAGGTACTGCTCCCGACGTACCTGTACGCTACGTGTCGCATCGTGAGCCATGCGGGGTGTGGCGCAGCTTGGTAGCGCGTCCGCTTTGGGAGCGGAAGGTCGTCGGTTCGAATCCGGCCACCCCGACCACGTACGATGAGGGTCGCGCGTGCCTGTGTACTGAAAACCAGCATCCCATGCCGAATACGGGGCGCCCTCAAGATCCCCCAGCTGTCTGCCCCAAGGAGACCGACCGTGAAGAGCGCCGTGGAGACCCTGAACCCGACTCGGGTTCGGCTCACTGTCGAGGTGCCCTTCGAGGAGCTCAAGCCCAGCCTCGACGCGGCGTACAAGAAGATCAACCAGCAGATCAGCATCCCCGGCTTCCGCAAGGGCAAGGTCCCGGCGCGGGTCATCGACCAGCGTGTGGGTCGCGGTGCTGTGCTGGAGGAGGCCGTCAACGACGCCCTGCCGAAGCTCTACCAGGACGCGGTCAACGAGGGTGAGCTGAACCCGCTCGGCCAGCCCGAGGTGGACATCACCGAGCTCAAGGACGGTGAACTCCTCGCCTTCACCGCCGAGGTGGACATCCGCCCCGAGCTGGAGATCCCGGACTACTCCGGTATCGAGGTCACCGTCGACGCGGTCGAGGTCACCGACGAGGACATCGACGGCGCCCTGGACCAGCTGCGTGAGCGGTTCGCCACCGTCAGTGTCGTGGAGCGCGCCGCCGCCGAGGGCGACGTCGTCAAGCTCGACCTGGAGGCCCGGGTCGACGGCGAGCTGCTCGAGGACGGCGTGGCCAAGGGCGTCGACTACACCGTCGGCTCCGGTCGCCTGCTCGACGGCATCGACGAGGCCGTCACCGGCCTGGAGGCCGGCGGCGAGACCACCTTCACCAGCGAGCTCAAGGGCGGCACCGCGGCCGGCAGCGAGGCCGAGGTGTCGGTCAGCGTCGAGACCGTCTCCGCGCGTGAACTCCCCGAGCTGGACGACGAGTTCGCCCAGCTCGCCAGCGAGTTCGACACGCTGGAGGAGCTGCGCGAGGACAGCCGCAAGCGGCTGGCCCAGCAGAAGAAGTACGAGCAGGCCACCGCCGCCCAGGAGAAGGTGCTGGAGCAGCTGCTGGAGCTGGTCGAGGTTCCGATTCCGGAGAAGCTCCTCAAGGACGAGGTGGAGACCCGGAAGCACAACCTGGTCAACCACCAGCTCGGTCAGCTCGGGATGGACCTCGACGCCTACCTGAAGATGCAGGAGAAGACGGCCGAGGAGTTCGACGCCGAGCTGCAGGAGCAGGCCGAGAAGGGCATCCGCACCCAGTTCGTGCTGGACGAGATCGCCAAGCGCGAGAAGCTCAACGTCAGCCAGGAAGAGCTGACCGAGCACCTCCTGCGTCGTGCGCAGTCCTCCAACATGAGCCCGGACCAGTTCGCCAAGGCGGTCGTCGAGGGCGGCCAGGTGCCGATGCTGGTGGGCGAGGTCAGCCGCGGCAAGGCGCTGGCGACCGTGGTCGAGTCCGTCAAGGTCGTCGACACCAACGGTGACGCCGTCGACCTCGACGACGAGGACGAGACGGCCGAGACCGTCGAGGCCACCGAGACCGTCCAGGCCGCCGACGAGGCGACCGGCACGACCGAGACCGCCGAGGGCCAGGACGCCCCCGCCAAGGACGGCGAGGACACCAAGGCCAACGGCTGACGCCACTGGGCCCGCGCCGGCTACGGCGCCCCGCAGTACACCGGACGGGGCCGGACGCACCAGCGTCCGGCCCCGAGCCGTACCGCGCTTTTCCCGGGCCAAGCGCACCTGCGCTCACAGCGAACAGTTCCCTGGCCGGGATGGGTCTGATCGGCCAGCGCGTTAAGGTCCGTAAGAACAACGAAGATGCCAAGTGACGGTCAGTGATGACTCGGCCGTGAATCGAATGAGCAGGTGGAATACGTGACGCTTCCGATGCCTTCCGCCGCGGCTGAGCCGATGAATGGCGGCCTCGGCGACCAGGTGTACAACCGGCTGCTGAACGAGCGGATCATCTTCCTCGGGCAGCCCGTCGACGATGACATCGCCAACCGCATCACGGCTCAGCTGCTCCTTCTCGCCGCTGACCCGGAAAAGGACATCAACCTCTACATCAACAGCCCCGGCGGCTCGATCACCGCCGGCATGGCGATCTACGACACCATGCAGTTCATCAAGAACGACGTGGTCACCATCGCCATGGGCATGGCCGCCTCCATGGGCCAGTTCCTGCTGAGCGCCGGCACCCCCGGCAAGCGGTTCGCGCTGCCGAACGCCGAGATCCTGATCCACCAGCCCTCGGCCGGTCTCGCCGGATCCGCCTCGGACATCAAGATCCACGCCGAGTGGCTGCTGCGCACCAAGAAGAAGATGGCGGAGCTGTCCGCCCACCACACCGGCCAGAGCGTCGAGCAGTGGACGCACGACGCCGACCGTGACCGTTGGTTCACCGCTGACGAGGCCCGTGAGTACGGCCTGGTGGACGCGGTGATCTCGGACGCCGTGGACATCCCCGGCAGCGGCGGCACGGGTGCCTGACGGCACCGTCGCCCCGGCCGCGGCTTTGGCCCCGGCCACCCCGGTTCACCTCCGCAGCCAGCCCATCACCTGGAGACACTGACGATGGCACAGTCCTTTCCCGGCTCCGGCCTCTACGACCGGACGCCCGCCGAATCCCGGTACGTCGTCCCCCGCTTCGTGGAGCGCACCTCGCAGGGCGTCCGTGAGTACGACCCGTACGCGAAGCTGTTCGAGGAGCGCATCATCTTCCTCGGCGTGCAGATCGACGACGCCTCGGCCAACGACGTGATGGCGCAGCTGCTGTGCCTGGAGTCGATGGACCCGGACCGGGACATCCAGATCTACATCAACAGCCCCGGTGGTTCGTTCACCGCGCTCACGGCGATCTACGACACGATGCAGTTCGTGAAGCCGGACATCCAGACCGCGTGCATGGGTCAGGCCGCCTCGGCCGCCGCCGTGCTGCTGGCCGCGGGCACGGCGGGCAAGCGCATGGCGCTGCCCAACGCCCGGATCATGATCCACCAGCCGTACAGCGAGACCGGCCGTGGCCAGGTCTCCGACCTGGAGATCGCGGCCAACGAGATCCAGCGCATGCGGGTCCAGCTGGAGGAGATGCTCTCCACGCACTCCACCAAGCCGATCGAGCAGATCCGCGACGACATCGAGCGGGACAAGATTCTCACCGCCGAGGGCGCGGTGGAGTACGGTCTGATCGACCGGATCATCACGACCCGTTCCGGGTCGAACTGAACCGCTCGGGTTTGCGGCCGGTCCCCCCTTGGACAGGGGTTCCTCACTGGAGGATTCCCGACAAGGGGGGCCTTCGGTCCGGGCGACAAGGTACCGTCGTCAGGGCAAGACATGGCGAACTAGCACAGGCACCGTCCCCCGGGCGGTGCGCAGGCGAAGGGGACGCACCTCGTGGCACGCATCGGTGACGGCGGCGATCTGCTCAAGTGCTCGTTCTGCGGCAAGAGTCAGAAGCAGGTGAAGAAGCTCATCGCGGGCCCGGGGGTATACATCTGCGACGAGTGCATCGACCTCTGCAACGAGATCATCGAGGAGGAGCTCGCCGAGTCGCCCGACTCCGAGCTGAGCGAGCTCCCCAAGCCGCGGGAGATCTACGAGTTCCTCGAGAGCTATGTGGTCGGCCAGGACGACGCCAAGAAGGCGCTCTCGGTGGCCGTGTACAACCACTACAAGCGGGTGCGTGCCAGCGAGCACGACTCCGGCTCCCGTGACGAGGACATCGAGCTCGCCAAGTCCAACATCCTCCTGCTGGGCCCCACCGGCTCCGGCAAGACACTGCTGGCGCAGACGCTGGCCCGGATGCTCAACGTCCCGTTCGCGATCACCGACGCCACCGCGCTGACGGAGGCCGGGTACGTCGGCGAGGACGTCGAGAACATCCTGCTCAAGCTGATCCAGGCGGCCGACTACGACATCAAGAAGGCCGAGCAGGGGATCATCTACATCGACGAGATCGACAAGGTCGCCCGCAAGAGCGAGAACCCGTCGATCACGCGCGACGTCTCCGGCGAGGGCGTGCAGCAGGCCCTGCTGAAGATCCTGGAGGGCACCACGGCGGCGGTGCCGCCGCAGGGCGGGCGCAAGCACCCGCACCAGGAGTTCCTCCAGATCGACACCTCGAACGTGCTCTTCATCGTCGGTGGCGCCTTCGCGGGGCTGGACGAGATCATCCGCGCCCGGTCCGGCTCACGGGGTATCGGCTTCGGCGCGGACCTCCGCTCCAAGCGCGACACCGACTCCTCCGAGCTGCTGGCCGACGCGCTGCCGGAGGACCTGGTCAAGTACGGCATGATCCCGGAGTTCATCGGCCGGCTGCCGGTGATCACCTCGGTGCACAACCTCGACCGCGAGGCCCTGCTGCGCATCCTGACCGAGCCGCGCAACGCGATCGTCAAGCAGTACCAGCGGCTCTTCGAGATCGACGGTGTGGAGCTGGAGTTCGACCTCCCGGCGCTGGAGGCCATCGCCGACCAGGCGATCCTGCGTGGCACCGGCGCCCGCGGCCTGCGGGCGATCATGGAGGAGGTGCTGATGTCCGTGATGTACGAGGTGCCCTCCCGCCAGGACGTGGGGCAGGTCGTGATCACCGAGGACGTGGTCCGCTCCAACGTCAACCCGACGCTGGTACCGCGGTCCCGTCTGGCCAAGCAGCGCGGTACCCAGGGACAGACGCCGCAGGAGCGCACCGCCTGACGGACGCGGGGAGCCGCCGCGCGGCCCGGAGCTGCCGGGCCCGCCCGCTCGCCCTCCACCCCCGACACGGCCGAGGGGCCCGTGACCACCGGAGAACCGGTGGTCACGGGCCCCTCGGCCGTGGTTGCGCTTGCGGGCGGCCCGGAAGCGGCCCCGGGTCAGGGCAGGACCTGGGCGTCCTCACGCAGCTGGAGCGTCATCTCCGCCGCGTCGGCGGTGGAGACGGCCTCCGGGAAGGTGATGTCCTCCGGCGTCATGGTCTCGGGGTCGACGTCCTGCGGCACCGTGGGGGAGTTCAGGGTGTAGGTGGCGCCCACGGTGGAGTAGTCGGCCCAGACGCAGACCGTGGTGGTCAGCTCCAGGTCGCCCATCACCGGGTCCGAGGTGACCTCGTTGGCCTGCTGGCACTTGAGGACCACGTCCTCGCTGCCGAACGACTCGGCGGTGCCGGTCAGCTCGACGGTCGAGCCCTCGTTGTTGGACTCCGCGAGCGCGCCGGTCAGTTCGTGGAAGAGCGCGTCCACGGTCTGCTGCGGGCGTTCCACCTCGCCCCACATGCCGCCGAAGAGCATCCCGACGCCGCCTTCGAAGAGCAGCTCGTCGGGTGAGGCGATGCCGGCGTCGGAGTAGCTGCCGTTGACGCCTCCGGCGAACTCCACGCCCGCCTCGGCGAGCGCCTCCTCGTCCTCGGTGATGACGTCCTCGTCACCGCCGGCGGCGATCAGCTGGAAGTCACCGGAGGTCTCGGGGAGCTGCAGCTCGTACCGGGTGCCGTCGTCCGCGGAGATGGGGGTGTCACCGCCGCTGAGCACGAAGTACAGGCCACCGGCGACCGCCGCGCCGACGACGGCCAGGCCGACGATGAGCAGCGTCTTCCGGCCGCCCTTGCCGCTGCCCTGCGGGGGCGGGGGCTGCTGTCCGTAGGGCGGCTGGCCCTGGTACTGCTGGTGCGGGAACTGCTGCTGGGGGTACTGCTGCGCGCCGGGGTACTGCCCCTGCTGCTGGCCGTAGGGGCCGGGCTGCTGTCCCGGGTACTGCCCGGGCTGCTGGCCGTAAGGCTGCTGCGGGGGCTGCTGCTGGGGGTAGCCGTAGCCCTGGCCGCCGGGGGCGGCGCCGGGCTGCGCGTACGGGTTGGGTCCGCCGGGCTGGCCCCCCTGCGGCGGCGGCGCCCCGTACGGGCCGGGCTGACCGGGCTGCGGGGGCTGCTGCCCGTACGGCCCCGGCTGGTTGTGGCTCATCTTCTTCCCCTCGAGAGCGTGTGCGTCCATGGCGCGTCCGCCGATAGTTTCGCCCATACTTGCCGACCGGGCGCCCCCCTGTACATCCGGCCCCGAAACCGATTCGAAGCCGGGACATTGCCGCCGATACACTGACGCCCGTGACCGACAACACTCAGCAGCCCGAAGCCGGGCTCCAGCGCGCTCCCGCCGACCTTCCGACGCAGTACGCGCCGGCCGAGGTAGAGGGGAAGCTGTACGAGCGCTGGGTGGAGCGCGGTTACTTCGAGGCGGACGCCACCAGCGACAAGCCCCCGTACACGATCGTCATCCCCCCGCCCAACGTCACCGGCGCGCTCCACCTGGGCCACGCCTTCCAGCACACGCTGATGGACGCCCTGACCCGCCGCAAGCGGATGCAGGGGTACGAGGCGCTGTGGCTTCCCGGTATGGACCACGCCGGTATCGCCACCCAGAACAAGGTCGAGCAGCAGCTCGCCGACGAGGGCCGCTCCCGCCACGACCTGGGCCGTGAGGCGTTCGTCGAGCGGGTCTGGCAGTGGAAGGACGAGTTCGGTGGCCGGATCCTCGGCCAGATGCGCCGCCTCGGTGACGGCGTCGACTGGTCCCGTGAGCGGTTCACCATGGACGAGGGGCTCTCCCGCGCCGTCCTGACCATCTTCAAGCGGCTCTACGACGACGGCCTGATCTACCGGGCCGAGCGCATCATCAACTGGTGCCCCCGCTGTCTGACGGCGATCTCCGACATCGAGGTCGAGTACCAGGAGGACGCCGGCGAGCTGGTCTCCATCGCCTACGGCGAGGGCGAGGACCGCCTGGTCGTCGCCACCACCCGTGCGGAGACGATGCTCGGTGACACCGCCGTCGCGGTCCACCCGGAGGACGAGCGCTACCGCCACCTCATCGGCAGCCGGATCAAGCTGCCGCTGACCGACCGCACGATCCCGGTCGTCGCCGACGAGCACGTGGACCCGGAGTTCGGGACCGGTGCAGTCAAGGTCACGCCCGCGCACGACCCCAACGACTTCGCGATCGGCCGTCGTCACGACCTGCCCTCGCTGACGGTGATGGACGAGCGCGGGGTCATCACCGTCCACGGCCCGTTCGAGGGGCTGGACCGGTTCGAGGCGCGTTCCGCGATCGTCGGGGCGCTGCGCGAGCAGGGCCGGATCGTCGCGGAGAAGCGCCCGTACACCCACTCCGTCGGCCACTGCTCGCGGTGCAGGACGACCGTCGAGCCGCGGCTTTCCATGCAGTGGTGGGTCAAGGTCGAGCCGCTGGCGAAGGAGGCCGGGGACGCCGTCCGGGACGGCCGGGTCACCATCCACCCCGCGGACCTCTCCAAGCGGTACTTCGACTGGGTCGACAACATGCACGACTGGTGCATCTCGCGCCAGCTGTGGTGGGGTCACCGGATCCCGGTCTGGTACGGCCCGGACGGTGAGATGGTCTGCGTCGGCCCGGACGAGGAGCCGCCGTCCGGTGAGGGCTGGACCCAGGAGAGCGACGTCCTGGACACCTGGTTCTCGTCCGCCCTGTGGCCGTTCTCCACGCTCGGCTGGCCCGAACAGACCCCGGACCTCAAGAAGTTCTACTCCACCGACGTCCTGCTCACCGGCCACGACATCATCTTCTTCTGGGTCGCCCGGATGATGATGTTCGGCCTGTACGCGATGGACGGCCGGCAGCCGTTCCACACCATCGCGCTGACCGGGCTCGTCCGCGACGAGCACGGCAAGAAGATGTCGAAGTCCAACCCCAACTCCGTGGATCCGCTGGACTGGATGGACGCCTACGGCGCCGACGCGGTCCGCTTCACCCTGGCGCGGGGGGCCAACCCGGGCGCCGATGTGCCGATCGGTGAGGACTGGGTCCAGGCGTCGCGCAACTTCGCCAACAAGCTCTGGAACGCGACCCGGTTCGCGCTGCTCAACGGCGCGACGGTCGACGGCCCGCTGCCGGAGGCCGGCGCCCTGTCGGCGTCCGACCGCTGGATCCTGTCCCGGCTGAACACCGTCATCGCCGAGGTCGACGCCGCCTACGAGGACTACCAGTTCGCCAAGGCGAGCGACCTCCTCTTCCACTTCGCGTGGGACGAGGTCTTCGACTGGTACGTCGAGCTGAGCAAGACGGTCTTCGCCGCCGGCGGCCCGGCCGCCGACGCCTCCCGCCGGGTGCTCGGTGAGGTCCTGGACCGGACGCTGCGGCTGCTGCACCCGATCGTGCCGTTCGTCACGGAGGAGCTGTGGACCACCCTCACCGGCCGTGAGTCGCTGGTCGTGGCGGACTGGCCGGTCGACACCGGGTTCCGTGACGCGGCGGCCGAGGGCGAACTGGCGACCGTCCAGAAGGTGGTCACCGAGATCCGCCGGTTCCGCGCCGACCAGGGCCTCCAGCCCGGTCAGCGCGTCCCGGCGCGGCTGGAGCTGGACGGGACCGGGCTGGCGGACCACGAGGAGGCCATGCGCTCCCTGCTGCGGCTGCAGCCCGCGGGCGACGGCTTCGAGGCCAGCGCGACCCTGCCGGTGGCCGGTGCGGTCGTCGCCCTGGACCTCTCGGGGGCCATCGACTTCGCCGCCGAACGCAAGCGGCTGGAGAAGGACCTGGCCGCGGCGGAGAAGGAGCTGAAGCAGACCACCGCGAAGCTCGGCAACGAGGGCTTCCTCGCGAAGGCGCCGGAGCCGGTCGTGGAGAAGATCCGCGGCCGTCGTGACGCCGCGGAGGCCGACATCCAGCGGATCACCACCCAGCTGGACCGGCTTCCCCGCGCCTGACGCACAGCGCGCGGCGCGCACCGCACGGCCGGCCGCCGGGCCCGGCGCCGCCTCTCTCGCAGGGGCCGGTGCCGGGCCCGCGGCGCGTCCGGCGCCCGCCCCGTGCGGGGCCGGCGGCCCGGACGTCGCCGGCCGCCGCGACGGGCGGGGCGCCGGTCGCCGTCCGGCTTCCGTAGACTTGCGCCCTGTGAGCGAGACCCCTGGTGACACCGGCCCCCAGTTCCCCGGCGACGACGGCGACAGCGCCGGTGGCGACCCCTTCGCGGACATCGTGGCGGAGGAGACCGATCGCGATCCCGACCTCGCGGTGATCGAGGCGGGCAGCCGCACTCTGCGCGCCCTCTCCGGTCCGCCCTCCGGCGAGGACGACGTGCCGGGACGCCCGGAGGACCCGGAGACCGACCGAGCCCTCGCCGAGGTCGAGGCGGAGCTGGCCGGGCGCTGGCCCGAGACCAAGCTCGACCCCTCGCTGGCGCGGATCGAGGCGCTGATGGACATCCTGGGCGAGCCGCAGCGCGGCTACCCGGCGATCCACATCACCGGCACCAACGGCAAGACCACCACGGCCCGCATGATCGAGACGCTGCTCGGCGCCTTCGAACTGCGCACGGGGCGGTTCAGCAGCCCGCATGTGCAGTCGATCACCGAGCGCATCAGCCTGGACCGCCGCCCGATCGCACCCGAGCGCTTCGTCGAGACCTACCGTGACCTCGCGCCCTACGTGGAGCTGGTCGACTCCGGCCAGGAGCACCGCCTCTCGTTCTTCGAGGTGCTGACGGCCATGGCGTACGCCGCCTTCGCGGACGCGCCGGTGGACGTGGCCGTCGTCGAGGTCGGCATGGGCGGCCAGTGGGACTGCACCAACGTGATCGACGGGCAGGTCGCCGTCGTCACCCCGATCGCGCTGGACCACACCGAGCGGCTCGGTGAGACGCCGCAGGCCATCGCCGGCGAGAAGTCCGGGATCATCAAGCAGGACGCGACGCTGGTGATGGCGCAGCAGCCGGTCGAGGCCGCCGCGGTCCTGCTGCGGCGCGCCGGGGAGCGGGAGGCCACGGTCGCCCGGGAGGGCGTCGAGTTCGGCGTGGTCTCCCGGGAGGTGGCGGTGGGCGGCCAGCTGCTGACGCTGCGCGGCCTCGGTGGGGAGTACCCCGGGATCTTCCTGCCGCTGCACGGCGAGCACATGGCGCACAACGCGGCGGTCGCCCTGGCGGCGGTCGAGGCGTTCTTCGGCGTCGGAGCCACCCATCACCGCACCCTGGACCAGGACATCGTCCGTGAGGCGCTGGCGCAGGTCAGCTCGCCCGGACGGCTGGAGGTGGTCCGGGCCAGCCCCACCGTCATCCTGGACGCCGCCCACAACCCGGCGGGCGCCGCGGTGACCGCGACGGCGATCGGTGAGGCGTTCGGCTTCAGCCGGCTGATCGGCGTGCTCTCCACCAGCGAGGGCAAGGACGTGCGTGGGCTGCTGGAGGCGTTCGAGCCGGTGATGGCCGAGCTGGTGGTGACGGGCAACTCCACCCACCGGGCGATGGACCCCGACGCCCTGGCCGCGCTCGCCGTCGAGATCTTCGGCGAGGACCGGGTCCAGGTCGAACCACGACTGGACGACGCGATCGAGGCCGCGATCACGCTCGCCGAGGAGTCCGACGAGTACGCCGGCGCCGGGGTGCTGGTGACCGGCTCGGTGATCACCGTCGGCGAGGCGCGCCTGCTGCTGGGAAGGGACCGCTGATGCGAACGCTGTGCTCCGCCACCCTGCTGGGAGAGTTCCTGATCGTCGGCCTCGCCGGTCTGGTCGCCTCCCGGCTGACCGACGTGTCGCCGGTGACGCTGTGGGTGGTCTGCGGTGCCGTGATGGCGTTGTGCGTGCTGCTGTGCGGCGTCGTAGGACGGCCCGGGGGAGTGGCGCTGGGCTGGGCGCTCCAGGTGGGGCTGATTCTCAGCGGCTTCCTGGTGCCGATCATGTTCTTCCTCGGCGCCTGCTTCGCGGGACTGTGGTGGGCTTCGGTGCACTTCGGCCGCCGCATCGACGAGCTGAAGGCGGCGCACGCCGCCGCTTCCTGAGCGGGCGGCCGCCGGGCGTGCCCGACGGCCGCCGGGTCGCGTCCGCTCACCGCCGGTCCGCGCCCGTTTCGTTCGTTTTCGGTCACCGGGGGCGACCCGGTGTCCTTCTGCTGGTTCGTCCGCTCTGGGTGGCCGTCGGGCCGCCGCGGGCGGCGGTGCGGTCGCCGTCCACGGAGCGGGCGGTTCCGGCCGTACCCGGGGCCCGGCTAGGGTCCGACGGCGTGTTGCGGGTATCGTGCGGGCACACTCGGTCGATCCCCGGCGGCCCCCGTCCGCCCGGGAACCCGGGCCCATCCTCCTGTCTCGCACCACCCGGTTGGAGCCGCCCCATGAGCCAGCGCACCCTCGTTCTGCTGAAGCCGGACGCCGTCCGGCGCGGGCTGGTCGGCGAGATCATCGGCCGGATCGAGGCGAAGGCCGGCTGGTCGATCGCGGCCCTGGAACTGCGGACGCTGGAGAAGGCGACGCTGGAGACGCACTACGCCGAGCACGAGGGCAAGCCGTTCTACCCGCCGCTGATGGAGTTCATGGTCTCCGGGCCCTCCGTCGTCCTGGTGGTCGAGGGCGAGCGCGTCATCGAGGGAATGCGGACGCTGTCCGGCCCGACCGACCCGATCGCCGCCGCGCCCGGTTCCATCCGCGGTGATTTCGGCAGCATCGTGCGTGAGAACCTCATCCACGCCTCGGACTCCGAGGAGTCCGCCGAGCGTGAGATCAAGATTTTCTTCCCCAGCCAGGCCTAATTCCGCCGGATCCGCCTGACCGCGTGTCAGTCCGGGCAATCCCGGCTGTGGCCGACGTCGCCACGGCGTATTCCGCGCTGCCCCGGTCACCGGAAGCGCGCACCTCTCCGCAATGCCGCGGGCCACCTCGTGGCCCGCGGCACGCGAACCCGTCCCGACGTGCGACACGCCGAACGGGACGCGGCGCGTACCGACTCACGGCGCACGGCGTTAATTGCCGCGACCGCTCTTGTCGCTCCAATGCGCTCCGCCATCGGGGTATGTACAGTCGAACGGGGGAACTCTTCACCCGAACACGACGTCACCATGACGATGGACGGGCCGGGTTCCGTTGACAATGGCGACTCAAGGCGCACCGGCGCCCTGTGCCCGACCGGCCGGGGATACGATGTCACGAGTGCCCACCGCGTAGTTTCGCGGGCGGCGGCGACATCGCATCCTGCCGACCTCCACGCACACATCGCTCCAGCTGGAAGGCCAGACGTATCCTCATGAGCAATATGTCTTTCATGGGTCGAGACATGGCAGTCGATCTCGGAACGGCCAATACGCTGGTGTACGTCAGAGGCCGTGGCATCGTGCTGAACGAGCCATCCGTCGTCGCCATCAACACCAACACCGGTGGCATTCTCGCCGTCGGATCCGAGGCGAAGAAGATGATCGGCCGGACTCCCGGCAACATCGTCGCCGTGCGTCCCCTCAAGGACGGGGTGATCGCCGATTTCGAGATCACCGAGCGGATGCTCCGCTACTTCATCCTGAAAATCCACAAGCGCCGCTACCTGGCACGTCCGCGTGTGGTGGTCTGTGTTCCCTCCGGTATCACCGGAGTCGAGCGACGCGCCGTCATCGAGGCGTCGACGCAGGCGGGCGCGCGGCAGGTGCACATCATCGAGGAGCCGATGGCCGCCGCGATCGGTTCCGGCCTCCCGGTCCACGAGGCCACCGGCAACATGGTGGTCGACATCGGCGGCGGCACCACCGAGGTCGCCGTGATCTCCCTCGGCGGCATCGTCACCGCCCAGTCGATCCGCGTCGCCGGTGACGAACTGGACAACGCGATCATCCAGCACATCAAGAAGGAGTACAGCCTCCTGCTGGGCGAGCGCACCGCCGAGAACATCAAGATCACCATCGGCTCCGCCTACGACAACGAGCAGGACGAGCACACCGAGATCCGCGGCCGTGACCTCGTCAGCGGACTCCCCAAGACCGTGGTCATCTCCTCCGGAGAGGTCCGCAAGGCCATGGAGGAGCCGGTCAACTCCATCGTGGACGCGGTCAAGACCACCCTGGACAAGTGCCCGCCGGAGCTCTCCGGCGACATCATGGACCGGGGCATCGTGCTGACCGGCGGCGGCGCCATGCTCCGCGGGCTGGACGAGCGGCTCCGCCAGGAGACCGGCATGCCGATCCACATCGCCGAGGACCCGCTGGACTCCGTCGCGCTGGGTTCCGGCAAGTGCGTCGAGGAGTTCGAGGCGCTCCAGCAGGTTCTGGACGCGCAGCCACGGCGGTGACGGCCCGCGGGTCGTCACCGCGGCGCCGCCCGGCCGGGACGCGGCGGGGCAGCGCCCTCCGCCCGGCGGGGCCGCCGCCCGACGGATCACCGAACGACGCAGAAAGGCACGGCCTCCGCACGTGAGGGACACCAAAGAGAGCAGGCTGCTGCTCGTACTTCTGGTCGCCATCGCCTTCGCGCTGATCACGATGGACGTCCGGAGCGGCGACCAGTCGCCGCTGGACGGTCCCCGGGAAGTCGCCGCCTCGGTGTTCGGGCCGGTCGAGGCGGGCGTGGCCAGGGCCGTCGACCCGGTCGGCAACGCCATCGGCGCGGTCCGTGACTCCGGCCGGCGGCACGACCGGATCAGCGAGCTGGAACGCGAGAACGCGGAACTGCGCCAGGAACTGGGCAGTTCGGAACACCGCGACTCGCGCATAAGGCAGCTGGACGAGATGCTCGGCACCGCCGGCGCCGGCCAGTACCGCGTCGTCGGCGCGCAGGTCATCGCCATAGGGCCCGCGCAGGGCTTCTCCTGGACCATCACCATCGACGCCGGGCGCGACGACGGCCTGGAGCGTGACATGACCGTCCTCAACGGTGACGGTCTGGTCGGCCGGGTCACCACCGTCGGGCCGGGTACCGCCACCGTGCTGCTGGCCAGCGACCCCAACTTCACCGTGGGCACGCGGATGGAGGGCACCGACGAACTGGGCTTCGCCAACGGCCGCGGTGACGACTCCCTGGACGTCCAGCTCCTCAACCACCGCGCCAAGGTCAAGGCGGGAGACCGCCTGGTGACCTTCGGCTCCGCGGACGGCAAGCCGTTCGTGCCGGGCGTCCCCGTCGGCGAGGTGACCAGCGTCGAGGCCGCCTCCGGCGACCTCACCCGCACCGTCCGCATCCGCCCCTACGTCGCCTTCACCCAGCTCGACCTGGTCGGCGTCGTCGTCGAGCCGCCCCGGGACAACCCGCGCGACTCGGTGCTGCCGCCCCTTCCCGACGAGGCGAAGAAGGAGGAGCCGGCCGAGGAGGACGAGGAAGCCGACGAGGCGGGCGACTCCGAGGAGCAGGACGCCGACGCCGCCGGGCAGGACGGCGAACCCGGCCAGAACGCCGGCGCGGAGACCGGCCCCGGCGCCGTCGCGCCGGACGGGAGCACTCCCGGCAACGAGGACCCGGACGCCATCGTGGGAGCTGACTGACCATGCGCCTGACCCGCACTCTCCTCACCACCGTGCTAGTGACCGTGGCGCTGGTCCTCCAGGTCACCGTCTTCGCCCGGCTCCAGCTGCCCGGTGCCGTCCCCGACCTGCTGCTCCTGACCGTGCTGGCACTCGCCCTGGTCTACGGCCACGTCGGCGGCGCCCTCGCCGGGTTCGGCGCCGGGCTGCTCGCCGACATCGCGCCGCCCGCCGACCACGCCGTGGGCCGCTACGCGCTGGTGCTCTGCCTCATCGGCTACGCCGCCGGACTCACCAAGCCCGAGACGGGCCGGCACCGGTCGGCCACCGTGCCGATGATCGTGGTCGGTGTCGGCGCCGTCGTCTCCACCCTGCTGTACGCGGGCGTCGGAACCCTCGTCGGGGACACCGCCGTCGCCGCCGGCGGGCTGGTCACACTGATCCTGACCGCCACTGTCTACGACCTGCTGCTGGCGCCCTTCGCCGTGCCGCTGGTGATGGCGATCGCCAGACGGCTCGAGGACGATCCGCTCGCCTCGGAGGCGGTCTCCGGATCGGCCGGCGGGAACGACTCCATCAACAGCTGGGCGACCTCGCCCGGCCTCGGCGGGGGCCGCTTCGGCCGCCCGGCCGGGATCGGACGCCAGCGCTCGCTCCTGCTCAACCGCTCGCGCGGCCGCGCGGGGCGGGCCAAGGCCGGCCGCATCAAGGGGGTGAAGCGGCTGTGAGCAACATCCCGGACACCGGCCGCACGTCACGGATCACCATCCGGCTGATCGTCATCCAGATACTGGTCGTCTCGCTGCTGCTGACGCTCGGCGGGCGGCTGTGGTACCTGCAGATCCGTCAGGGTGACGAGTACCAGGAGGCGGCGGCCGGCAACCACGTCCAGCAGGTCGTCCAGCCGGCGGTGCGCGGGTCCATCCTGGACGCGCGCGGGGTTCCGCTCGCCGACAACGAGACCCGGCTGGTGGTATCCGCCGACCGCACCGAGCTGCTGCGCCAGCGCGACGGCGGCGAGCAGGTCCTCGCCGACCTCGCCGAACTCCTCGGAATGGAGGAGGAAGAGGTCCGCAACAAGGTACGGCTCTGCGACTCCCAGACGCCGCAGCCCTGCTGGAACGGTTCGCCGTACCAGCCGATCCCCGTCACCGACGAGGCCACGACCGAGCAGGCACTCCAGATCCGCGAGCGTGGCGAGGCGTTCCCCGGCATCATCGCCGAACCGGCCGCCGTCCGCCGCTACACGGCCCCCGACGGCGCCTCCACCTCCCAGGTGCTGGGCTACCTCTCCCCGGTCACCGACGAAGAGGTCGAGGACGCCAAGGACTCCGACTCACCGCTGCTGCGCTCGGACCAGATCGGCCGCTCCGGGCTGGAGCGGACCTACGACTCCTACCTGCGCGGCAGCGCCGGCGTGACGCGCTACGAGGTCGACAAGTTCGGCAGGGTCACCGGCGAGGCCGACAACGACGAGGCGGTCGCCGGGGCCAACATCGTCACGAGCATCGACTCCCGCGTGCAGGCCGTCGTCGAGAAGGAACTGCTCCAGGCGATGAAGGACGCCCGGCAGCAGCGCGACGAGATCACCGGCCGCAACTACGAGGCCGACTCCGGCGCCGTCGTCGTCATGGAGAACGACACCGGCCGCGTCGTGGCGATGGCCTCCGCACCCGACTACGACCCCAACGTCTGGGTCGGCGGCATCTCCGGCGGCGACTACCAGGAGCTGACCGGCGAGGACTCCAACTACCCCCTGCTCAACCGGGCCATCCAGGGGCAGTCCCCTGCCGGGTCCACCTTCAAGGTGGTCACCTCGGCGGGCGCCGTCAACGCCGGCTACCCCTTCGAGGGCAACTACGACTGCTCGTCCTCGTACAGCATCGGCAGCCAGACCTTCCGCAACTTCGAGTCCACCGGCTACGGCCCGATCAGCCTGGGCCGCGCTCTGGAGGTCTCCTGCAACACCGTCTTCTACCGCCTGGCCCACCAGGAGTGGCAGAAGGACGGCGGGTCCAGCCCGGGCGACGACCCCAACGACTTCCTGTACGAGACCGCCCACGGGTTCGGCCTCGGCAAGCCGACCGGCATCGACCTGCCCGCCGAGGTCACCGGCCGGGTCCCGGACCGCGAGTGGAAGCGCTCGTACTGGGAGGCCAACAAGGACTCGTGGTGCGAGATGGCGAAGTCCGACGAGAACGACTTCGCCCACCGGCTGGCCCGTGAGAACTGCGAGGAGGGCTGGAAGCTCCGCGCCGGCGACGCGGTCAACTTCTCCATCGGCCAGGGCGACGTACTGGTGACCCCGATCCAGATGGCCTCCATCTACGCGGCCATCGCCAACGGTGGCACGCTGTACGAGCCGACCGTGGGGAAGGCCGTCATCGGAGCGGACGGCACCGTCATCGAGGAGATCGAGCCGACCGAGTCCGGGAAGCTCCCCGCCAGCGAGCAGACCATACGGCAGCTGCGGCAGGCGACCGAGGACGTCGTGACGACCGGTACCGCCTCCTGGCGGTTCGCCGGCTGGCCCCAGGACGAGGTCCCGCTGTACGCCAAGACGGGTACCGCCACCACGGACAACAAGCAGTCCCGGTCCTGGCTGACCACCTTCTCCGACGACTACACCATCGTGATGACGATGGACCAGGCCGGTACCGGCTCCGGTGCGTCCGGCGTCGCGGTGCGCCGGATGTACGAGGCCATCTACGGCGTCTCCGAGGACGGCTCCATCGACCGCGGGGCGGCGCTGCTGCCCCAGCCGATGCGCGACCTCCCCGAGATCGACGAGAACGGCACCATCATCGCCGGCGAGGACGGGTGAGCGCGTGAGCATCCACACCTATGCCGGCGCCCGCCGGCAGAACCAGCAGCCGGTCTGGATGCGGTTGATATCGCGTGACTCGCTGTTGCGCCGCGTGGACTGGGTGCTGATGCTGGCGGCCGGTGCCCTCTCGGTGCTCGGCTGCCTGCTGGTGTGGTCGGCGACCCGGACCAGGACGGGGATAACGCAGGGCGACCCGCAGTACTTCCTGCTGCGTCAGGGCGTCAACCTGGCGATCGGCGTCGCGCTCGCGGCCGGTGTGATGTGGCTGGGCCACCACCGGCTGCGCGGCTTCGTCCCGGTCTTCTACGCCTTCTCGCTGGTACTGATGCTGCTGGTCTTCACTCCGCTCGGCACCGAGATCAACGGACAGCGGGCGTGGCTGGCGATCGGCGACTACACGATCCAGCCCGGCGAGTTCGCGAAGGTCGCCGTGATCCTGGGGATGGCGGTGATACTGGCCGCCCGTGTGGACGCCGGTGACCGCGAGCATCCCGGCGGCAAGACGATACTGCAGGCGCTGGCCCTGGCCGCCGTGCCGTTGATGATCGTGCTGGTGGACGACACCGGCATGGCGATGGTGATCGCCGCGATCATCCTCGGCGTGCTCTTCGGTTCGGGCACCCGTATCGGCTGGACCATCGGCCTGGTCGTGGCGGGTGTCGTGGCGGCGGTGCTGGTCTGGTTCCTCGGGCTGCTCGACGATTACCAGATCGACCGCTTCGCGGCGTTCGCCGACCCCAGCCGGGACCCGTCGGGGGTCGGGTACAACACCAACCAGGCGCGGATCGCGATCGGTTCGGGCGGTCTCGACGGCAAGGGGCTCTTCCAGGGCACCCAGACAACCGGGCAGTTCGTGCCGGAGCAGCACACCGACTTCATCTTCACCGTGGCCGGTGAGGAGCTGGGCTTCCTCGGCGCCGGCGCCATCATCCTGCTGCTGGGCGTGGTGATGTGGCGGGCCCTCGCGATCGCCCGCGGCGCCACCGAGCTGTACGGCACGGTCATCGCCACCGGCATCGTCGCCTGGCTGGCCTTCCAGTCGTTCGAGAACATCGGCATGGCGATGGGCATCATGCCGGTCGCGGGTATCCCGCTGCCGTTCCTCTCCTACGGCGGCACCTCGATGTTCGCCACCTGGATCGCGATCGGGCTGCTGCAGTCGGTACGGATGAAACGGGCCCTGTCGGCGTCGGCCTGACGGTGGGGGCACGGGGCACGGGGCAC
>NZ_BHZI01000057.1 GCF_004305975.1 Streptomyces otsuchiensis
GTCTTCGACCACCCCACGCCCGCCGCGCTCGCCACCCACCTCCACCAACGGCTCACCGCCCCACCCGAGCCGGAACGGCCCGTCCTCGACCAACTGGCGGCTCTCGCCGAAGCGCTGGCCGGCGCGGGCACGGACACGCCCGACGCCGAGAAGATCGGCGCCGGTCTGCGCGGTCTGCTGCGCGACTGGGACAGCCGCCGGCCGCGGGGCGACGGCGCCGACGGGGCGGAGCCCAGCGACACGGCCACCGCCTCGGCCGACGAGCTGTTCGAACTGCTCGACAACAACTACGGCGCCTGAGGGAGAAGCGAGACACCATGCCGGACAACGACAAGCTCCTCGAATACCTCAGGCGCGCCACCGCGGACCTGGGGGACGCCAGGCGGCGCCTGCGCGAGGCGGAGGACGCCCGCCACGAGCCCGTCGCCATCGTCGCCATGAGCTGCCGCTACCCCGGCGGCGCCGACACCCCCGAGCGGCTGTGGGACCTCGTCGACAGCGGCACCGACGCCATCACCGAATGGCCCGCCGGCCGCGGCTGGGACACCGAGGCGCTCTACCACCCGGACCCCGACCACCCCGGCACCTCCGCCACCCGGCACGGCGGATTCCTGCACGACGCCGCCGACTTCGACCCGGGCTTCTTCGGGATCTCGCCGCGCGAGGCCCTCGCCATGGACCCGCAGCAGCGCCTCGTCCTGGAGACCGCCTGGGAGGCCGTGGAGCGCGCCGCGATCGATCCGGCCGCGCTGCGCTCCACCCGGACCGGCGTGTTCATCGGCGCGATGCGCAACGACTACGGCAGCGCCTCGCGCGATGTCCCCGAACTGCAGGGGCTCCTCGACACCGGCACGGCCGCCAGCGTCGTCTCCGGCCGCGTCGCCTACACCCTGGGCCTCGAAGGCCCCGCGATCAGCGTCGACACCGCCTGCTCGTCGTCCCTGGTCGCCCTGCACCTCGCGGTCCGTTCGCTGCGCGCCGGAGAGTGCACCCTCGCCCTCGCGGGCGGCGTCGCGGTGATGGCGACACCGGACGCGTTCGTCGCCTTCAGCCGCCAGCGCGCCCTGTCCGCCGACGGGCGCTGCAAGGCGTTCGCCGCGGCCGCCGACGGCACCGGCTGGTCCGAGGGCGCCGGCGTCGTCGTCCTGGAGCGCCTCGCGGACGCCCGCCGCAACGGCCACCGGGTGCTCGCCGTCATCCGCGGCACCGCCGTCAACCAGGACGGCGCGAGCAACGGCCTGACCGCGCCCAACGGTCCCGCCCAGGAACGCGTCATCGCCGACGCCCTCGCCGATGCCCGCCTCGCCCCCGGCGACGTGGACGCCGTCGAGGCACACGGCACCGGCACCCGACTCGGCGACCCGATCGAGGCGCAGGCACTGCTGGCCACGTACGGGCAGCGGCGAGAGACCGAACGGCCGCTGTGGATCGGATCGTTGAAGTCGAACATCGGCCACACCTCGGGGGCGGCCGGTGTCGCCGGCGTCATCAAGATGGTCATGGCGCTGCGCCACGGACGGCTGCCCCGCACCCTGCACGTCGACGAGCCGACCCCGTTCGTCGACTGGTCGAGCGGCGCGGTCCGCGTTCTCACCGAACCCCGGCCCTGGCCCGCGTCGGACCGGCCACGCCGAGCGGCGGTCTCCGCCTTCGGCGTGAGCGGCACCAACGCCCACCTCGTCATCGAGGAGGACACCGCGCGGGACGCCGGGGAGAGGCCCCCCACCGAGGGGAGCGAGCCCGCCGGAGGGCCGCTGCCGTGGGTGCTCTCCGCCCGCGACCAGGGCGCCCTGCGCGCCCAGGCCGAGCGCCTGCTCGCGCACGTCGGGACCGCCGCCGGGGACATGACCGGGGAGCCCTCGGCGGCGCACGGCGCCATCGGCCGGGCCCTCGCGACGACGCGGTCCGCCTTCGAACACCGTGCCGCCGTGGTGGCGGAGACCCGGGCCGGGTTCGTCGAGGGGCTGACCGCGCTCGCCGCCGGCACCCCTTCCCCCCGCCTCGTGCGGGGCTCCACCGGGCCCGTCGGCAAGACCGTGTTCGTCTTCCCCGGGCAGGGCTCGCAGTGGCCGGGCATGGCGGGCGGGCTCCTGGACGCGGAGCCCCTGTTCGCGGACCGGATGGCCGCGTGCGAGCTGGCCCTCGCGCCGCACGTGGACTGGTCACTGGAGGCGGTGCTGCGCGGCACCGGTGGCGCGCCGTCCCTGGAGCGCGTCGACGTGGTGCAGCCCGCCCTGTTCGCGGTGATGGTGTCGCTGGCGGAGGTGTGGCGGTCGTACGGGATCGAGCCGGACGCGGTGGTCGGGCACTCCCAGGGGGAGATCGCCGCCGCGTGCGTGGCGGGCGCGCTCTCCCTCGACGACGCGGCCAAGGTCGTCGCGCTGCGCAGCCGGGCACTGGGGGAGATCGCGGGGCGCGGCGGCATGGCGTCCGTGCCGCTGCCCGCCGCCGACCTCGGCCCGCACCTGGAACCGTGGGGCGGGCGGCTGTCCGTCGCGGCCGTGAACGGGCCGTCGGCCACGGTCATCTCGGGAGACCCGGAGGCGATCGAAGGCATCGTCGCCGCATTGGTGGCGAGGGAGGTGCGGGCCCGCGTCATCCCCGTCGACTACGCCTCGCACTGCGCGCACGTCGAGGAGATCGAGGAGCGGCTGCGTACCGTGCTCGCGGACATCACACCGCGCGCCGCCGAGGTGCCGTTCCACTCGACGGTCGACGCCGCGTGGGTGCCCGACACGACGGTCCTGGACGCCGCGTACTGGTACCGCAACCTGCGGCAGACCGTGCGCTTCGAGGAAGCCGTCCGCGGCCTGCTCGACGACGGCTACGGCTTCTTCGTCGAGGTGAGCGCCCACCCGGTGCTCACCGTGGGCGTGGAGCAGACCGCCGAGGCCGCCGCTCTCGAACGGCCCGCCGCCGTGCTCGGCACCCTCCGCCGCGACGACGGCGGCCCGCACCGCTTCCTGCTCGCTCTCGGCGAGGCCCACACCCGCGGTCTCTCCCCGGACTGGTCCCGCGTGTTCGACGGCCACGACGCGGCGGCCGAACTGCCCACCTACGCCTTTCGGCGGCGCCCGTACTGGCTGGAGTCGCCGCCCACGGCGACCGTGGCGGACGCGCCCGCCGACCCCGTGGAGAACCGTTTCTGGGAGGCCGTCCGCACCGGCGACCTGCCCGAGCTGACCGCCACCCTCGGTGTCGGACCGGAGGAACCGCTCAGCGCCGTCCTGCCCGCGCTCGCCACCTGGCGGCAGCGGCGCGCCGAGCTCGCCACCGTCGACTCCTGGCGCTACCGGCCCACCTGGCGGCCTCTCACCGAGCCGGCCACCGCCCGCCTGACGGGCACCTGGGTCGTCCTGACACCCGCTCCGCTCGCTGCGGACGCCTGGGCCCTCGCCTGCGTCAGTGCCCTCAACGACCACGGCGCCACCGTCCTCCCCGTCGTCCTCGACACGTCCGACACCGCGAGCGGCCCGCTCGCCGCCCGGCTCACCGACGCCCTGGCCGGCGCCGCGGCCACGGGCGTCCTCTCGCTCCTCGCCACCGACGAACGACCGCACCCGCGACAGCCCGCGGTGCCCGTCGGCGCCGCCCTCAACCTCGCCCTGCTCCAGGCACTCGGTGACGCCGGCATCGCCGCGCCGCTGTGGTGGGCCACGCGCGGCGCCGTCGCCGTCGGCCCCGCCGACCCGGCCGTCAGCCCCGCCCAGCACGTGAGCTGGGGACTCGGCCGGTGCGCCGCGCTGGAACACCCGCGCCGCTGGGGCGGCCTGCTCGATCTGCCGCCGGAGCTCGACACGCGGGCCGCGAACCGGCTGTGCGCGGTGCTCGCCGCCCCGGGCGCCGAGGACCAGCTCGCCGTGCGCGGTGCCGGCGTCCACGGCCGGCGGCTCGTCCGCGCCCCTCTCGGCGCCGCCGCCCCCCGTCGCACCTGGACCCCGCGCGGCACCACGCTGATCACCGGCGGCACCGGCGGCCTCGGCGCGCACATCGCCCGCTGGCTCGCCCGGGAGGGCGCCGAACACCTCGTCCTCGTCAGCCGCCGCGGCCCCGAGGCACCGGGCGCCGACGCGCTCGTCCAGGAGATCACGCGGCTGGGCGCCCGAGCCACGGTCGCCGCCTGCGACATCACCGACCGGGACGCCCTCGCCGCCCTCGTCGCGGAACTGGCGGCGGACGGCTGCGAGATCCGGGCCGTGCTGCACGCCGCCGCCGGCGGCTCACTCGTGGCACTCGAGGAGACGGACCTGGACGAGTTCGCCGACACCCTGCACGCCAAGGTGCTGGGCGCGGCGCACCTGGACGCGCTGTTCGACCGCGACACGCTCGACGCCTTCGTCCTGTTCTCCTCCATCTCCGGGGTGTGGGGCAGCGCCATCCACGGCGCGTACGCCGCCGCCAACGCCCACCTCGACGCGCTCGCCGAGAACCGCAGAGCCCGGAACCTCACCGCCACCTCCGTGGTCTGGGGCATCTGGAGCCCCGAGGACGGCGGCGGCATGGCGGCCAACCTGGCCGAGGACCAGCTGCGCGCCCAGGGCGTGGTGTTCATGCCGCCCGCCGCCTGCCTCGCAGCCCTCCAGCAGGTCCTCGACCACGACGAGACCCTCACCCTGGTCGCCGACATCGACTGGAACCGGTTCGCCCCGGTCTTCACCACCGGCAGGCCCAGCCCCTTCATCGGCGGTGTCCCCGAGGCCCGCGCCGCCCTGGAGCCGGGCACCGACCCGGCCCGTGACGACGCGGCCCCGGAAACCGGCAGCCTCCGCGACCGCCTGCGCGACCTGACCGGAGCCGAGCGCGAACGCGTCCTGACCGACCTCGTCCGCACCGAGGCCGCGACAGTCCTCGGCCACGACACCGACGCGTCCATGGCGCCCGACCGTGCCTTCCGCGACCTCGGCTTCGACTCGCTGACCGCGGTGGAGATGCGCAACCGGCTCACCGCGGCGACCGGTCTGCGGCTGCCCGTCACCGTCGTCTTCGACCACTCCTCGCCCGGCGCCCTCGCCCGCCACCTGCGCGCCGAACTCCTGGGCGACCAGGCCGTCGTGGCGGCCAGGCCGGCGGTGCGCGCGGCCGCGGACGACGACGACCCGATCGTCGTCGTCTCCATGAGCTGCCGCTATCCGGGAGGCGTCACCACCCCCGAGGAGCTGTGGCGGCTGGTCGCCGAAGGCCGCGACGCGGTCGCCGGACTCCCCGCCGACCGCGGCTGGAACCTGGACGCCCTCTACGACGCCGACCCCGGCCGGCCCGGCACCAGCTACGCGGCGGCGGGCGGCTTCGTGTACGACGCGGGCCGCTTCGACGCCGACTTCTTCGGAATCTCCCCCCGCGAGGCACTCGCCATGGACCCGCAGCAGCGGCTCCTCCTGGAGACCTCCTGGGAGGCACTGGAGCGCGCCGGCATCGACCCGCGCACCCTGCGCTCCAGCCGCACCGGCGTCTTCGTGGGCGCGGCCTACCAGGGGTACGGCGGCAGCATGGACGATGTCCCCGGGGAACTCGAAGGACTCTTCGTCGCGGGCATCTCCACCAGCGTCCTGTCCGGACGCGTCGCCTACACCCTCGGGCTGGAGGGCCCGGCCGTGACCGTGGACACGGCCTGCTCGTCCTCGCTCGTCGCCGTCCACCTGGCCGCACGGGCGCTGCGCGACGGCGACTGCGCCCTCGCCCTGGCGGGCGGCGTCACCGTGATCGGTTCACCGCTCACCTTCACCGGCTTCAGCCGTCAGCGCGGGCTGGCCGCCGACGGCCGCTGCAAGTCCTTCGCGGCGGCGGCCGACGGCTTCGGCATGGCCGAGGGCGTCGGACTGCTGCTGCTGGAGCGCCTGTCCGACGCCCGCCGCAACGGGCATCCGGTGCTCGCGCTGGTGCGCGGTTCCGCCGTCAACCAGGACGGCGCCAGCAACGGCCTCACCGCGCCCAGCGGCCTCGCCCAGCAGCGCGTGATCAACGAGGCGCTCGCGGACGCCGGCCTGACCGCCGGCGACGTGGACGCGGTGGAGGCCCACGGCACCGGCACCACCCTCGGTGACCCCATCGAGGCGCAGGCCATCCTGGCGACCTACGGACAGGGCCGTGACACACCCCTCCACCTGGGTTCGCTGAAGTCCAACATCGGGCACAGCCAGGCCGCCGCCGGTGTCGGGGGCATCATCAAGATGATCCTCGCGCTGCGCCACGAGGTCCTGCCCGCGACTCTGCACGTGGACGAGCCGTCCGGGAACGTCGACTGGTCCGCCGGAGCCGTCTCGCTGCTCACCGGAGCCGCGCCCTGGCCCGCGAACGGGCACCCGCGCCGCGCCGGGGTCTCCTCCTTCGGCCTCAGCGGCACCAACGCCCATGTCATCGTCGAACAGCCGCCCGCCGACGAGGAGACTGCCGAGACCGAGAACACGGGCGCGGGCGGGGGTGTGGACGCGGACGTGCCGTGGGTCCTCTCCGCACGCACCGGTGAGGCGCTCCACGAGCAGGCCGTGCGGCTGCGCGCCCACGTCACCGGCCTGCCCGGCCTGCGCCCCGCCGACATCGGGTACTCCCTCGCCACCACGCGCACCGCCTTCGAGTACCGCGCCGCCGCCGTCGGCCGCGACCGGGACACCCTGCTCGCCGCGCTCGACACCCTCATCGACGGCCGCACCGGCCCCGGCGCCGTGCGCGGCACGGCCGCCCAGGACAGCCGTGCGGTGTTCGTGTTTCCGGGGCAGGGGTCGCAGTGGTCGGGGATGGCGTGTGAGCTGCTGGATTCCTCGGGGGTGTTCGCGGCTCGGGTGGCGGAGTGTGGTGAGGCTCTGGCGCCGTTCACGGGGTGGTCGTTGGTGGAGGTGTTGCGTTCGGGGGAGGGGCTTGAGCGGGTGGATGTGGTGCAGCCGGTGTTGTTCTCGGTGATGGTGTCGCTGGCGGAGGTGTGGCGGTCCTACGGGGTGGAGCCGGCGGCGGTGGTGGGGCATTCCCAGGGGGAGATCGCCGCCGCGTGTGTGGCCGGAGCGCTCTCCCTGGAGGACGCCGCCCGCGTCATCGCCCTCCGCAGCAAGGCGCTGGTGGCGCTGACCGGCCGGGGCGGCATGCTCTACATCCCGCTGCCGGCGGATCAGGTCGAGGCCCGACTCCCCGCCTGGGCGGGCCGGTTGGACATCGCCGCCGTCAACGGCCCCACGACGGTGACCGTCTCGGGCGACCCCGCCGCCCTGGAGGAACTGCACAACGCGCTCGCCGACGACGGAGTGCTGTGCTGGCCCATCCCCGGCGTCGACTTCGCCGGGCACTCACCGCAGGTCGACGAGATCCACGACGAACTGCGCACGCTCCTCGCCGGGATCACACCACGCTCCTCCCGCGTGCCCTTCTACTCGACGGTCACCGGCGGTGTGCTCGACACCTCCCGCCTCGACGCCGCGTACTGGTACCGCAATCTGCGTGAGCCCGTCGCCTTCCGCCGGGCCGTGGACGCCCTCGTCGCCGACGGCCACCGCCTGTTCGTCGAGACCAGCACCCACCCGGCACTCACCGTGTGGATCCAGGAAGCCCTGGAGACGGCCGGCGGCACGAGCGGCACGAGCGGCACCGGCGGCGTCGTCGGCACCCTGTACCGCGACGAGGGCGGCCGCGCCCGGGTGCTCGCCTCACTCGCCGAACTCCACGTCCTCGGGCACCCGGTGGACTGGGACGCGGTCTTCGACGGCACCGGCGCCCGCCGCTGCGAGCTGCCCACCTACGCCTTCCAGCGCCGCCACTACTGGATGGAGCCCCAGCCGCCGGGCGAGGCCGAGGCCGAGGGCGGCGGCCACCCCGTCGACCAGGGTTTCTGGGACGCCGTGGCCGGAGCGGCCCCGGACGCCCTCGCCGACCATCTGCGCGTCGAGGACGACGACGTACGCGCCGCCATGCACACCGTGACGCCCGTACTCTCCGGCTGGCTGCGCGCCCGCCGGACCCGGTCCGTCCTGGAGTCCTGGCGTCACCGCGTCACCTTCAAGCCCCTGACGTCGGAGCGGAGTCCGGAGCTCGCGGGCACCACCTGGTGGCTCGTGGCGCCCGAGTCCGCCGCCGAGCCCCCGGCCGTGGCCGCCTGCGTCCAGGCCCTGCGGGAGCACGGCGCACACCCCGTCCTCGTGCGGCTCGGCGCAGCGGACGCCGGGGAGAGCGCCCGGCGCCCGCTCGCCGGCCGCCTGCGCGCCCTCGCCGAGGACTCCCCGGCCGCCGGCGTGCTCTCCCTGCTGGCACTCGACGAGTCTCCGTACACCGACGGCACCGCCCTGCCCACGGGCCTGGCCCTCACCACCACGCTGCTCCAGGCGCTCGGTGACGCCGAGGTGCGGGTGCCGCTGTGGTGCGCGACCCGGGGCGCGGTCGCCGTGGGCCGGTCCGACCGTCTCGGCGCCCCCCTCCAGACCCTGCACTGGGGTCTCGGCGGGGTCGCCGCCGTCGAGTACCCCGAGCGCTGGGGCGGCCTCATCGACCTGCCCGAACGCCTCGACGAGCGGGCCCGCACGAGGCTCGCCGCCGTCCTCGCGCAGCCGGACGGCGAGGACCAGCTCGCCGTGCGCGCCTCCGGGATCTTCGGAAGGCGTCTCACCCACGCGGAACCGCCGCGCGAACACGACGGCACCGGCTGGACACCCGACGGCACCGTCCTGGTCACCGGCGCCACCGGAGGGCTCGGCGCCCGCATCGCCCGCAGGCTCGCCCGCAGCGGCACCGCGCACCTGCTGCTCACCGGCCGCGCCGGCCCGGACGCACCCGGAGCCGGAGCGCTCGCCGCCGACCTCACCGCCGAGGGGGCGGAGTTCACCCTGGTGGCCTGCGACGCCGCCGACCGTGACGACCTCGCCCGGCTCCTCGACGGCATCCCGCCGGAGCGGCCCCTGCGCGCCGTCTTCCACGCCGCGGGCGTCCTGGACGACGGCGTCCTCGACACCCTCACCCCCGAGCGCGCCGCCGGGGTACTGCGCCCCAAGACGGACGCCGCACTCCACCTGGACGAACTCACCCGGGACGCGGAGCTGACGGCCTTCGTGCTGTTCTCCTCGCTCGCCGGGACCCTCGGCGGCGCCGGCCAGGGCGGCTACGCCGCCGCCAACGCCTTCCTCGACGCCCTCGCACAGGCCCGCCGTGACCGCGGGCTGCCCGCCACCTCCGTGGCCTGGGGCCTGTGGGGCGGCGACAGCCTGGCCTCGGGCGCCACCAGCGAACGCCTGGTCCGCGGCGGCCTGCCCGCGATGGACCCGGAACTCGCCGTCGACGCCCTCTGGCAGGCCCTGGACGACGACGAGACGCGCCTCGTCGTCGCCGACTTCGCCTGGGACCGCTTCGTCCGCGCCTACACCGCGCTGCGGCCCAGCGCTCTCCTCGGTGACCTCCCCGAGGTGCGCCGCGTCCACGCCGGGAACGCCGCCGCGCCCGGCGGGGGAGCGGACGGGCCCGCCGCCCGGCTCGCCGGGCTGCCGGAGGCCGAACGCGCCGCAGCACTCACCGAGTCGGTGAGGAAGTGCGCCGCCGATGTCCTCGGCCACGACGACCCCGGCGCGATCGACCCGGAGCGGGCGTTCAAGGACCTCGGCTTCGACTCGCTGACCGCCGTCGAACTGCGCGACCGCCTCGCCGGGGCCACCGGCCTGCGGCTCCCCGTCACCCTCGTCTTCGACCACCCGACCACCACGGCGCTGGTCGCGCACCTGGGCGCGGAGCTGGCCGGCACACCGAAGCCCGCCTCCGCCCCCGCGCCCCGCGCGGTACCGGCCGACGACCCCGTGGCCATCGTCGCGATGAGCTGCCGCTTCCCCGGCGGCGTCACCAGCCCCGAGGAGTTCTGGCAGCTCCTGGCCGACGGCACCGACGCCATCTCCGGGTTCCCCACCGACCGCGGCTGGGACCTGGAGGGCCTCTACCACCCCGACCCGGACAAGACCGGCCACACCTACGCCCGCGAGGGCGGGTTCCTCTACGACGCCGACCACTTCGACCCCGCCTTCTTCGGCATGTCGCCCCGCGAGGCCCTCACCGTCGACCCGCAGCAGCGCCTCCTGCTGGAAACGGCATGGGAGGCGTTCGAGCGCGCGGGCATCGACCCGCGGACCGTCCGGGGCGGCGACGGCGGCGTCTTCGTCGGCTCCAGCTACCGCGACTACGGCTCCCGCGTCACCGAGCCGTCCGAGGAGTTCGAGGGCTACCTCGGCATCGGCAGCGCCGGCAGCGTGGCCTCCGGGCGCATCGCCTACACCTTCGGGCTGGAGGGCCCGGCCGTGACCGTGGACACGGCCTGCTCCTCCTCCCTCGTCGCCGTCCACATGGCCGCGCAGGCACTGCGCGGCGGTGAGTGTTCGCTGGCGCTCGCGGGCGGTGTCACCGTGATGGCGACACCGGGCGCGTTCGTCGAGTTCAGCCGCCAGCGCGGCCTCGCGGCCGACGGCCGCTGCAAGCCGTTCGCCGCCGCCGCCGACGGCACCGCGTGGGCCGAGGGGGTGGGCATGGTGCTGCTGGAGCGCCTCTCCGACGCCCGCCGCAACGGGCATCCGGTGCTCGCGCTGGTGCGCGGCTCCGCCGTCAACCAGGACGGCGCCAGCAACGGCCTCACCGCGCCCAACGGGCCGTCCCAGCAACGCGTCATCCGCCAGGCCCTGGCCGCCGCGGGCCTGACGCCCGGCGACATCGACGCCGTGGAGGCCCACGGCACCGGGACGAAACTCGGCGACCCCATCGAGGCGCAGGCGCTGCTCGCCACCTACGGGCAGCGCCGCCACGCCGAACGGCCGCTGCTCGTCGGGTCGCTGAAGTCCAACATCGGCCACAGCCAGGCCGCCGCGGGAATCGCCGGCATCATCAAGACGGTCCTCGCCATGCGGCACGGCACCCTGCCGGCGACCCTCCACGTGGACGAGCCGACGCCACACGTGGACTGGTCCGCCGGCCACCTGCGGGTGCTCACCGAGAACACCGCCTGGCCCGAGCTCGACCGCCCGCGCCGCGCCGCCGTGTCGTCCTTCGGGGTCAGCGGCACCAACGCCCACACCATCCTGGAACACGTCCCCGGCCCCCCGACGCCCGAGGTGACACCACGGCCGGGGCCGTGCCCGCCCTGGCTGCTCTCCGCCCGCGGTGAGGACGCCCTGCGCGCCCAGGCCCGCCGCCTCCTCGCCCACGTCACCGCCGACCCCTCGGTCCACCCCGACGCCGTCGGCAGGGCGCTGGCCACCGGCCGCGGCTCCTTCGAACACCGGGCCGTCCTCGTCGGCGCCGACCGGCACGCGCAGCAGACCGCGCTGAGAGCGCTCGCCGACGCCACCGCCTCGGCCGACGTGATCGCGGGCACCGCCGGACGGGGCGGCAGGACCGCCTTCCTCTTCCCCGGGCAGGGCAGCCAGCGCCTCGGCATGGGCGCCGAACTCCTGCGCTCCTCAACGGTGTTCGCCGACGCCTTCGACGCGGTGTGCGCGGAACTCGACCCGCTCCTGGACCGGCCGCTCCGCGATGTCGTCCACGCCGCTGAGGGAAGCGAGGACGCGGCGCTGCTCGACACCACGGCCTACACCCAGCCCGCCCTGTTCGCGCTCGGCGTCGCCCTCCACCGGCTCGTCGAGTCCCACGGGCTGCGGGCCGACCTCCTCGCCGGGCACTCCGTGGGGCAGCTGGCCGCCGCGCATGTCGCGGGCGTGCTCTCGCTTCCCGACGCCGCCGCCCTGGTGGCCGCCCGGGGCCGGCTGATGCAGGCCATGCCCGCCGGTGGCGCGATGGTCGCGCTCACCGTCCCCGAGGCGGAGCTGCTGCCTCAACTCGCGGGAAGGGAAGCGGAGATCACGGTCGCCGCCGTCAACGGGCCCGCCGCCACCGTGCTGTCCGGCGACGCCGCGGCCGTCGAGGAGATCGCGGCACACTGGCGCGAGAGGGGCGCCAGGACCCGTCGGCTCCCGGTCAGCCACGCCTTCCACTCCCCGCACATGGACGGCATGCTGGCCGACTTCCGGGCGGTCGCCGAACAGCTCACCTACCACGAGCCGGTCACTCCCGTCGTCTCCGATCTGACCGGTGCACTCGCCACCGCCGGAGAACTGTGCGACCCCGAGCACTGGGTCCGCCACGTCCGCTCCACCGTCCGCTTCCACGACCTCGTCCGCACCCTGGAGGCCGCGGGCGCCACCTCCCTGGTGGAGCTCGGGCCCGACGGGGCGCTGGCCGCGCTCGCCCAGGACTGCCTCACCGGGGCCGCCGACGCCGTCCGGCTGGTGCCGCTGCTGCGCAAGGACACGCCGGAGCCCGCCGCGGTCACCGCCGCCCTGGCCCGGCTGCACGTCCACGGCGTCGGCGTCGACTGGGCACCGCTGTTCGCCGGCGTGCCCGACGGACACGTGGCGTTGCCCACCTACGCCTTCCAGCGCTCCCGCTACTGGCTCGCGCCCACCCCGGCGGCGGGCGACATGCCCGCGGCGGGCCTGCTGCCGTCCACGCATCCCCTGCTCGGCGCGGGCTCCCCGCTCGCCGACACGGGCGGCTTCCTGTTCACCGGCCGGCTGTCCGTCGCCGCCCACCCGTGGCTCGCCGACCACGCCGTCCACGGCGGCGCGCTCCTCCCCGCCACGGCCTTCCTCGAACTCGCCGTCCACGCGGGCGACCGCACCGGCTGCCCGGAGGTCGACGAACTCACGCTGGAAGCACCCCTGACCCTGCCCGAGGCAGGCGCCGTCACCCTCCAGCTCACCGTCCAGGCGCCCGACGCCACCGGCGGCCGCGCCTTCGCCGTCCACGCCCGGCCCGAGCACGCCACGCCCGACGACCCCTGGACCCGGCACGCGAGCGGCCGCCTCGGCGACGGCACGCCGAGGGAGGCGGGCGACCTCACGGAATGGCCGCCCGCAGGAGCCGAGCCCCTGGAGGTGGACGGCCTCTACGAGCGGCTGGCCGACGGCGGATTCGCCTACGGGCCCGCCTTCCAGGGACTGCGCGCCGCCTGGCGCCTGGGCACCGCCGTCTACGCGGAGGCGCGCCTGCCCGAGGAACAGCGGACGGACGCGGGCCGCTACGGCCTGCACCCGGCGCTCCTGGACAGCGTGCTGCACTCGCTGACCTTCGGCGTACTCGAGGGCAGCGACCAGAGCTGGCTGCCGTTCTCCTGGAGCGGCGTACGGCTGCACGCGACGGGCGCGACGGCCCTGCGCCTCCGCATGACGCCCACGGGGCGCGACGCCGTCGCCCTGACGGTCGCCGATCCCACCGGGGCCCTGGTCGCCACCGCCCGTTCGCTGGTGCTCAGGCCGGTGACGGCCCAGCGGATCCAGGAGTACCGCACGGGTGCGCACGAGGACATGTTCCGTCTGGAGTGGCCCGTCGCCGCGCCCGCCCGTGAGGTGCCCACCTCCCTGGCCGTGCTCGGGGACTCCGTCGCCGGCCTCGGGAGCGCAGTCGCCGGCCTCGCGCCGGCCCACGAGGACCTGACCGCCCTGGGCGCCGCGATCGACGCGGGCGCCGAGGTACCGGCCTTCGTGCTGACCGCCCTGCCGGGCCCCGAGGCCCGGACCGGGGGAAGCGGCGGCACCGACGGCGGCGACCTGGTCCGCGCCGTGCACGAACTCACCGCTCACGTCCTGGAACTGGTGCGGAGCTGGCTCACCGACGAGCGGTTCGAGGGAGCGAGGCTGGTCCTCGTCACCGAGGGCGGCGTCCCCGTCGCCGCCCGGGACGACGTGCCCGACCCGGCGCACGCCGCCGTGTGGGGACTGGTCCGCTCCGCGCAGACCGAGAACCCCGACCGGTTCGTGCTCCTGGACACCGACGGCGATCCGGCCTCGCACGCGACCGTGACCGCCGCGCTCGCCACAGGCGAACCACAGCTCGCCCTGCGCGCGGGGCAGCTCCACACCGCGCGCCTGGCCCGCGTCCCCGGCGACCTGCCCGGCGGCGAAGCCCCCTGGGACCCCGACGGCACCGTCCTGATCACCGGCGGCACCGGCTCCATCGGCGCCCTGGTCGCCCGCCACCTCGCCCGCGAGCACGGCGTACGGCACCTGCTTCTCACCAGCCGCGGCGGGCCCGCCGCCGACGGCGCGGGCGCACTCCTCGCCGACCTGACCGCGTCGGGCGCCGACGCCCAGGTCGTCGCCTGCGACGCCGCCGACCGCGAAGCGATGGCGAAGCTCCTGGACGGCCTGGAGCACCCGCTGCGCGCGGTCGTGCACACGGCCGGCGTCATCGACGACGGAGTGGTCGCCGACATGACGCCCGAGCAGCTCCACCGGGTGCTGCGCCCGAAGGTCGACGCCGCCGTCAACCTGCACGAGCTGACCGCCGGCCGCGAGCTGTCGGCGTTCGTCGTGTTCTCCTCCATCGCCGGGGTCTTCGGCGGCATGGGACAGGCCAACTACGCCGCGGCCAACGCCTTCCTGGACGCCCTGGCCCACCGGCGGCGCGCCCGGGGCCTGCCGGGCGTCTCGCTGGCCTGGGGCCTGTGGGCCACCGGCGGCGGCATGACCGGGCACCTCGGCGAGGCGGACCTCGCCCGGATCGCCCGCGGCGGCATCGTCGCCTTCACACCGGCGGACGGCATCGCCCTCTTCGACAGGGCCACCCGCCTGGACGCACCCGCTCTCCTGCCGCTGCGCCTCGACACCGGTGCCCTCGCCGCGCAGGCAGCCGCGGGCGGGGTGCCCGCCTTCCTGCGGGGACTGGTCCGCACGCCCGTACGCCGCGCCGCGGCGGGTGAGGGACCCGGCGCCGACGGCGCCGACGCGTTGCGGCAGCGGCTGACGGGACTGTCCCCGGCGCAGCGCGAGCGGGCCCTGGCCGACGTGGTCCGTACCCACGCCGCGCTGGTGCTCGGCTTCCCCGACCCGGTGGCCGTCGGCGCCGAACTGCCGCTGCTGGACCTCGGCTTCGACTCGCTGACGGCGGTGGAGCTGCGCAACCGGCTGCGGGCCGCCACCGGTCTGCCCCTGCCCGCCACCCTGCTCTTCGACCACCCGACCGCCCTCGCGGTCGCCCGCCACCTCGCCGAGGAGATCGCCCCCGCCGACGGCGCGGGCGGGCCCGCCCCCGCGGTCCTCGCCGGACTCGACCACCTGGAGAGCACGGTGCGCGACGCCGTGCACGACGACGCGGCACGCGCCGCGCTCACGGCCCGGCTCCAGGGCCTCCTGGAGACCCTCCGCCCGGACACCACCCCCGAAGCGGCCGCCGTCGAGGACCGCATGGGCTCCACCGACGACGAACTCTTCGACTTCATCGACAGCGAACTCGGCAGTCCATGACGTAGCCACCGCGCGCCCGCCCCCCCGACCGCCCCGCGTACGAAGGTGACGATGCACGGTGAATGACGACAAGCTGCGCGACTACCTCAAGCGGGTGGCCGCCGACCTGCACCGGACCAAGCAGCGCCTCGGAGAGGCCGAGGCCAAGGACCGGGAGCCCATCGCCGTCGTCGCCATGGGCTGCCGCTACCCCGGTGGTGCGCGCACCCCCGAGGAGCTGTGGCACCTCGTCTCGACGGGCACCGACGCGATCGCACCCTTCCCCGCCGACCGCGGCTGGGACCTGGCCGACCTGTACGACCCGGCGGGGGAGCGCCCCGGCACCACCTACAGCGCGGAGGGAGGCTTCCTCGACGACGTCGCCGGCTTCGATCCCGCCTTCTTCGGGATCTCCCCGCGCGAAGCCCTCGCCATGGACCCGCAGCAGCGGCTCCTCCTGGAGACCACCTGGGAGACCTTCGAACGCGCCGGGATCGATCCGCACAGCCTGCGCGGCAGCCGCACCGGCGTCTTCGCCGGGGTGATGTACCAGGACTACGCCGTCCGGCTGCGCCAGGTGCCCGAGGACGTCCGGGGCTACCTCGGCAACGGCAGCTCCGACAGCGTCGCCTCCGGCCGCATCGCCTACACCTTCGGCCTCGAAGGCCCCGCCGTCTCCGTGGACACCGCCTGTTCCTCCTCCCTGGTCGCCCTGCACCTGGCCTGCCAGGCGCTGCGGCAGGGCGACTGCGCGCTGGCGCTCGCGGGCGGCGCCATGGTGATGTCCACGCCGGTGCCGTTCGTGGAGATGAGCCGGCAGAACGGCCTCGCCGCCGACGGCCGCTGCAAGTCCTTCTCCGCCGCCGCCGACGGCACCGGCTGGGGCGAGGGCATCGGCATGCTCCTCCTGGAGCGCCTCTCCGACGCCCGCCGCAACGGCCACCCGGTACTGGCGCTCGTGCGCGGCTCCGCCGTCAACCAGGACGGCGCCAGCAGCCGCCTCACCGCGCCGAACGGCCCCTCCCAGCAACGCGTCATCCGCCAGGCCCTCGCCCACGCCCGGCTCTCGGCGGCGGACGTCGACGTCGTCGAGGCCCACGGCACCGGCACCCCGCTCGGCGACCCCATCGAGGCACAGGCGCTCCTCGCCACCTACGGCCGCGAACACACCGCCGAGCGGCCGCTGCTGGTCGGCTCGCTGAAATCCAACATCGGCCACACCCAGGCCGCCGCCGGCGTGGGCGGCGTCATCAAGATGGTCCTCGCCATGCGGCACGGCGTGGTGCCGCCCTCCTTGCACGGGGCGGAGCCCACCCCCCAGGTCGACTGGTCCACAGGGACGCTGAAGCTCGTCACGGACGCCACCGACTGGCCCGAGACCGGGCGTCCGCGCCGCGCCGCCGTGTCCTCCTTCGGAGTCAGCGGCACCAACGGCCACGTCGTGCTGGAACAGGCCGAGCCCGCCGAGACCCCGCCTCCCGCCGGGGAACCCACCGGTCCCGTGCCGTGCGTGCTGTCGGGGCGAAGCGCCGACGCGCTGCGCGCCCAGGCCGCCGTGCTGCACGCCCACGTGGAGCGCGCACCCGGCCTCCACCCCGCCGACATCGCCCACACGCTGGCGACGGGCCGGGCCGCGCACGAGCACCGGGCCACCCTCATCGCCGATGACCGCCGGGCGCTGCTCGACGGGCTGGACGCGCTCGCCCGCGACGCCGACCCGCTGCCGCCCGGCATCGTGCGCGGCACCGCCCGCACCGGCGAGGCGGTCGCCTTCGTCTTCCCCGGCCAGGGCTCCCAGTGGACCGGCATGGCCCGTGAACTCCTCGACACCTCCACGGTGTTCGCCTCCCGGTTCGCGGAGTGCGCCGACGCGCTCGCCCCGTACACCGAGTTCTCACTCCCGGACGTGGTCCGAGGTGCCCCCGGCGCCCCGGGGCTGGACCGCGTGGACGTCGTACAGCCCGCCCTGTTCGCGGTGATGGTCTCCCTCGCCGAGGTGTTGCGCGCCCACGGCGTCGAGCCCGCGGCTGTGGTGGGGCACAGCCAGGGGGAGATCGCCGCCGCCTGCGTCGCCGGCGCGCTCACCCTGGACGACGCCGCGAAGGTCGTCGCGCTGCGCGCGCGGGCACTGCGGTCCCTCGCCGGGCACGGCGGCATGGCGTCGGTGTCGCTGCCCGCCGACCGCGTACGGGAACGCGCCGTGCCCTGGGGCGGGCGGATCGCGCTCGCAGCCGTGAACGGCCCCGAGTCGGCCGTCGTCTCCGGCGACCCCGAGGCACTCGCCGAGCTCCTCGCCGCCCTCGACGCCGACGGAGTGAGGACCCGCGCCATCCCCGTCGACTACGCCTCGCACGGCCCGCAGGTCGAGACGATCCGCGCTGAGCTGTCCCGGAGCCTGGCGGACATCGCACCCCGCCCGGCCGCCGTGCCCTTCTACTCGACCGTCACCGGCGGTCTCCTTCCCACCGAGCGCCTGGACGCCGCCTACTGGTACGAGAACCTCCGCCACACCGTGGAGTTCGAACGGGCCACGCGTGCCCTGCTCGCCGACGGGCACCGCGTCCACGTCGAGGTCAGCCCCCACCCCGTGCTCACCGCGGCCCTCCAGGACACCGCTGCCGCAGCCGGCACCGACGCCCTCGCCCTCGGCACACTGCGCCGCGACGACGGCGGGGAGCGCCGGGTGCTCACCGCGCTCGCGGAACTGCACACGCGCGGCGTGGACGTCGACTGGGCCGCCGCCCTCACCGAACACCGTCCCCGGCGCGTCGACCTGCCCACCTACGCCTTCCAGCGGCAGCGCTACTGGCTGGAGGACACCGGGACGCCCGCGGGTGACGCCGCCTCGCTCGGCCTCGACCCCTCCGGACACCCACTGCTCGGCGCCGTCATCGCGCTCGCCGACAGCGGGGGCCTGCTGTTCACCGGCAGGCTCTCGCCACGCACCCACCCCTGGCTCGCCGACCACACCGTCCACGGCGACACCCTGCTGCCCGGTACCGCCTTCCTGGAACTCGCCGTCCTCGCCGGGGACCGCACGGGCTGCTCCCATGTCCGGGAGATCACCCTCGAAGCGCCCCTCACACTGCCGCCGGACGGCGGCGTCGTGCTGCGACTGTCCGTCGGCGTGCCCGCCGCCGACCGCACCCGCACCCTCGCCCTGCACGCGCGGCCCGACGACCCCGACACCGACGAGGAGTGGACCCGCCACGCCACCGGCGTTCTCGCCCCTGCGGCACCGGCCCCCGTCCCGGTCGCCGCCCCGAGCGCCTGGCCGCCGCCCGGCGCGGTCCCCGTCGACCTCGACGGCATGTACGCGCGCTACGCCGAGGGGGGATTCGCCTACGGCCCCGCCTTCCAGGGACTCACGGCGGTGTGGCGGCTCGGCGACGACCTGTACGCCGAAGCCGCGCTGCCGCCCGCGCTCCACCAGGACGCGCGACGGTTCGCCCTGCATCCGGCGCTGCTCGACGCCGCTCTGCACGCCACCGGAGTCACCGCCGACGGGGAGAGCGAGGGCGGCCGCATGCCGTTCGTCTGGTCGGGGGTGACCCTGCACGCGTCGGGCGCCGCCGCGCTGCGCGTCCGGGTGACCAGGACCGCGCCGGACACCCTCGCACTTGATGTCGCCGACGCCACCGGAAGCCCCGTCGCCTCGGTGGATTCCCTGGTGCTTCGCCCCGCCGCACCGGCCGCCGCCGCGGCCCGCACCCACCACGACTCGCTGTTCCGGGTGGAGTGGGCCCCCGTCACCTGCCCGCCGTCGCCCGGCGGCGGTGACTGGGCGGTCATCGGCCCGGAGGACACCGGCCCGCCGACATCGGCCGCCTATGCCGACACCGCCGCGTTCGCCGCCGCTCTCGACGCGGGCACAGCGGCACCCGCGCTTGTGATGATGCCCCAACTGGCCTGCCCTGACGGTGAGATGGGTGACGAAGAGGAAGTGCACGCCGCCGTCCACCGCGCTCTGGAGACTCTCCAGACCTGGCTGGCGGACCCGCGGCTGGCCGACACCCGGCTCGCCCTCGTCACCCGGGGCGCCGTCGGCGACGCGCCCGCGGACCCGGCCCGCGCCGCCGTGTGGGGCCTGGTGCGCTCCGCCCAGTCGGAACACCCCGGCCGGTTCCTCCTCCTGGATCTGGACCCGGACCGGGAGGTGCCGGCGGAGACCGTCGTCTCAGCGCTCACCTCCGGCGAGGAGCAACTCGCCGTACGCGGCGAGACCGTCCTCACTCCCAGGCTCGCCAAGGTCGCCGCCACCGACCCGGTACCGCTCGCCCTGGACCCCGACGGCACCGTCCTCGTCACCGGCGGCACCGGACTGCTCGGCTCCCGTGTGGCCCGCCACCTCGTGGCCCGGCACGGCGTCCGCCACCTCCTCCTCGCCGGGCGCCGCGGACCGGACGCGCCGGGCGCCGCCGACATCACCGCCGAACTCACCGCGCTCGGCGCCGACGTCACCGTCGCCGCCTGCGACGTCGCCGACCGGACCGCGCTCGCCGCCCTGCTCGACGGCATCCCCGCAGACCGCCCCCTGACCGCTGTCGTCCACGCCGCGGGAGCCCTCGACGACGGTGTCATCACCTCCCTCACGCCCGACCGCGTCGACACGGTGCTGCGCCCCAAGGCCGACGCCGCACGGCATCTGCACGAACTCACCCGGGACAAGGAGCTGCGGGCCTTCGTCCTCTTCTCCTCCGCCGTGGGTACCCTCGGCGGCCCCGGGCAGGGCAACTACGCCGCCGCCAACGCCTACCTGGACGCCCTCGCCCAGCGGCGCCACGCCCTCGGCCTGCCCGCGCGGTCCCTCGCCTGGACCCTGTGGGAGCAGCGCTCCGCCCTGACCGGCCACCTCGACGACGCCGACCTGCGCCGCCTGGCCCGCTCGGGCATGCCCCCGCTCACCACCGACGAGGGCCTGGCACTCCTCGACGCGGCACTCACGGTCGACGCCGCCGCCCTGCTGCCGCTCCGGCTCGACCTGCGCGCACTGCGGGCCCGGGCCGCCGAGGGGGAGCCCGTGCCGCCGCTCCTGCGCTCCCTGGTACCCGTCCCGCCGCGCAGACCCGCCGCCGCCACGCCGCCAGGCAGCACGGGCGCCGCCCCGTCCGAACGGCTCGCCGCGCTGCCCGAGGCCGAACGGCTGCGCGCTCTCGTCCGGTTGGTGTGCGCCCAGGCCGCCGCCGTGCTCGGCCACACCTCCGACAGCGCGGTCGACCCCGGCCGCGCCTTCCGTGACCTCGGCTTCGACTCCCTCGCCTCGGTCGAACTGCGCAACCGCCTGAACAACGCCACCGGCCTGCGGCTGCCCGCCACCCTGGTCTTCGACCACCCCTCGCCGGAGGCGCTCGCCGCCCACCTGCGGGACGAACTGACCGGCGCGGACCCCGCGGCCATCGCGCCCGCGTCCGGCGCCTCCGGTCTCTCCGGCACGGCCGCCGCGGACGAGCCGATCGCCATCGTCGCGATGGGCTGCCGCTTCCCCGGATCGGTCCGCACCCCGGACGACCTCTGGCGGCTCGTGGCCTCCGGTGGCGACGCCGTCTGCCCCTTCCCCACCGACCGGGGCTGGGACCTCGACGCGCTCTACGACCCCGATCCCGCGCACACCGGCACCTCGTACGTGCGCGAAGGCGGATTCCTCAGCGGCGCCGGTGACTTCGACCCCGACTTCTTCGGCATCTCGCCCCGCGAGGCGATCGCCATGGACCCGCAGCAGCGCCTCCTGCTCACCCTCACCTGGGAGGCGTGCGAACGCGCCGGCATCGACCCGGCCGCACTGCGCGGCACCCCGGCGGGGGTCTTCATCGGCCTGATGCAGCAGGACTACGCGGTGCGGCTCCTCCCGCACATCCCCGAGGACGTCGAGGGGTTCCTGGGCACCGGCAACTCCGGCAGCGTCGTGTCCGGCCGCATCGCCTACACCTTCGGCCTCGAAGGGCCCGCCCTCACCATCGACACGGCGTGCTCCTCCTCGCTCGTGGCCCTCCACACGGCGGTGCAGTCGCTGCGCCGCGGCGAGTGCTCGCTGGCCCTGGCGGGCGGGGTCACCGTGATGTCCAGCCCCGAACTGTTCGTCGAGTTCAGCCGTCAGGGGGGCCTGGCGGCCGACGGCCGCTGCAAGTCCTTCGCCGCCGGAGCGGACGGCACCGGCTTCGGCGAAGGGGCCGGAGTTCTGCTCCTGGAGCGTCTGACGGACGCCCGCCGCAACGGTCGTCCGGTGCTGGCCGTGGTGCGGGGGAGCGCCGTGAACCAGGACGGCGCGAGCAACGGCCTGACCGCGCCGAACGGGCCCAGCCAGCAGCGGGTGATCCGTGCGGCTCTCGCCGACGCCGGGCTCTCGGCGAAGGACGTGGACGCGGTCGAGGCGCACGGCACCGGGACCACCCTGGGAGACCCGATCGAGGCGCAGGCGCTGCTCGCGACATACGGTCAGGAGCGCCGGGCGGGGCGGCCGCTGTGGCTGGGATCGCTGAAGTCCAACATCGGTCACACCTCCGCGGCGGCCGGTGTCGCCGGAGTGATGAAGATGGTCCTCGCCATGCGGCACGGGACGCTGCCGCAAAGTCTCCACGTCGACGAACCGACTCCCCAGGTCGACTGGTCGGCCGGTGAGGTGCGGTTGCTCGCCGAGGCACGCGCCTGGGAGGCGGATGGCGGGCCGCGCCGGGCCGGGGTGTCGTCGTTCGGCGTGAGCGGGACGAACGCGCACCTGATCCTGGAGCAGGTGCCGGAAGCGGCAGCTCCGGCGGACAGCGAGACGCCGGTGCCGGTGCCGATGCCCTGGGTGCTGTCCGCGAAGTCGCCTCAGGCGTTGCGGGAGCAGGCGGCACGGCTGCTGGAGGTGTGCGGCGCGAAGGCACGGGTCGCTGACGTGGCGCTGTCGCTGGCGGTGACGCGTTCCCGGTTCGAGCACCGGGCCGTGGTCGTGGGGGACCGGGAGCAACTGCAGCGGGGCGTGCGGGCGCTGGCCGCCGGTGAGCCTTCTCCGTTCGTCGCGGAGGGCAGGGCGTCGGCGGCAGGGAAGACGGTGTTCGTCTTCCCGGGACAGGGCGCGCAGTGGGTGGGAATGGCGCGTGAACTGCTCGACGGGTCAGCTGAGTTCGCGGACTCCATGCGGGAGTGCGCGGCGGCTCTGTCCCCGTTCACGGATTGGTCGCTGCTGGATGTGGTGCGCTCGGGTGACGGCCTCGACCGGGTGGACGTGGTCCAGCCGGTGCTGTTCGCGGTGATGGTGTCACTGGCGCGGCTGTGGCGCTCCTTCGGCGTGGTCCCCGACGCGGTGGTGGGGCACTCGCAGGGGGAGATCGCGGCGGCGGTGGCCGCCGGGGCCCTGTCGCCCGCGGACGGGGCGAAGGTGGTCGCGTTGCGCAGCCGGGCGCTCGTCGGGCTGGCCGGGCGGGGCGGGATGGCGTCACTCGCCATGTCGCCGCGGCGGGCCGCGCGGGCCGTCGCGGCCTGGGACGGACGCCTCTCGCTGGCGGCGGTCAACGGCCCCTCGGCGGTGGTGGTCTCCGGTGACACGGACGCCCTGGAGGAACTGCTCGCGACCTGTGGGACCGAGGGCGTACGCGCCCGGCGGATCGATGTGGACTACGCCTCGCACTCGGCCCAGGTGGAGCGGATCGAGCAGGAGCTGGCGGAGGCACTGCGCGGGATCGAGCCGGTCAGCGCTGATGTGCCGCTGTTCTCCACGGTGACGGGTGAGTGGCTGGACACCTCGGCGATGGACGCCGCGTACTGGTACACGAACCTGCGCCGCCCGGTCGCCTTCGAGCCCGCCGTCCGCACCCTGGCCGACGCCGGCTTCGACGCCTTCGTCGAGGTCAGCCCGCACCCGGTGCTCGCCCCGGCGGTGGAGGAGACCCTGGAGGCGGCCGGGGTGACCGGCGTCGTCCTGGGCACGCTCCGGCGGGACGAAGGCGGACCCCAGCGGATGCTCCTCGCCCTCGGGCAGGCCCACGCGTGCGGCGTCACGGTCGACTGGTCACCCGCCTTCGAGGGCACCGGAGCCACCCGCACCGAACTGCCCACCTACCCCTTCCAGGAACGACGCCTCTGGCTGGACGTCCCGACCACCAGTTGGGATGTCGCCTCCGCTGGCCTCGGGGCGACGGGACATCCACTTCTGGGTGCCGCCGTGGAGATCGCCGACACGGGTGAACTCCTGTGCACCGGCCGCCTCTCACGGCGCGGCCACCCATGGCTCGCCGAGCACACGGTGCGCGGGAGCACCCTGCTGCCCGGCACCGCCTTCCTGGAGCTGGCGCTGCGCGCCGCCGCGGCGGCCGGATGCGCCACGGTGGACGAACTCACCCTGTCCGCGCCGCTCCCGCTGCCCGAAGAGGGCGCCGTGAGGGTCCAGGTGCGGCTCGCGACGCCCGACGAGGACGGGCGACGGACGCTCGGCGTCTTCGCCCGGGCCGAGCGCGAGAGCGGGCCGGAGATCGGGACCGGCTCCCCGTGGACCGCCCACGCCACCGGAACCGTCGCCCCCGTGGCCCGCCCGCCAGGGCC
>NZ_BHZI01000058.1 GCF_004305975.1 Streptomyces otsuchiensis
CACCGGGTCTGCCGGACCACCCCTCCCACCGTCGCCGCGGGACCCCTGGCGCCCGGCGAGCGAGAACCGGGCGGAAAAGGTGTGGACCACGCCCGTAGTCTGGTCGCATGAACGATGCGGGGGCAGCGGTCAGCGAGCGGCGGCGTACGGCGCTGCTGTGGTGGCCACGGCGGCGCAGCGTGGTGCTCGACGTGCTCCTCGCCCTGGTTTCCGGGCTCGAGTGCGCGCTGCAGGGGCCCATCTTCGCGGCCAAGACCGGCCTGCCGATGCTGCCGGTGACGATCCTGGGCGGCCTGGCGGGGCTGGTGCTGCTGCTGCGCCGCCGCTGGCCGGTGGCGGTGGTGCTGGTCTCGCTGGCTGTGCTGCCCGCGCAGATGGGTTTCCTGCTGGTGATGGTCGGCGTGTACAGCCTCACCATCGCGGACGTCCCCCGCCGGATCGTCGTGCTGCTGGCGGGCATGCTCTGCGCCGGTGGCTGTGTCGTCCTCTATCTGGAGCTGGCCGCCGAGCAGCGTGCCACCGGTCACGCGCTGCCGTGGTGGCTGGTGCTCGCGATGACGGGCATGTTCGGCGTGCTGAACGTGGTGGCCCCGGTGCTGCTGGGCATGTACGTGCGGGCCCGGCGTCGACTGGTGGAGTCCCTGCGGGAGCGTGCCGACGGTCTGGAGCGGGAGTTGTCCCTGCTGGCCGAGCGGGCCGAGGAGCGCGCGGAGTGGGCGCGCCGCGAGGAGCGGACCCGGATCGCCCGTGACATGCACGACGTGGTCGCGCACCGGGTGTCGCTGATGGTGGTGCACGCCGCCGCGATTCAGGCGGTCGCGCCGAAGGATCCGGAGAAGGCGGCGAGGAACGCCGCGCTGGTGGGCGACATGGGACGGCAGGCGCTCACGGAGCTGCGGACCATGCTCGGGGTCCTGCGCACCGACGACCGTGAGATCCGGGTGGAGCCGCGGCCCGACCCGGCGTTCCGGCTCGCCGAGATCGCCTCGTCGGCAGCCGGTGGCCAGCAGGGGCCCCGGCTGCGGGAGCTTTCCGACCTGGTGGGTCAGTCCCGCCAGACCGGGATGGCGGTGGAGTTCTCCGAGGAGGGGGAGGTCCGCGGCTACGCGGCTCCCGTCGAGCGGACCGCCTACCGGGTGGTGCAGGAGGCGCTGACCAACGTGCACAAGCACGCCGCGGGCGCGGCCACCCTGGTGCGGCTCGCACACCGGGAGCGGGAGGTGGCCGTCATGGTGCAGAACGAGCCGCCGGCCGGTGGTTCCGGCCCGGCCCCGGCGGCGTCGCTCCCGAGCGGCGGCAACGGACTGGTGGGCATGCGGGAACGGGTGACCGCGCTGGGCGGCGGATTCGTCTCCGGTCCGACCGATCAGGGCGGCTTCCGGGTCTCAGCGGTGATCCCCGACCGGGAGGCGGCCGAGTGACCGCTGTGCCGTCCCCGTCGGCCGGTGCGGGTCGCTGCCCCGTCGCGGGTGTCCCCGAAGCGGCCGGGGTGGCGGATGCTCCGTCGGGGCCGATGCCCGAGCTGTTCAGCCGGGAGTTCGCCGCCGATCCGTACCCCGCGTACGCCTGGCTCCGGGAGCACGCGCCCGTGCACCGGGCGCGGCTGCCCAGCGGTGTCGAGGCGTGGCTGGTCACCCGGCACGCCGACGCCCGTCAGGCCCTCGCCGACCAGCGGCTCAGCAAGAACCCCGAGCGGCACAGCCAGGCCGCGCACACCAAGGGCCGGGTCGGAATCCCCGGCGAGCGCAGCGCCAACCTGATGACGCACCTGCTGAACATCGATCCGCCCGACCACACGCGGCTGCGCCGCCTGGTGGCCAAGGCGTTCACCCCGCGTCGGGTGGCGGAGTTCGCGCCCCGGGTGCAGTCGCTCACCGACGGCCTGATCGACGGCTTCGCCGAGCGGGGCTCGGCGGACCTGATCGAGGAGTTTGCGTTCCCGCTGCCGATCTACGCGATCTGCGAGCTGCTCGGCGTGCCGCCGGAGGACCAGGACGACTTCCGGGGCTGGGCCGGGATGATGCTGCACACCTCCGGACGCCGGGGCGGCGTGGGCCGGGCGGTCAAGCGGATGCGCGAGTACCTGGCCGAACTGATCCACCGCAAGCGGGGTGAGCCGGGTGACGACCTGATCTCGGGGCTGATCCGTGCCTCCGACCACGGTGAGCAGCTCACCGAGGAGGAGGCCGCCGCGATGGCCTTCATCCTGCTGTTCGCCGGGTTCGAGACGACGGTGAACCTGATCGGCAACGGGGCGCTGTCGCTGCTCCGCCATCCCGCGCAGCGGGCGGTGTTCCAGGAGGCCGCCGAGGCCGGGGACGAGGAGCGGCTGACGGCGTCGGTCGAGGAGCTGCTGCGGTACGACGGCCCGGTGGAACTGGCGACCTGGCGGTTCGCGACCGAGCCGCTGACGCTGGGCGGCCGGGCGATCGGCCGGGGCGAACCGGTGCTGGTGGTGCTGGCCGCCGCCGACCGCGACCCGGCACGGTTCGCCGAGCCGGACCGCCTGGACCTCGCCCGCACCGACAACCAGCACCTCGGGTACGGCCACGGCATCCACTACTGCCTGGGCGCGCCGCTCGCCCGGCTGGAGGCGCGCACCGCACTGGCCACGCTGCTGCGGCGGCTGCCCGACCTGCGGGCGGCGGCGGAGCCGGAGGAGCTGCGCTGGCGTGGCGGGCTGATCATGCGGGGGCTGCGGTCGCTGCCGGTGGAGTTCGCGCCGGAGCGTCCCGGGAGGCAGTGAGGCGGCGGTGAGGCTGCGGTGAGGCCGCGGTGAGGACGGCGCCGGGCCCGGTGGCGGTGCTCGTTTCTTTCCCGCGTGCCTTTCCCGCGCGACGGGGATCGGGCGGAACGGTCACGTGAAGCTGATCACCGGGACGGCGGTGCCGTGGCGGCGCTCCGTGTGCGACCGGCCGCGCACCGTTCCGGTGCCTGTCACGCACTGTGAACGGAGTGGCACGGGACGGGTTCGTCCGTTGGTCGCCTGATGCCGGTCCGTGCAGCACTCGCGCGGTTCCGTCGACGGGGGCGCGTTCGGGGTGGCGGGGCGCTCACCGGCGCGTTCGTCTGGCTGCGCGGGTGTGGGGGAGCGGGTGCCTGCCGTCGGTTCCGGGGCGTGGAGGCGTCGCGGGCGCCGGTCGGCGGCGACGGGCGTGACGCGCACGGTGACAGGCCGTCAGGAATGTGATCTCCGCGTGATGCTCGCGGGACCGGCTTGTGATGCGCGGTCGCGGCACGTTAAGTTCTGGCCTCAACTTCACCACTGCCCAGCAAGTGCCGCATGAGGGGTCATCACCATGCTCTCAGGGTCTGGACGTCATCGTCGCCCGCGACAGGCTCCCGCCTTCCTGGTGACCGCCGGGGTCACCAGCGCCGGAGTCGCGCTCCCACTCCTGGGGGTCGGAGCCGCCCACGCGGTCGACGGGGAGACCTGGGACGCGGTCGCCGAGTGCGAGAGCGGCGGTGAGTGGACGGCGGGTACCGGCAACGGTTACTACGGCGGACTGCAGTTGCCGCTCAGCATGTGGGTGGCCTACGGAGGCGAGGAGTTCGCCGACCGTCCCGACCTGGCCAGCCGCAGCCAGCAGATCGCCGTCGCCGAACGGGTGCTGGACGACCGGGGCGCCCGCGCCGCGTTCCCCGTCTGCGCGCTGTCCAGCGGCCTGACGGCCGCCCACCGCGCCGAGCGCCTCGCCGAGATCCAGGACACCGTCACCCCCGACAGCGGGGACGACGTGACCGAGGGGCGGTCCTCCGGCCGGGTCACCGACGACGGTGACGCCGGGCGTGACGACGCCGACGCCCGCGCCGACCGGTCTGCGGACTCCGCCGGTTCGGACCGCGGCGACCGTGCGGCCGACGATCCGAGCGGCGAGGACGAGCGCGGCGCCACGGACACCGGCGGCGGCCGTTCCTCGACCACCGAGCCCGCCGACCCCAACGGCCCGACCGACCCCGCCGCCGACAAGGAGACCGCCGACGCCGGGGAGACCGCCGACCGCGGCGACTCCGGCGGCAAGCACCGCGGTTCGCCCGACCCCGACGAGACCGAGCGCGCCACCACCCCGGGCGGCGGCCGTCACGCGGCCGACGACCCCAACGGCGAGGCGGCCGAGGGCGAGGACACGACGGAGAAGGACGGCGCCGGTACCCCCGCGACCGGCGGCAAGGACACGGCGGACGCCGAGGACGCGGCGAGCGACGCGACCGGCGGCAAGGAGACGGGGTCCGGCTACGAGGTGCGGCCCGGCGACTCCCTCTCCGCCATCGCGGGCGAACTGGGGCTCGACGGCGGCTGGCCCGCGCTGTACGAGGCCAACACCGGCACCGTCGGCGAGAACCCCGACCACATCCTTCCCGGACAGCTGCTCGACCTGGAGAACCCGGTCCCCGGCGCGAGCTGAGCCACCGGCGCTCCGAGCTGCCGCCGCCCGCGCGGTCGTCCGCCCGGTCGTCCGCGCCTGTCATCACCGTCGGGCCCCGGTCCGCGTCTCCCGCCCCGAGGGCGGGCGTGCGGAGCGGGGCCCGACGCGTGCCTTCGCGTCGAGAGCCGCGAACCGGAGCTGCGGACGCGCCGTCAGGGGCCCCGCCGGGCGAGGCACGCCGGATGAGGCAGGCACCCGAAGCGGCACGTCCCCGCCCCGAAGCGGCACGTCCCCGCCCCGGGGCACCCGGTCGGAGCACAGACTGCGCCCATCCGGGGCGATCCCTCCGTGTCGCCGTGGCTGCTCCGGTGACGGGCCGGGGCACTCGCCGCCCCCGCCGCCGGACCACCGCCGGCCCGGCGCCCCCGCCGGTGGGCGCGGTACCGCGCCCAACTTCCCCGCCGTCGCGCCCAGTCGGACGGCGGCTCCGGCGGCAGCGGTGGCCGGCGTGAGCGGTCTCACCGTCGCGCGGCGGGCGGGCGGCGCGGATGCTCCGACCGGCACCGTCGTCCCGTCTGCCCCGTCCGTCGCACTGGTCGCCCCGTCGGCTCTGCCGGTCGTATTGCTTGATTTAAGAGGGATTTGACCGGTTTGCCATCTGCGGTGTGACCATCATCTCGGTAGCCTTCCTGGCCGTATGGACCATTTCGGGCTGTTCTTGCCGCGCTGACCTGCGAAGACTTTTCCCAACTCACGTCAAGCGGCTCTCGGCACGCGATCTTCATCGTTCTTGAATCGTGATGCTGGCTGTGTCTACTGTCGCCAGGCCCGCGCAACGCGGGTGAACCGGGTCGTAAACGCCGAATCCTGCCGTCGGCCCGGGGTACGGCTCAGCGCAGCACCGCAGGCAGGAGCGGGGGACCCAAGGTAAGTGCCGTCCCGGATCTCGGTCCGAACGGCTTGGGGTGAAGACGGAGCGGCTCACGCCGCGCCGGCCGGGCAGCTCACAGCCCGAACCCGACAGCTCACCTCGTAGGCGTCGGTGAGAAGGAACGACATGCTGTTCTCCGGCAAGGGTCGCCACCGCCGTCCCTCCAAGCCCGCCCGCCTCGCTGCCGCCGCCGGTGTCACCGGTGCCGCGGTCGCCATCCCCCTGATGGGTGCCACCGGCGCCCAGGCCGCCTCCGTGGACACCTGGGACAAGGTCGCCCAGTGCGAGTCCACCGGCAACTGGTCCATCAATACCGGCAACGGCTACTACGGCGGCCTCCAGTTCTCCCAGTCCAGCTGGGAGGCCGCCGGTGGCGCGCAGTACGCCTCCCGTGCCGACCTGGCCAGCAAGGACCAGCAGATCGCCACCGCGGAGAAGCTGCTCGCCATGCAGGGCCCGGGCGCGTGGCCGCACTGCGGTCAGGTGGCCGGTCTCACCTCCGGTGGCCCCGCCCCCGAGCTGGGTGGCGGCCAGTCCACCGAGCAGGCGCCGCAGGCCGAGCAGCAGGCCCCGCAGGCCGAGGCGCAGCCCGAGGCCGAGCCGGAGCGCACCGAGGCCCCGGCCTCCCGCTCCAGCGAGCGTGCCGAGAAGCCCGCCTCCTCCGGCGAGCAGGGTGACTACACGGTCCGCTCCGGCGACACCCTCCACCAGATCGCCCAGGCCCACGACACCACCTGGCTCGACATCTACGACGCCAACAAGTCCGTCATCGGTGACGACCCCAACCTGATCTTCCCGGGCCAGCAGCTCTCGCTCTGATCCCCGCGGAGGTCCCCGGCCGGGGCGTGTCCCGCCTGCTCCCAGCAGGTAGGGACGCGCCCCGGCTGATTTTCTTCCCCTGTTAAACAAAAAGATGGATACAGCTCTGACCTGGTCTTTTCATCGGCGCCCGGGCGACAAATCGGACCAATGGTTGAGCTGCCCGGCACCGGGTGCCCGGCGGGCGGCTAGGCTCAGAGCGCTGAAGACAGACCCACCGAAGGAGAACCGCGTGCCGTCCATCGACGTCGTCGTAGCCCGGGAAATCCTCGACTCACGAGGCAACCCCACCGTCGAGGTCGAGGTCGGCCTCGACGACGGTTCCACCGGCCGTGCCGCCGTGCCGTCCGGCGCCTCCACCGGCGCGTTCGAGGCCCTCGAACTGCGGGACGGCGACCAGAGCCGCTACGGCGGCAAGGGCGTCGAGAAGGCCGTCCTCGCCGTCATCGAGCAGATCGGGCCGGAGCTCGTCGGCTACGACGCCACCGAGCAGCGGCTGATCGACCAGGCGATGTTCGACCTGGACGCCACCGCCGACAAGTCCTCGCTCGGCGCCAACGCCATCCTCGGCGTCTCGCTGGCCGTGGCGCACGCCGCGTCGGAGTCCTCCGACCTGCCGCTCTTCCGCTACCTCGGCGGCCCCAACGCGCACCTGCTGCCCGTGCCGCTGATGAACATCCTCAACGGCGGCGCGCACGCCGACTCCAACGTGGACATCCAGGAGTTCATGATCGCGCCGATCGGCGCCGAGTCGTTCTCCGAGGCGCTCCGCTGGGGCGCGGAGGTCTACCACAAGCTGAAGTCGGTCCTGAAGGAGCGCGGCCTGTCCACCGGCCTCGGCGACGAGGGCGGCTTCGCGCCGAGCCTGGGCTCCAACCGTGACGCCCTCGACCTGATCGTCGAGGCCATCAAGGCCGCCGGCTACACCCCCGGCCAGGACATCGCGCTCGCGCTGGACTGCGCCGCCTCCGAGTTCTACTCCGAGGGCGCCTACCAGTTCGAGGGCAAGACCCGGACCGCCGAGGAGATGACCGACTACTACGCGGAGCTGGTCGACGCCTACCCGCTGGTCTCCATCGAGGACCCGCTGTTCGAGGACGACTGGGCCGGCTGGAGCACCATCACCGCCCGCCTCGGCGAGCGCGTCCAGCTCGTCGGCGACGACCTCTTCGTCACCAACTCCGAGCGGCTGCAGCGCGGCATCGACGAGAAGGCCGCCAACTCGCTGCTGGTCAAGGTCAACCAGATCGGTTCGCTGACCGAGACCCTCGACGCCGTCGAGCTGGCCCAGCGCAGCGGCCTCAAGTGCGTGATGTCCCACCGCTCCGGTGAGACCGAGGACGTCACCATCGCCGACCTGGCCGTCGCCACCAACTGCGGCCAGATCAAGACCGGCGCCCCGGCCCGTTCGGACCGCGTCGCCAAGTACAACCAGCTGCTGCGCATCGAGGAGATCCTGGACGACGCCGCCGTCTACGCCGGCCGTTCCGCGTTCCCCCGCTTCCAGGGCTGAGCCCGAGGCACCACCCGGGCCGGCCGAGACGCCGGCCCCGCACCACCGGCACGGGCCGGGGACGGACCGCCTGGTCCGTCCCCGGCCCGTGCCGCTGCGACCGGGCGAGCCACCCGCTCGGCCGGCCGGACACGCGCCGAGGCGGCGCGGCCCCAAGACGGCCCTCCCCGCCCGCCGTCACGTACGGTGGCCGGGGACGTCGGCGGTAGAGGAGGCGGTGTGTCCGCGGGCCGGAGCAGGTTCTCCACCACGACCAAGCTCAAGGTGCTCGGCGAGCAGGCCGCCGAGCGTGTGTACCGCGCGCAGCACCGGCGGCTGCGCCGTCCGCCCCGCCGGTCCCGGCTGACCGGACGCGCGGCGGTCCTGGCGCTCGTCATCTGCTCGCTGGTGGTCGCCCTGGCGTACCCGCTGCGCCAGTACATCTCCCAGCGCTCCGACATCGCCGACCAGCGCCGCCAGGCCGAACAGGCCCAGGAGCGTGTCGAGGAACTGCGCGACGAGAAGGCGCGGTGGCAGGACCCGGCCTACGTGGAGCAGCAGGCGCGACGGCACCTCCACTACGTGCGGCCCGGCGAAGTCGGCTACACGCTGCCGGACATCGGGGACAGCGCCCCCGACGAGCGGCGGTACCGTGACCGTGGCGGCGCAGGCCGCCCCTGGTATGACAACCTCTGGGACGGCGTGGACCGGGCCGACCAGCCACGCTGAGGCCGCCGCAGTCCGGGTGGCCGCGCCGTGCCGTCCCCGCGACCCTGGATTGAGCAGATGGACACCCCACCACCGCAGACCGAGCCCACCTCGCCCGTGGACGCCGACATCGCCGCGTTCCGGCAGCAGCTGGGCCGCCCGCCCCGCGGGCTGCGCGCCATCGCGCACCGCTGCCCCTGCGGCAACCCGGACGTGGTGGAGACCGCGCCCCGGCTGGAGGACGGCACACCGTTCCCCACCACCTACTACCTCACCTGCCCGCGCGCTGCCTCCGCGATCGGCACCCTGGAGTCCGAGGGCGTGATGCGGGAGATGTCCGCCCGGCTGGAGGAGGACGAGGAACTGGCCGCCGCCTACCGCGCGGCCCACGAGGACTACATCCGCCGCCGGGACGCGATCGACGTGCTGGAGGGCTTCCCGAGCGCGGGTGGCATGCCGGACCGGGTGAAGTGCCTGCACGTGCTGGTGGCGCACTCGCTCGCCGCCGGCCCCGGCGTCAACCCGCTGGGCGACGAGGCGATCGCGATGCTGCCGGAGTGGTGGCGCAAGGGTGCCTGCGTCCGGACCGCCGAGGCGGACACCGCGAACGGGACCGCCGCCGGCGCCGTCGAGGACGGTGACCGGTGAGCGCGCACGCGGACGGCGCCCCGGGCGCCCACGACCGCGTCCCCGCACCCGCGCCCGGTACGACGCGGGTGGCAGCGGTGGACTGCGGCACCAACTCGATCCGGCTGCTGATCGCCGATGTGGACACCGCCGGGCGGCTGACCGATCTGGACCGGCGGATGGAGATCGTCCGGCTGGGCCAGGGCGTGGACCGCACCGGCCGGCTCGCCCCCGAGGCGCTGGAACGCACCTTCGCCGCCTGCCGTGGCTTCGCGGAGGCGGTGGCCGCCCACGGCGTGGCACCGGAGGCGATCCGGTTCGTGGCCACCTCCGCCTCGCGGGACGCGGAGAACCGGGAGGAGTTCACCGCCGGGGTCCGCGAGATCCTCGGGGTGGTTCCCGAGGTCGTCAGCGGTGACGAGGAGGCCGCTCTCTCCTTCACCGGCGCCACCCGTGGCCTGCCGGCCGACGGTGGGGGCGGCGAGTCCCTGGTCCTGGACATCGGTGGGGGGTCGACGGAGTTCGTCCTGGGCACCGACCGGCCGGAGGCCGCGCGCAGCGTGGACATCGGCTGCGTCCGGCTCACCGAACGGCACCTCACCGACGGGGACGCCCTCTCCGACCCGCCCTCGCCGGAGCGGCTGGCGGCGATGCTCGCCGACATCGACGCCGCGCTCGACCTGGCGGAGGAGCGCGTGGAACTGCGCCGGGCGGACCGGCTGGTCGGCCTCGCCGGCTCGGTCACCACCGTCGCGGCGCTGGCACTCGGACTCGACGCCTACGACTCCACCCGCACCCACCACGCCCGCGTCCCGCTGGAGCGGGTCCGGGAGCTGACCGGATGGCTGCTGGCGTCCACTCACGCGGAGCGGGCGGCCCACGCGGTCATCCACCCGGGCCGGGTCGACGTGCTGCCCGCCGGCGCGCTGGTGCTGCAGTCGGTGATGGAGCGGGCCCAGGTCAGCGAGGTGCTGGTGAGCGAGCACGACATCCTGGACGGCATCGCATACGACGCGGCGGAGCGGGTGCGGGCGGCCGGCTGAGCGGCGGCCGGGCCCCGGACGCGAGCGCGGACCGGCTCGTCGGGAGGTCGTGCCCCGTACCTCCCGGCGGGCGCGGTCCGCGGCCACCCGGGTGAGGGTCGGCGCGGCGCCGCCGGAAAGTTCGTGAAGTTCTTCACATGGATCGTCGGCCATTCGGGGTGCATTAAGCGGTCGCTGGTCCATCAGGTGGGACATCCGGCCGTCGGCGGGTGTTTCGCCCGCCCTTCGGTCGCATGTCCGTGAGGTGAACGACGGTGACCGTGAACACCTGATCGAGTCGTCTGTGCACGTCAGGGCGGTCGCGTCCCCGTGCCGGGCGGAACTCTTCCGGGGTGAGCCGGGAAAGGGCGGGGGAGTGTAACAGAGGTACCCGGGATGCTTGTGAACACCCTCACGAGCACCCCCCTGGGGGCGGGTGGATACTCGAAGCATGAGCACCACGGAGCGTCCGCGAATCCTCGTCGTGGGGGGCGGGTATGTCGGCCTGTACGCCGCGCGCCGCATCCTTCAGAAGATGCGTTACCGCGAGGCGACGGTCACGGTCGTCGACCCGCGCTCCTACATGACGTACCAGCCCTTCCTGCCGGAGGCAGCCGCCGGCAGTATCTCGCCGCGACACGTCGTTGTGCCGCTGCGACGGGTCCTCCCCGGCGCCGAGGTGCTCACCGGGCGGGTCAGCACCATCGACCAGGACCGCCGGGTCGCCACTGTGGCCCCGCTGGTCGGGCCCGCCTACGAGGTTCCCTTCGACTACCTGATCGTCGCCCTCGGCGCCGTCTCGCGCACCTTCCCGATCCCCGGCCTCGCCGACGAGGGCATCGGCATGAAGGGCGTCGAGGAGGCCATCGGCCTGCGCAACCACGTGCTGGAGCAGTTCGACAAGGCCGACTCCACCACTGACGAGGAGATCCGCCGCAAGGCGCTCACCTTCGTCTTCGTCGGCGGCGGCTTCGCCGGCGCCGAGACCATCGGTGAGATCGAGGACCTGGCGCGCGACGCGGCCAAGTACTACCCCTCGATCAAGCGTGAGGACATGCGGTTCCTCCTGGTCGACGTCGCGGACAAGATCCTCCCCGAGGTCGGGCCCAAGCTCGGCGAGTGGGGCCGCGAGCACCTGGAGAAGCGCGGCGTCGAGATCCACCTCGGCACGTCGATGAAGTCGTGTGTCGACGGCCACGTGGTGCTCAGCAACGGGGTCGAGGCCGACTCCAGCACCATCGTCTGGACCGCGGGCGTCAAGCCCAACCCCGTGCTCTCCGAGTACGGCCTCCCGCTCGGACCGCGCGGCCACGTCGACGTCGAGCCCTCCCTGCGGGTGCGCGGCCTCGGCTACGCCTGGGCCGCGGGCGACAACGCCCAGGTGCCCAACCTCGTCAAGGGCGAGGGCGACTGGTGCCCGCCGAACGCGCAGCACGCGCTGCGTCAGGCCAAGGTGCTCGGCGACAACGTCATCTCCGAGATGCGCGGCTTCCCGCAGAGCGACTACAAGCACGCCAACAAGGGTGCGGTCGCCGGGCTGGGGCTGCGCAAGGGCGTGGCGATGATCAAGTTCGGCAAGATCACCATCCGTCTCCGCGGCCGGCTCGCCTGGTACATGCACCGCACGTACCACGGCATGGCCGTGCCGACCTTCAACCGCAAGATCCGGGTCTTCGCCGACTGGACGCTGGGGCTCTTCCTCAAGCGCGAGGTTGTCTCCCTGGGCGCCATGGAGAACCCCCGCGAGGAGTTCTCGACCGCCGCCCGCCCGGCACCCGCCGTGGAGCGCGCCCCGGCCGCCCCGCGCGAGGAGAACTCCGCCTCCGCGGAGAAGAAGGACGGCGCCAAGGCGAAGGCGGGCAGCGCGAGCTGACCCACCGAGCCGCCCGCACCGAGCGACAGCCGCCTCCGCCGCCGTTCCCCCGTACCGGGGGCGGCGGCGGAGGCGTTTCGGTGCCGGAGGGGGACGGCGTGTTCGGGGTACGGCGCGCGGCGCGTTCAGACCGGTCGCACGCCGGTCCGTGGTGGTGCGTCCGGGGTGCGGCGCCCGGCCTTCGGCGTGCGGTCGCATCCCGCGCGCCGCCCGGGCGGGTGGTTACCGGCCTCATCACGGCAGAACCGTCGCGCGCCGCTGTGCGTGGTGGTTCGCTGGACCCATGACAGCTGTCGCGGACCGCCTCGCGCGGCTCTCCGAGAACCTCATCGACAGTCCGCTCCCGGTGCGCCTGCGCGCCTGGGACGGCAGCGAGGCGGGGCCGGAGACCGGCCCGATCGTGGAGATCCGAAACCGCCGGGCGCTGCGGCGCCTGCTCTACCGGCCCGGGGAGCTCGGCCTCGCCCGTGCCTGGGTGGCCGGTGAACTCACCGTCCCCGGTGACCTCTACGCCGCGCTGGAGCAGGTGGCCGGGCACCTCTGGGAGGACCCGCCGCCCCCGCCGTCCAGGCTGGCCCGGCTCGCCGCCGCCCGTGAACTCCTCGCGCTGGCCGGCGCCGCCCCACCCCCGCCGCCGCCCGCCGAGGAGACCCGCCGACGCGGGGGCCGCCGCCACGCCCTCCACCGCGACCGGCAGGCGGTGCGTCACCACTACGACGTCGGCAACGACTTCTACGCCCTGGTGCTCGGCCCGAGCATGGTCTACTCCTGCGCCTACTGGGGTGCTTCGGCCGGAGAGAGCGACCCCGCCGCGACCACCCTGGAGGAGGCGCAGGACGCCAAGCTGGAGCTGATCTGCCGGAAGCTCGGCCTGCGGCCCGGCATGCGGCTGCTGGACGTGGGCTGCGGCTGGGGCTCCCTGGTGCTGCACGCGGCACGCCACCACGGCGCCACCGCGGTGGGCGTGACCCTCTCCGAGGAGCAGGCCCGCCTGGGGGTGGCACGGGTCGCCGCCGCCGGGCTGGCCGACCAGGTGGAGATCAGGGTGCAGGACTACCGGGAGGTCGAGGACGGCCCCTACGACGCGATCTCCTCCGTCGGCATGGCGGAGCACGTCGGGGACGCCACCTACCTCGCCTACGCCGAGCGACTGCACACGCTGCTGGCGCCCGGCGGCCGGCTGCTCAACCACCAGATCGCACGCCGCCCGGCGCCGAGGCGCGAGGACGAGTACCGGCTCAACCCGTTCATTGACTCCTATGTCTTCCCCGACGGTGAACTCGCTCCTGTGGGCCGGACCGTCACCCAGCTGGAGCGGGCGGGGTTCGAGGTCCGCGATGTCGAGTCGCTGCGCGAGCACTACGCCCTGACCCTGCGTCAGTGGGTGCGCAACCTGGAGGAGAACTGGGAGGAGGCCGTGGTCGCCGCCGGGCCGGGACGGGCCCGGGTGTGGCGGCTGTACATGGCGGCCTCCGCCCTCGCCTTCGAACGGGCCCGCATCGGCGTCAACCAGATCGTCGCGGTGCGACCGGAGCCGGGTGGCCGCTCCGGACTGCCGTTGCGTGCCCGGCGGTGGACGGCGGAGCCGCGCGACCGGTGACCGCCGGCGGGCCGGACCGTGGGCTCCGCCGGGCCGCGGAGGCGTGACGGCGGCGTCCCGGGGTATGACCTCAGCCCGGGTGACGGTCCGGCGCCCGCTCGGTATCTGACGTCTCATCAGATTTGTAACATCGCGCAATAATCCGTGGGAGCAGGGACGTTGGAGTGACCGGACGGATAAGCTCCGTAGTGCACCCGGGGCGCCATCGGCGCCCGTACGGCTTGGGGGGCTATGCCCGGGTGGTGGAAAGCAGACACGGTGAGCTTAAAACTCGCTGGCCTACGTGGCCGTGCCGGTTCGAGTCCGGCTCCGGGCACCCCCACGCCGAGCTACCCCGACCTGCTGAATCGTGCGCAGGTCCCGGGGGTGGCGGTCGGTGTTCGGCACGGCGGGGCGGCGCGCGGACCGGTTCCGACCAGCCCGGCGGTGTCGATTTCCGGTCGAATCCTCCGGTACCGGCGACCGAACGACGGCGTGCCGCCCGGCGACGGGTGCGGTCGGCCGGAGTGGACCGACGCGTGTGACCCTGGCAGGTGACACGGCGGGCCTGACGCGGCCCCGAGGACCGGGAGGCCGAGACCGATGACCGACGAGGACGACACGGACGGCACGGACGACGAGACGCCCGGCGCGGACCCGGACGAGTGCGCCGGTCCGCACCCCGAGTGCGACGGGTGCCTGGGCACCGGCACGGTCACCCGGGCCACCCTGTACGTCGGTTACACCGGAGAGGCCCAGAGCGTGGCCGCCCCGCACGGCTGCCGGCACTGCGCCTCCCACGGCTACATCTGCCGCGCCGTGCCGCGCTGCCACCCGATACCGAGCTGAACCGCAACCTCCCGCCGGCTCCCGGCGGGCCCGCCGCGCCGGACGGCCCGGCCGCCCGCAACCGGCGCCGCCGTGACCGAACCGGTGCACGGGGACGGCCTGCTGACCGGGGCATGACGGAACGGTCACGTGCCTTTCCAGCGTTATAGAGGGTGGACTAGCGTTGAGTCTTTGCTAACGCATTACCCTGGACACAGCAGGTCGTGCCGTCAGCGGCCATGGAGGAGTGAGATGAGGAGCAGCAACCCGGTCTTCACGCGTCGGGGGTTCAGTCAGGGCGGCCAGGCCGGCTTCAACGCCGGCGCGCAGCACCAGACCGGGTCTCCGTACGCGGGCAGCCCACAGAACCCGTACGCCCAGCCGGCCAACCCCTACGCCCAGCAGCAGATGGGGCCCGACGGCACCATGATGCAGCCGGGCGCCCCGGCGCGTGCGGGCGTCATGACCATCGACAGCGTGGTCAACCGGACCGCCATCACGCTCGGCACGGTGATCGCCACCGCCGCCGTCGCGTGGATCATGGACCTCCCGCTGGGCATCGGCATCGTGTGCGCCCTGGTCGGTATGGGCCTGGCGCTCTGGCAGTCCTTCAAGCGTGAGCCGTCGCCGCCGCTGATCCTGGCCTACGCCGCCGTCGAGGGTGTCTTCCTCGGCTGCATCAGCAACGCGATCAACCAGGCTGTCCCCGGCGCCGCCATGCAGGCGGTCCTCGGCACCATGGCGGTGTTCGCCGGTGTGCTGTTCATGTACAAGCAGCGCATCATCCGGGTCAACGCCCGGTTCACCAAGTTCGTGGTGGCCGCCTCCATCGGCTTCGTGCTGCTGATGGCCATCAACCTGATCGTCGCTCTCATCGGTGGCGGTGACGGCCTGGGTCTGCGCAGCGGCGGCCTCGGCATCCTGTTCGGTGTCATCGGCATCGTGCTCGGCGCCTGCTTCCTGGCGCTGGACTTCAAGATGGTCGAGGACGGTGTCGCCTACGGCGCCCCGGAGAAGGAGTCCTGGCTGGCCGCCTTCGGCCTGACCCTGACCCTGGTCTGGATCTACCTGGAGTTCCTGCGTCTGATCGCCATCCTGCAAGGCGACTGACGACGGCGTGACGACCGTCACCACCGGATGACTGGGTGGGGCGCGAATCGTGTGAGGGGCCCGGACGGCGAACTACAGCCGTCCGGGCCCCTCGCCGTGTGTCCCGCGGGCGGACGTTCGGGTGTCCGGCCGCGTCCCCAGGTGACGGGGCGCGGAAGGCGAGGCGCGTTCCGTATGCTCGGGCCATGCTGGAGACCAGTGCCCTGGACACCGCGGTGAACGCCTGCGCCGACCGGCTCCGCCGGCTGCCGGAGAGCCGGCTGCGGGACGGCACCGCCGTCGCCGCCCTGGCGCTCGCCCGGGAACTGGCCGATCGGGCGCAACGGTTGGAATCGCCCGGCCATGAGCCCCGTACGCTGCCCGACGCCGGCTACTTCGCGGTGGGCGACCAGGTGGCCGTCGCCGGGCACGACCTGGCGCACGCGCTGCGCCACCACGGAACCCGCGCGGAGCTGACCGCGGCGGTGGAGCTGGTCACGGCGTCAGCGCCCGGCGCGGGCGCCGGACGCTGAGGGGGGGTCGGGCCGCCCGGTGCGGGCGGCCCCGTCACGCGGCGGGGCCGCGCGGTCTGCCGGGGTGCGGTCCGCCCGGGGGCGGTGGCCCCGATTCGGCTCAGGCCGCCACGATCCGGTCGGCCAGCAGGTAGATGCTCTCCTCGCCGCAGCCGAAGGTCAGCGCGTAGGCGCCGGAGACTCCGGACCCGCCGAGCAGCACCGGCGACTCGCCGGAACGGACGGCCGACGCCAGCCGCTGAGAGGTCTCGCGGTGGCCGGGGGACAGGCACAGCGTGGTGCCGTCCTCGAAGAGGAAGACATCCAGGGTGCCCAGCGGGCCGGGCCGGACGTCGGCCAGCGGGGTCCCGGACTGGGCGAGCCGGGAGAGCCGCTCGGTGGTGTGCTCGTACTCCTCGGCCGTGTCCGGGCCGTACACCGGGCTCTGCACCGGCTCGCCGGAGAGGTTGTAGCCGGGGTGCGAGGGGTGGCGGCGCCGGGCGGCGGCCACCTCGGCGGCGCGGCGGCCGTCCTCGTCCGGCGAGTCACCGGCCGGGACGCCGTCGCCCTGGCTCTGGCGGGGGAGGAAGGCGGGGCCCTGGGGGGCGGTGTCCGTGGTGTCCTCGTGCGGGCCCTCGGTCCGCTCGCCGGGCTCGCCGTCGCGGCGTTCGCACTCCGCGGCCGTGTGCTCGCTGTCGGCGGCGCGCTCGTCGTCGGTGTTCGGGGCGGTCTCTCCGGAGACGGCGCCGGAACGGCGGCCCAGCCGGTCGCGGTGGCCGCTCTCCTCGCCCCGGGAGTCCTGGCCCGGCACGGTCGGCTCGGTGTCGTCGTAGGGGTCGTACCCCGCGAGGTCGACGTCCGGGCCGTAGCCGCCGAAGTCGGTGGCGGTCATCAGGCGGCCGTCGGCGTCGGCCTGGTCACCGTCGGTGAGGTAGCGCTCCAGCAGCGCGTCCAGAAGCAGCTCGTCGGCGGTCGGCGTGACGGTGCCCGGGTGGCCGGGGAAGGCCGCGTTCTCGGCGTCGCGCGCCTCCTGCTCGGCCCAGAAGGCGCGGGCCTCGGCGAGTTCGCGGTCCCGCTCGTCGGCGAGCGCGTCGGCGACGGCGGCGCGGATCAGTTCCTCGTCGGGCGCTGTCCGGGCCTGCGGCAGGACCGAGAGGCCCAGCTGTGCCCGCAGCGCGGCCACTTCGGCGCGCAGACCGCGCGCGGCCCGCAGAGCGGCCGTGCACACGGCCAGAGCGAGGCCGGCGGCGAGCAGCAGGATGAGGGATATGGCGCTCACAAAGCATCTCCTGGTCGCAGTGTCCCCCTGATTCCTATCCCAGGTTTCCCGCCCGGTGCCACGCGGAGCAGAGCGGAACGTCATGAACTGGGCGGGTATTTGGTCCCGAACCCTCCTGACACTCGTGCCCCGCACCTCGCTGACCTGCGAGAATGCTGGGCGGTTGGTGATGGGTCACATCACGGGGCCGCTTCGGTATCGCTGGTGTATACCGAAGCGCGGACCGTGATCCAGGTCACCTCTAGCTCAGGCGTTCCAGGACCATGGCCATCCCCTGGCCACCTCCGACACACATAGTCTCCAGTGCGAACTGCTTGTCGTGCCACCGCAGGGAGTTGATCAGGGTCGTCGTGATGCGCGCCCCGGTCATGCCGAAGGGGTGTCCGACCGCGATGGCGCCGCCGTTGACGTTCAGCCGGTCCAGGTCGACACCCAGCTCGCGGTAGGACGGGATCACCTGTGCGGCGAACGCCTCGTTGATCTCGACCAGGTCCATGTCCCCGACCGTCATACCGGCGTTGGCGAGGGCGCGGCGGCTGGCCTCGACCGGGCCCAGCCCCATGATCTCCGGCGACAGGCCGGAGACGCCGGTGGAGACGACGCGGGCGAGCGGGGTGACGCCCAGCTCCCGGGCCTTGGTGTCGGACATGACCACCAGGGCGGCGGCGCCGTCGTTGAGCGCGCAGCAGTTGCCGGCGGTGATCAGGCCGTCGGGACGGAAGACGGGCTTGAGCCCCCGGACACCCTCCATGGTGACGCCGGCGCGCGGGCCGTCGTCCGCGCTGACCACCGTGCCGTCGGGGGTGGTGACCGGGGTGATCTCCCGCTGCCAGAAGCCGTCGGCGAGCGCCTTCTCGGCGAGGTTCTGCGAGCGGACGCCGAACTCGTCCATCTCCTCGCGGGTCACGCCCTTGTCCCGGGCCAGGTTCTCCGCGGTCTGGCCCATCGCCATGTAGACGTCCGGGAGAGCGCCCGACTCGCGCGGGTCGCTCCAGCCCTCGCCGCCGTGCTCGGCACGGTGCTTGGTGCGGGCCTCCGCCTCGGCGAAGAGCGGGTTGTGGGTGCCGGGCATGCCGTCGGAGGAGCCGTGGGCGAACCGCGAGACCGTCTCGACGCCCGCCGAGACGAACACGTCGCCCTCACCGGCCTTGATGGCGTGCAGCGCCATCCGCGTGGTCTGCAGCGAGGACGAGCAGTAGCGGGTGACGGTGCAGCCCGGCAGGTAGTCCATGCCCAGCTGCACGGCGACGACCCGGCCGAGGTTGTGGCCCTGCTCGCCGCCGGGCAGCCCGCAGCCCAGCATCAGGTCGTCGATGTCATGGGGGTCCAGCTGCGGGACACGGTCCAGGGCGGCGCGGACGATCGTGGCGGTCAGGTCGTCCGGCCGGATGTCCTTCAGCGAGCCCTTCACCGCCCGCCCGATCGGGGAGCGGGCGGCGGAGACGATCACGGCTTCGGGCATTGCGGCTCCCTGGTGCGGAGGGCCGGCGCGGCGCGCCGACCGGCTGGTCGGGGACGGGCCGGCCGGGTGGAGCGGCGCGGGCTCTTCGGCCCGGTGCCGCCCGCTCCGGCCGCATGGTGAAGTTACCCGTGCGTAGGGCGGCCGTCACGGATCGCGGCGTGTGACGCCCGCCGCATTTCGCGGCCGGGGTCAGCTCTGCGTGGTGCCGTCGCCCGAGGGTCCGGCGCCGGCCGCGGCCGGGCCGGCGCCCGTGCCGCCGGTGCCCGTCTCCGCGCCCGCGGAGCCCTCGTGCTCCCTCGACGTGGGGCCCGTGGCGGGTGCCGCCGCGCCGGCGGTCGTCCCCGGGGCGCCGGAGGCGTGCTCCTCCGGTTCGGCCGCGGCGATCCGCCGCCGGCGGCGGTGCTTGAGGAGAGCCCATGGAGCCCGCGGGGCGGCCTCGTCCGAGGCGACCTCGGTGCCGCCCTCCTTGGCCGCGCGGACCGCCGCCCGTTCCACCGGCAGCACCGACTCCCGGCGGGCCGGCTCCACCCGCTCGGGCTCCGGCCAGACGCCCATGGCGGCGCACACGGTCGGCAGCAGCGCCATCGCCGCGGTGGCGTACCCCTCGGCCGAGGGGTGGTAGCGGTCCGGCCCGAACATCTCCTTGGGGTGGGCGGCGAACTCCGGGCCGAGCAGGTCGCCCAGGGAGACGGTCCGGCCGCCCAGTTCCACCACGGCGATGGTCTGGGCCGCCGCCAGCTGCCGGCTCATCCGGCGCGCGATCCACCGCAGCGGCTGCGCCACCGGCTCCACCGTCCCGAGGTCGGGGCAGGTGGCGACCACCACCTGGCTTCCCGCCGCGCGCAGCCGCGTGACGGCTTCCGACAGACAGCGCACCGATGTCGTCGGGGAGACCCGGCCGGTGACGTCGTTGGCGCCGATCATCACCACGCAGACATCGGGCGCCGGATGCGCGACGGTGTCCGCCAGCAGCAGCGACACCTGCCGGGCCAGGTCGTCCGACTCAGCTCCGGAGAGCGCGACGTTGCGCAGCTCCACCGGCCGCTCCGCGACGGCCGCCAGCCCGGAGGCGACCAGCGCCGCGGGCGTCTCGGCGGCCCGGTGCACGCCCAGCCCGGCGGCCGTGGAGTCGCCGAGGAAGCCGAGTCGCAGCGGTGGGCGGTCGCCCGTCCCGAACGCCGTGCCGTAACGCCCGTCCGCGACGGGCGGTTCGTCCTCGCTGATACCGATCTGCCGTTTGGCCAGCTGGACCTCGGTCAGCAGCACCCCGACCGCGACGCCCCCGACCAGGCTGATTCCGCCGCCGCCGTACGCCGCGGCCGTGGCGATCCGCCGCGCCACTCTCGCTCCCGACATGAACGCTCCGCCTCCCCGCACCGCGGCCCGCGCACCCCTCGCCGTCCGCCCCGGCTCCCGGGCGGTTCCGGTGGGTGGCGCGGTGCCGCCCGGTGTCTCTTCTCTCAGTCCACTGTCAGTTCGCTGTCACCCGCCGCCCGGCCGGGCGGCGGTCCGCCGGCCGTCACGGGTCGGTCCCGCCCGTGCCGCAGTCCCGCGCACGGGGCTCCGTCCGGCTCGGCCGGTCGCCGCGGGTCCTCCTCCGCGCACCCACCGTGTTCGCCGCGACCCGGACGCATCCGCTCCGTGGGTGGATGGTGGCCCTGTGTGCCGGAGGGTGTGCCGGAGTCGTAGGAGCGACGTACCCGGGATGTGTTGCTCCACGCGTCATACCCCACTGTGCCCCGCACGGAAGAGCGCAACGCGCGTCCACGTGTGCGTCTGTGCCAATTAGAGTGCTGCCTGGGCAACGCACCGCAGGGACACAAGCCGACCAGGAGCGTGGAGACACAGTGCAGTATTACGAGTCGATGATCGACCTTGTCGGCAACACCCCGCTGGTGAAGCTGAGCAGCGTCACCGAGGGCATCGAAGCCACGGTGCTCGCCAAGGTCGAGTACTTCAACCCCGGCGGATCGGTCAAGGACCGCATCGCGCTGCGGATGATCGAGGCGGCCGAGGCGTCCGGCGCCCTCAAGCCCGGCGGTGTCATCGTCGAGCCGACCTCCGGCAACACCGGCGTCGGCCTCGCGATCGTGGCCCAGCGCAAGGGCTACCACTGCGTCTTCGTCTGCCCCGACAAGGTCTCGGCCGACAAGATCAACGTCATGCGCGCCTACGGAGCCGAGGTCGTGGTCTGCCCGACCGCCGTCGACCCGGACCACCCCGACTCCTACTACAACGTCTCCGACCGCCTGGTGCGCGAGACCCCCGGCGCCTGGAAGCCCGACCAGTACAGCAACCCGGACAATCCGCGCTCGCACTACGAGACGACCGGGCCCGAGCTGTGGGAGCAGACGGACGGCCGGATCACCCACTTCGTGGCCGGCGTCGGCACCGGCGGCACCATCAGCGGCACCGGCCGCTACCTCAAGGAGGTCAGCGGCGGCAAGGTCACCGTCGTCGGCGCCGACCCCGAGGGCTCGGTCTACTCCGGCGGCAGTGGGCGCCCGTACCTGGTCGAGGGGGTCGGCGAGGACTTCTGGCCGGACGCCTACGACCGTGACGTCGCCGACGCCATCGTCGCCGTCTCCGACAAGGACTCCTTCCAGATGACCCGCCGCCTCGCCCGCGAGGAGGGGCTGCTGGTCGGCGGTTCCTGCGGCATGGCCGTCGCCGGGGCGCTGGACTACGCGCGGCGGCTCGGCCCCGACGACGTCGTGGTGGTGCTGCTGCCCGACGGCGGACGCGGCTACCTGAGCAAGATCTTCAACGACGAGTGGATGGCCGACTACGGCTTCCTGGAGGGCGGCGAGCCCGAGACCCGGGTCAGCGACGTCCTGCGCCGCAAGACCGGCGGCATGCCCGAACTGGTCCACATGCACCCCGATGAGACGGTCGGTGAGGCCATCGAGGTGCTGCGCGAGTACGGCGTCTCCCAGATGCCGATCGTGAAGCCGGGCGCGGGCCACCCCGACGTGATGGCCGCCGAGGTCGTCGGCTCCGTCGTCGAACGCGAGCTGCTCGACGCCCTGTTCACCCAGCGCGCCACGCTCGACGACGCGCTGGAGAAGCACATGAGCGCGCCGCTGCCGCAGGTCGGATCGGGGGAGCCGGTGGCCGACCTGATGACCGCGCTCCAGGACGCCGACGCCGCCATCGTGCTGGTCGAGGGCAAGCCGACCGGCGTCATCAGCCGGCAGGACCTGCTCTCCTTCCTGGCGCAGTAACGCTGCCCCGTTGCCCCCGGCCGGCCCGGTCCCGCTCGCGGGGCCGGGCCGGCGCGCGTCCGGTGCCGGTGCCCGGAGGTCCCGCCGTCGGCCTGCGGTGACGCGTGTCACAGCGTGCGGAGGCGGTCGCCACCCAGAAGATCCAGACCCGTCACGGCGAGGCAATCTTCGCTTAACACCCGTCCGGCAGAGTTCTTCTTGTCGGCGTCACGGACCTCCGGAGCGGCTCCCGGACCTCCTGTGAACGCCGCCCAGAACGGCGGCAGCGACCCGATCGCCGTTCCCGCGGGGACCGTCGTCGTCCCGCCTCCGGCTTGCCGGAGGTGCGACGGTCCCCGCGCACAGCTTCCACCGCGCCGCCGTCACGCCCAGCGTGACGGCGGCGCGGCCGTGTGAGCCCGCGCCGCGAGGCGGCCGAGCCAGCACGGCGCGGATCAGCAGGGTTCCGATACGGCGCTTTCCCGCGCTGGGGGCGGGCAGGACTGTGGCGCTGACCTCCTCGAAGCCGCACCGCTCCAGCATGGGAGGCCATGCCTCCAGCGGGTGGTCCCACCGCTTCACGATGGCGGGGTCCTCGTCGGGCCCGCGGGGAATGTACGACGCCTGGCAGCCGTAGCAGCCCTCGACGGCGGGATTCTGCGACATGGCGAAGACCCCGCCCGGCCTGAGCCCCTTCGCCACTCCTGGAAGAGTGAGCGCTGGGTCGGTGAAGTAGGCCGCGCCGAAGACCGAGTAGATGGCGTCGAACGGTTCCTGGCCCGCGACGAAGGCGAGCGCGTCACTCTGGTGCAGTTCCAGCCCCGAGTCCGGCCACCGCTCGCGCGCTTTGTCGAGTTGCGCCGGGACGACGCTTGCGGCGTCACCTCGACGTCTTCCTGCGGTGTCAATATCTTTTGCGGGGACGTCAATTGGGTGTCATCGGGAACGGTATCGGCCTACCGTTGGGCTCATGACGAAGACTGTCGATGTGCCGAACGACGTTTTCAGAGCTGTGCGCATCGGACTGCGCATGAGTCAGGACGACTTCGCCAAGGCGATCCGCCGGGCAGGTATTGAGCTGGGTGAACCCAACGATGCGTCGAAGCGCCTGGTCCAGCGTTGGGAGGCCGGAGTCAGCAGGTCGCCTCGACGCGTCTACGCGAGAGCGCTGGAGAGGGTCACTGGCCGTCCGGTGGAGGCATTGGGCTTTGCCCTGCCGCTCCCGGTGATGCGGGGGCATGTGGACGAGACCGGAGGTCGTGCACCGGACACCGGTGTGGCGGGTGCGTCCGGGGCCGTCGCGCAAGGCACACAGCCCGACTACGCGACATTCTCGGGTGTATGGCTCAGTCGCTATGAGTTCTTCTCGTCGAGCCGGGACGACTCCTATGAGGGCAGGCACTACGTGGTGATCGTTCAGCACGGGAACCGGCTGACGGCACAAAGCCTGCCCGGCGCGAGCACCAACCCGGACAGCCCGCTCACCCTGGATCTGACCCTCGACCGCAACATCGTGACGGGATCCTGGGTCGAACAGACCGCGACCGACGGCTACTACAACGGAGCTCGATACCACGGTGCGATGCAGCTGCTGGTTGAGCCCACCGGACGGCGTATGGCGGGGAAATGGGTCGGGTTCGGTAAGGACTTCGACGTCAATACCGGTCCGTGGGAGCTGCGCCTCGTTGACCGTTCCGTGAGCAAGGCCACGCTGGAGCGCTACAGTCGGCCGCCCGAGTAGAGCGGAGACCGGCCTGGGGCTTGGTTCGCCTCGGCACCGCTGCGGTGAGCCGGGGTTGGGGGTGGGGC
>NZ_BHZI01000059.1 GCF_004305975.1 Streptomyces otsuchiensis
GTCTCCGAGAGCCTCCAGCCGTTCGGCCCCCTGGCGGCGGCGGGCTGGGCAGGAACAGGGCGAGGACGGCGATGACGAGGAAGCCGCAGGCGAACACCGCGGACACCGCGGACAGCGGCAGCGCGGCCAGCATCAGCCCCGCCGCCAGGGGGCCGAACGGCTGGAGGCTCTCGGAGACGAAGCCGATGGCGGAGGTGGTCCTGCCGAAGATCTCGCGGGGTACCAGGGTCACCAGGACGACTCCCAGCGCCGCCCCCACGACGGGCGTCAGCAGGGACATGCCGGCCAGCGACGCGGCGAAGGCGATCTCGCTGCCGGTCCACCACGCGACGGCGAGCAGGATGCCCGCGAACGCCGGCCCGGCGGCCACCAGCACCTGGATGCGCAGGCGGCGCTGGAGGAACGGCGCCACCACGGAGCCGACGAGACCGGTGACGGCGGCCACGCTCAGCGCCGCGCCGACGGCGCCGCTGCCGCCGCCGCCCTGGGCCAGGCCCAGGATCAGGGCGTAGACCAGCGCCTGGAACAGGAAGTTCAGGCCGGTGGCGAGGAGCGCGACGGTCCGCAGGAAGCGGCTGCGTGCCACGTAGCGCAGGCCCGCCGTCAGGCTGCGCAGGAACGGCTCCCGGGTGCCGGCCGCCTTGGCGGCCCTGCGCTCGTCGGCGGAGACCGGGGCGCCCGCCCGGCTGGCGCGCGCCACCGGCGACAGCAGGTAGACGCAGACGGCGGAGGCGGCGAACGCGAAGGTGTCGACCGCGAAGGGCAGTCCCAGCGACACCGCGACCAGCACCCCGGCCGCCGCGGGGGCGGCGATCTCCGCCGCGTAGCCCCGGGCCTGGTTGAGCGAGATGGCGGTGGGCAGTTGCTCACGCGGTACCACCAGCCGGACGATGGCGCTCTGGCTGGGCTTGAACAGTTCCGCTCCCAGCTGGGCGACGACCACCGCCCCCACGGCCAGCTCCAGCGGCAGCTCCCCGAGGAACGTCCAGAGAGTGACCACGGCGAAGACCACGAACCTCGCCAGGTCCGCCGTGAGCATCAGGGCCCGGTGGTTGTACCGGTCGGTCAGGTAGCCGCCCGGCATCCGCGCCACCAGGGCGGTGATGAGCATCGCGGTGCCGATGGTGCCGACGGCGGAGGTGGAGTACCCACCGCTGAGCAGCACCATCGGGAGCGCGATGAACACCATCGACGATCCGAAGTCGGAGAGCGCCTGCCCGATCCACAGCAGCCGGAAGTCACGGTTGGCGCGCAGCGGCGGCGTGGGGCTCGTCGGGGGTGCCGCCGTGGTCGTCATCGCGACGGTGCCCGGTCCTGGCCGGAGCCGGCCGCCTCGGGCAGGAGGTCGTCGAGCACGAAGTTGGCGTTGGTGCGGGCCCCGGGTTCGGCGCGGCACAGCCGGTCGAGGAAGAGCGCCACACCGGCGGAGCCGGTCGCGAGGTCGGCGCTCTCCCGGACGGCCTGCTCGCCGGGGAAGACGATGCCCTCGGAGCGTTCGATCGCCGTGCACAGCACGGACTCCGCCAGCCGTTCCGCGTCGGCGAGCAGCTCCGGGTCGCCGAGGAACTCGTAGGCGTCGAGCAGGGTGTTGCCCAGCCCGCTGGTGCCGTGGAAGAGCTGGGGCAGCACGGTGAACTTGCGGCGGATGTCGGGCAGCAGTTCCGTGATGCGCCGGCGCAGTGCGGGGTCCTGCGTCACGTGGTGGTAGCGCAGCAGCGCGGTGAGCACGCCGGCGGTGCCGCTGTCCCAGTAGTGCCGCACCACGGCGGCCGTCTCGCCCTCGGCGACGACCTGGGCGGGGAAGGAGTAGAGGCCGCTGGCCTGGAAGGTCGCCTGGGCCAGGTCGAAGTCGAGGGCCTGCCGGCCGAGCGTGAGGTGCTCGGCGTCGCCCGTCGCGCCGTGGAGCGCCAGCAGGAACAGCGCCACGCCGGAGGCGCCCACCCCGTAGCCGACGCGGGTGACGCCGTCGGAGGAGGGCCACGACGCGAGGCCGTCGGCGCGGTCGGCGGTCAGCGCCAGCCGGTCGCCGATCTCGCGGGCGCGGTCCAGGAACTCCGGCAGGCCGGTGTCCTTCCACAGCCGCAGGCAGGCCATGCCGTGTCCGGCGGCTCCGGCGAGCACCCCGGGTTCGGTGTACAGCTGCGGATGGCCGGCCGCGTCACGCAGGGTCTGTGCCGCCAGTTCCCGGTGGCCGAGGGCGGACTGCGCCCAGGCGATGCCGGCGCTGCCGTGGTAGAGGCCGGGCGGTACCGCCTCCGGGGAGGTGGTCTGCCGCAGCGCCCAGCCCAGGAGGTCCTCGGGCACCGAGCCGCGCACCCGGTGCATCGCGTAGAGGGTGCCGTAGGCGCCGTACGCGAGGGTCAGCGGGCTGGTCTCGAAGACGGTCAGGTCGCTGGGGAAGAGCCGGTCGGCGCGGGTGAGGTCGGCGGTGGCCCTCCAGTAGCCGTGGACCCCGTCGAGGACCGCGCCGACGCGCTTGCGCAGGTCGGCCGTCGCGACCGGGTCGGGCGTCGCGGGGAGCGCCAGCGGGGGCGGCTGCCGCCAGTGGCTGGTGAGCGGCAGCTCCTCCAGCCGGCGCCGCAGGGCGGCCGGGTCGGGGGCGTCGGCGTTCTCGTCGTACAGCTCGGTGATGAGCGCGACGAGGTCGGCCGGCAGGTTCAGCTCGGCGGCGGCGGCCGCGAAGACGCGGCGCGGGATCGTCGGGTCGATGATGTCCGACTGGTGGCACAGGACCACACCGCCGAGCATGATGCCGCCGAGCGCGTAGTAGTCGGTGGCGCGGTCGCCCCGGCGGGCCCGGCGCGCCCGGCGGGTGACCATGCCCGGGGTGAAGACGCCGGAGCCGCTCGCCGCTCCGAGGGGCGCGTCCTCGTGGAAGGCGGCCTCCATGTCGATGATGCGGACCCGGTCGTCGGGCGTGACCATGATGTTGGTCGGCGAGAGGTCGCCGAGCACGATGCCGCGCTCGTGGCAGGCGGCGATCGCCTCCGCGATCTGGAGCCACAGGCCCCGGAAGCGGTCGTAGTAGTCCGTGAGCTTCTCGGGGGTGAGTTCCAGGGTGTAGAGCGGGTTGTGCGTGGTGTTGAGCAGTCCGACGTGGGAGCCTTCGATGAACTCCTCCGCGACGAAGGTGTGTTCACCTTCGGTGAAGCAGGCGACGGGGCGTACGAAGTGGCCGGTGTCGGCGAGTTCGGTGAGGATGTCGAACTCGTGCCGCAGTACCTCGGCCGCGTCCAGTCCGTCCGGGCCGACCTGGACCCCGGGCCGGGCCTCGCGGAGCAGCACGTCCGCGCCGGTCTCGTTGTCCTCGGCGCGGTAGAGGCCGCCGCGGTTGCTGAACTGCATCGCTCCGGTGACGGTGAACCGGCCCTGCGCCAGGGTGATCCGGCGGGCCTCGGTCCCGCCGGTCTCCTCGGCGGCGGGGACCGAGTCGTTCCGGAACGGGTCGCTGACCCAGTCGGGGGTGTGGAAGTAGGGGTGGCGCACGTCGGGGACCGGCTCTCCCTCGGGCGTGCGGATCAGCAGCTCCCGGTTCCCGTCCGGCATCACGCGGGAGATGGTGGTGAAGCCGCCGTACCGGTAGAAGACGACGCGCGACCCCGGATAGCGCCGGTCGGAGAGGATGTGGGGGCCGTCGAAGCCGTCCAGCGCCCGGGTCAGGGCGTCCCCGACCGCCCGGAACTCCTCCTCGTCGGCCGGGTAGACGGTGATGAACTTGCCGCTGGCGCCGCGCGAGACCAGCTTGTCGTTGTGCTCGCGCATCGCGACGGGGTCCATCAGGAACTTGAAGTGGACGCGCGCGTCGCGGAGCACCGGCAGGGCGGCGCGCAGGATGTCGGTGGAGGTCGCCGAGGTCGCGGAGACGTGCAGCTTCCAGCCCTGGGCGACCGGAGGCACCCCGGGCGGCTGGGTGATGATCCAGTAGCCGCGGCGCGAGACCTGCCAGGTGCCGGGCACCAGCGATCGGTAGACGAGAAGGTGTTCGTGCCCCGCGGGACGGCGCCCGGCGTTCTCGAACCAGCGCGGATGGTGCGCCATGTACGCCTGGATGGTTGCCCAGTCCACCTGCATCCCGATGTGTCCTTCCGGTGTTCTGACGGTGTGCTCGTGCTGTCGTGGTGGCGGTCCGGATCCGCCCGTGCCCGGCCCGCGGCGGGGCAGGTCGGGGTGGCCGCCGGGGCGTCACGCCCAGGGGACGGCCGGTGCCCCCGGCCCGGGGAGCCGGCCGGTGGAGCGGCGGCTCCGGCGCCCGCCGTCCGCAGCGGCGGGACGGCGGGCGGGGCGCGGGGGCACCGGTCCGCTGCGGGTCGCACGCGTCCCGGCCCCGCTGTGGGCCGGGCCGGGACGCGCGGTCGTTCCCGTCAGTGGGGTCGGGACTGTCAGACCGGGTCGAACAGGCAGCTGGTGACACCGCAGGAGCCGCTGCTCTGGGCGCCGAAGGCGGTGGTGGCCTGCTGGTCCGGCGCCAGACGCTGGAGTTCCAGGACGGCGCCGGCCATGGCGTGGGCGGCCACCTCGACGTTCTTCGCGGCCTCGGCCACGTCGTCCTTCGTGGGCTGCTCGTTCTGTTCTGTCATGGAGTACCTCTCTTGAAGAGGGCGAGACGATGCGCGGGCGAACACGGGATACGACGGGAGCGACGCCGTGCGTCACGCCGCTCCCGGCCGGGGCGGGCGGACCCGAGCCCCGGCCGGAGGCGCCGTCGTTCCGATCAGCGGGATCGGGACTGTCACACCGGGTCGAACAGGCAGCTGGCGGCACCGCAGGAGCCGCTGCTCTGGGCCCCGAAGGCGGTGGTGGCCTGCTGGTCCGGCGCCAGGCGCTGGAGCTCCAGGACGGCACCGGCCATCGCGTGGGCGGCCACCTCGACGTTCTTCGCGGCCTCGGCCACGTCGTCCTTCGTGGGCTCGTTCTGCTCCGTCATGGAGGACCTCTCTTCTGTGCGTGAGGGCGTCGTGAACGGTGCGGCACCGTCGTTCCGGTGACCGCAGCGATGAGAACGCTAGGCACCGGGGGTGCAGGATCGGTTGCCGCGCGGTGAAAGGGCAGGTCGGAGACGGCCCCAGGGGGCCGGCGGCCGGCGGCCGGGGCGTCCCGGAGGTGTACGGCCCGCCTGCGCGGGGGCCCTGACCTGCGGTCATACCGATCGGCAACCGGACGGCAGGCGGCGCCGCGCATACTCGTCGTCGCCCATGGACCGCAGCATCCGGTCCGTGCGGCTCCTGTCGGCGGCCACCCCGCGCGGCGCGGCAGGACGAACGGAGAAGGAGACCGACGTGCTGCTCGCCGACCTGATGTCGCTGCGCCAGACCGTCGGCGCCGGTGTGCTGGTCACACTGACGGAACGCTGCCCGCTGAGCTGCGCCCACTGCTCCGCCTCGGCCACCCTCACCGGGCGGGATCTCGACGCCGGCGACCTGCTGCGTTTCCTGCGCACCTTCACCCCGGACTGCCGTCCGGAGGTGCTGATGCTGACCGGCGGGGAGCCGCTGACGCGCCCGGCGCTGGTCGTCGAGGCGGCCCAGGCCGCCCGCGCCGCCGGCACCCGGACCGCCGTGCTCTCCGGCGGGTTCTTCGCCAGGGGCGGTGCGCTCCCGCCCGCGATCCGGCGCGTCGCCGAGGCCGTCGACCACTTCTCGCTCAGTGTCGACGCCTTCCACGAGCGCGAGGTGCCCCGCGCCGACGTGCTGCGGGCTGTGGCGGAGCTGCTGCGCACCGGGGTGGCCACCAGCCTGCATGTGCTCTCCGAGGGCGCCGACGACCCCTACCCGGACGAGGTGGCCGCCGAGGTGGCGGACCGCTTCGGCTCCCGGGTCCCGATGCTGGTGGCCGAGGTGCGGGCGATCGGCCGCGGCGCCGCGCTGCCCGGCCGGTCCGCCGCTCCCCCGCCGCCGCTGCCGTCCGCCGCGACGCCGTGCGAGATGGCGGCCTGGCCCGTGATCACCGGCGACGGCGCCATCGCGGCCTGCTGCAACCAGGACGTGGTCGACGGCCGCATCCGTCCGGAGCACCTGCGGCTGGGCTCGGTGGCGACCGACACCTGGCGGGCGGTGCGCGACCGGGCCTACGGCGATCCCCTCCTGCGGATGATCCGCACCGTGGGTCCGGTGCACGTCGCCGCGCGGGCCGGCGGCACCCCCGGTGACTACTGCGGCACCTGCCACCGCCTCCCGGAGATGCCGGAGGCCGCCGCCTGGGCGGGGCGGGCCGGGAGCGGGCCGTGCGGGGAACTGCTCCAGGCGGCGGCGGTCGGCGCGCTGCGGGCCGACGGCGCGCGGGGACTGGTGGCCCGGCACGGCAGCAGACGGCACGCCGGGCTGGTGGGCGGGACCACCGACGGCGGCCGGGAGGTCGCGACATGACGCCGCGTCCGTCCGCGCCGCCCCCCGCCACGGCCGCGCCCGTCACCGCCGGAGGCGAGGTGGAGGCGCTGCTGACGCTGGTCTCCCCCGCGCTGCGGCGCTGCTCGGCGGCGCTGTGGCGGCCCGAGGGCCTCGCCACGCGGTACCCCCGCTATCTGGCCACCATGCACGCGGTGATCCGGGCGTCGGTCCCGCTGATGGAACTGGCCACCGAGCGCTGCCGGGCCCCGGCGGCGGGCGCGGGCGGCGAGGAGCCTGGGCTGCGGGCGCTGGCGCGATTCCTGCCGGAGCACATCGGGCGGGAACTGCACCACGACGACTGGCTGCTGCGGGACATGGCCGCCGCGGGGCTGGACCCGGAACGTGAGCGGGAGCGGCCGCCCGCGCCGTCGGTGGCCCGCATGGTGGGCGCCCAGTACTACTGGGTCAGGCACCACCACCCGGTCAGCCTGCTCGGCTACATCGCCGTTCTCGAACTCCACGCTCCCTCAGTGGAGTTGCCGGCGCTGCTCGCCGAGTGGACCGGGCTGCCCCCGGCCGCGTTCGACACGCTGCGGCTTCACGCCGAGGAGGACGGCGGGCACAGCGCCGAGGTCCTCGCCGCGATCGACGCCGCCGCGTGCTCCGCGAGCGCCCGGCGGGCGGTGCGGCTGAGCGTCCTGCACACCGCCGCGGCGCTCGGCGAGGTCCTCGACGAGATCAGCGCCCCCGACTCTCCCGAAGCGCCGCGGCGGGAGAGCGCACGCACACGCCCCGGGCCGTCCGGCCCGGCCGAAGACGGAGGAGTGGCCGGCCCATGACGAACGCACCCGAACCGGACGCCGGGGCGGAGGCGGAGCGCACCCTCCGCGCTCTGGCCACGGCCGGCTTCCCCGTACACACCTTCACCGAGGACCAGTGCGCCGTCTTCGCCGCGCTCGCGCCCGAGGAGCTGGCTCTCGTCCTCGACATCAAGGGGCGGCTGGACGCGGTCGAGCCGGAGGTCACGGCACATGCCGCCGTGGCCGGCGCGGCCCTGTTCTGAGACCCCGCGCCCCCGGGCGCAGAACCGAAAGGCGGCCCGTGCCGGAGCAACGCAAGATGGTCACCGCCCTCTTCTGCGACCTGGTCGGCTCCACCGAGCTGTCCGGCGTGCTGGAGCCCGAGACGCTGCGCGCCGTGGTGCTGCGCTACTTCGACGCGATGCGGGCCGGTATCGAGGCGCGCGGCGGGACGGTGGAGAAGTTCATCGGAGACGCCGTCGTGGCTGTCTTCGGGGTGCCACGGGTCCGGGAGGACGACGCGCGCCGGGCGGCGTCGGCCGCCCTCGGCATGATCGAGGCGCTGGAGGAGCTGAACGACGAGCTGGAGCGCGAGGTGGGCAGCACCCTCGCGGTGCGGATCGGGGTGAACAGCGGCGAGGTGGTGACCTCGGGTGAGGTCGCCGACGGCACGATGGTCTCGGGCGAGGTGGTGAACGTCGCCGCACGGCTGGAGCAGGCGGCGCCGCCCGGACAGATCCTCATCGGGCCGACCACCCGGCTGCTGCTCGGGGCGGCCGCCCGCGTCGAGCCGGTGGGTTCGCTGACCCTGCGCGGCAAACGCGACCCGGTCTCCGCCTTCCGCCTCACGGGGCTGGCGCCGGGCGGCGCCCCGCCGGACACCCGGCCGCCGGCCACACCGTTCGTCGACCGCTCCGGCGAGTACCGCTGGCTGACGGACGCGCGGGCGAGTGTCGCCGCGCGCGGCGGGAGCCGCCTGGTCCGGGTCACCGGCGAGGCCGGCGTGGGGAAGTCCCGGCTGCTGCGTGAGTGGCTGGCCGAACTGATCGCGGAAGGCGCTCTGGTGGGAAGCGCCCGATGCCGCAGCCACGGCGACGAGGCGAGCCTGACACCGCTGGCCGACGCGCTCGCCAGCCTGCTGCGGCGCGCCGCGTCCGACGGGACCGAGGCGGCCGGGGACGCGCTGCCGCCCGCCGCCGGGGAGGACTGGGACGGCGCGTACGAGGTGCTGCACGGGGGGCTGCTGGCCGACGGGACGCCGAGCCCTTCCCTCGGCGCGACCTGGGCGGCGGTGGCCTCCGTGCTGGCCGGTCTGTCACGTCGCGGACCGGTGGTGCTGGTCCTCGACGACGTTCAGTGGGCGAGGCCACTGCTCCGTGACGGCCTGCGGACCCTCGGCGAGAGCCTGGCCGACCGGCCGGTGCTGCTGGTGTGTTCGGGCCGCCAGGCCGAGGGAGGCCCGCCGGAGAGCAGCCGGGCCCCGGACCTCGCGGAGCTGCGCCTGGAGCCGCTGTCCGAGACGGCGTCCCACCGGCTGGCGGCGGCCCTCACGGCGACCGCCGACGGGGGCTCGGAGCTGTCCGAGGAGGTGCGACGGGCCGTGGTACGGCGCGCCGAGGGCAACCCGCTGCATCTCGAACAGCTGCTGGCCTGGGCGGGGGACGGCGCCGACCCGGCCGAACTGCCGGTGACCGTCACCGCCGTCCTCGCCGCCCGGATCGACGCCCTGGAGGAGGCCGAACGCGCGGTGCTGGACGCGGGCGCGGTGCTCGGGCGGCGGTTCACCACCGACGACGTCAGGACCCTGCTGACCGACACCCCGCACGAGGGGGCCGTCGCCGGCGCGCTCGGCGGGCTGGTCCGGCGCGGCCTGGTGGAGCGGGTCGCCGGAACGCCGCCTACCCACCAGTTCCGGTCGGGCCTGCTGAGGGACGTCACCTACCAGGGGCTCAGCAAGCGGCGCCGCGCCGCCTGGCACGAGCGGCTGGCGGCCCGGCCGGGCACGGGCGCCGCCGTGACGGCGCACCACCTCGAACAGTCCTGTCTGCACCTGCGCGAGCTGGGCCAGCGCGGCCCGCGCGCCGAGGAACTGCGTTCCCGCACCGCCGTCGCGTTCGTCGACGCCGGGCGTCACGCGCTGGCCCGCGCCGACCTGTCGTGGGCCGCGGACCTCTACGAACGCGGCCTGGCGCACGGGGGCCCCGACGACGTCTGGTGGACCGCCGCCGCCCAGGGCCTCGGCGAGAGCTGGATCGCGCTGGGCCGCACCGACGACGGCGACGCCCTCATCCGGCGGGTGCTCGAGGTCTCGGCGGCGGCCGGCGACGACCGCGCGCACGCGCACGCCCGGCTGCAACTGGCCGTCACCGATCCCGAGGGCGACCAGGGCACGGCCGCGGAGGCGGCCCGCGCCGGGCTGCCGGTCTTCCGCGCCGCGGGCGACCGGCTGGGGCAGGCCAGGGCGTATGTGCGTCTGGCGCAGGACATGCAGGTCGCCGGCCGGCACCAGGCGGCCGGGGCGCTGCTGGCGGCGGCGCTCGGCCACGCCATGGCCGCCGAGGCGACGCCGGAACGGGCGCTGGCGCTGGGCGCGCTCGCCGTCTCCCTGTGGCACGGGCCCACTCCGGCGGCCGACGCCGTGGCACGGTGCCGCGATCTGCTCGCCGAGCACGGCCCCGGCAACGCCGTGGCGACGGTCACCATCGGCTACCCCCTCGCCAACCTCCTGGCGCTGCGCGGCCACATCGGGGAGGCCCGTGCCTGGCTGACCACCGCCGACCGGCTCGCCGCCGGGCTCGGCTACGCCGAGGCCGCGTGTTTCGGGCCGCTGTTCGCGGCCGGGGTGGAGATGTGTTCCGGCAGGCCCGAACGGGCCGAGCCGCTGCTGCGGGAGGCCATCGACCGGTGCCGCGCGCTCGGTGCCACCACCCTGCACGCCAGCGCCTCGCGCGACCTCGCGCGGGCGCGGCTGGCGCGGGGCCTGGCACCCGGGTCCTGGCTGACGGACCGTGAGCCCGGCGCGTTGCGTCCGGCGGACGCCGCCGACCACCACGGGGTGCGGGCGCTGACCGCCGCGGGCGCCGGGGACACCGCGCTGGCGCTGGCGCTGGCGCGCCGCGCCGTGGCCGAGGCGGACACCACGGACTCACCCATCAGCCGGGGCGCGGCCCGTCTCGATCTCGCCCGGGTGCACGCGGCGGCCGGGCGGGGCGTCGCGGCCCGGCACGCGGCGGAGGCGGCCGCCCGCATGTACGAGGACAAGGGCCATGCCGTGGGCCTGGCCGCCGCGCGGGAGGTGGCCGCCGGGGCGTTCGGCGGCGCGCCGGCGCCCACCGTGGAAGGGGAGCTGCGATGACTGTCGGCCCGAGCTGGGGGCTGCGCGAGCGGCCCGCCGAGATCGCGGTGGACGCGGTCGGCCTCCCGAGCGTCACGCCCGACTGGGCGTGGGGCGGCTCGCGTGGTGAGGGGGTGCGGGTGTGCGTGGTGGACAGCGGGGTGGAGCTGGACCACCCCATGGTCGGCCCGGTCGCCTCCTCGCACCGGGTCACCGACGGCGGGGACGGCGGGCCGCGGGTGGTGCCGGCCGAGGGCGGGGACCCGTGCGGTCACGGGACGGCCTGCGCCGGCATCGTGCGGGAGGTCGCCCCCGGGTGCGAGCTGCACAGCGTGCGGGTCCTGGGGGACAACTTCTCCGGGAGCGGCGACTATCTGCTGGCCGGGCTGCGCTGGGCGGTGGAGCAGGGCTTCGAGGTGATCAACCTCAGCCTCTCCACCACCCACACCAAGTTCGTGCGTGAACTCCACGAGCTGGCCGACGAGGCGTACTTCCGCGGGACGGTCCTCGTCGCCTCCGCGCACAACGCGCCCGTGGTGAGCTTCCCGTGGCGGTTCTCCTCGGTGGTGTCCGTCGGCAGTCACCGCGAGGACGACGCCGGCCTCCACCTGTACAACCCGGAGCCGCCGGTGGAGTTCTTCGCCAAGGGCCAGGACGTGCGCGTCGCCTGGACGGACCGCTGCGTGACCCGTACCACCGGCAACAGCTTCGCCACCCCGAGGATCGCGGGGCTGTGCGCGCTGATCCTCGCCAAGCACCCGGGGCTGACGGTCTTCCAGCTCAAGACGGTGCTGTATCTGTCCGCGGCCAACGTCAGCGCCGCCGATGCCGGCGCCGGCGGCGGGCTGCCGCTGCCGGGCGCGGTCCCGGCGCGCGGGGCCCGGTCCACCTTTCCCTCCCGTACCGAGAAGTGAGGTCCACGGTGCCCACTCCCGTCGCGTCCGAGGCCACTCGTGCGCTGCTCCAGTCCGTGGTGGAGGTGGCCAGGGCCATCTTCGGCGCCGCGGCCAGTTCGGTATTCCTGCTCGACGAGGAGGCCGAGGAGCTCGTGTTCCAGGCCGTCGCGGGCGAGGGCGAGGAGTTCCTGGTCGGCACCAGGTTCCCCGCGTCCCGCGGCATCGCCGGCTGGGTGGTCTCCTCCGGCCAGGCGATGATCGCCGACGACCTGGCGGGGCTCCCGGCGTTCGCACGTGACCTGGCCGAGTCCACCCGGTACGTGCCGAGCGCCCTGATGGCCGTTCCGCTGCTCTCGGAGTCCCGGGTGCTCGGGGTCCTGGAGGTGCTCGACCCGGTGCCGAGGTCACGCGCCGACCTCGACGACCTCGACCTGCTCGCCCTCTTCGCGCACCAGGCGGCCCTCGCGCTCCGCATCGCCGGCGACGCGGACGGGGCGCCGGGGCGCCCGGACACGCCCGGGGTGCCGCACGGGGACGGGGTGGCGCCGGACGAGCGACTGGTCGACGCCTTCCGCGACTTCCTGCGGCAGCGGTCAGGCTGAGACCGGCGTGCCCCGGCGTTCCGCGCCGCCCTCCCCGGCTGGTCGCCCCGCGAACTCACGGGCGAACTCGCGGGCGAAGGCGGACATCCCGTAGACGGCGACATGCGCGCTGACCTCGCCGCCGGGCGGGGTCAGCAGTCCGCACTCCAGCAGTTCCTCCGCGTCGGCCGCCACCTGCCCGTACAGGTACGGGGGTGTGCGCGCCGCGACCCTGCGGCAGGCGTCGCGCTGGCGGGGGTGCAGGTCGCGCCAGAGCGCCTCGTACCGGTCGCGCAGGACGAGTTCGCCGGCGGTCATCTCGTCCAGCAGCGAGGGGGCCCGTGAGAGCCGGTCGGCGTACTCGGCCGGGCGGAGGTGCCGCAGGGCGTCCAGCTTCACCGCGGCGATCCGGACGGCCAGCGGCAGCCCCTCGCAGCTGCGGACGATGCGTGTGCCGGCCTCCGCGTCGGACAGCAGCCGGCCGAAGCCGATCACACGGCCCAGGAGTTCGGCGCCCTCGGCGTCGTCGAACGGCGACAGCTCCACCCGCGCCACCCCCGGCAGGCCGCTGAGCCGGTAGCGGCTGGTCACCAGGGCGGCGCTGCGCCCGCTGCCGGGCAGCAGTGCCTCCGCCGCCGTCGCCGAGACCACGTCGTCGAGCACCAGCAGCAGCCGCCGTCCGGAGAGCCAGGCGCGCCAGCGCGCCAGTGCCTGGGCCACGGTGCGTTCGGGCGGCAGTCCGACCGCGTCCAGCAGCCCGTGCAGGACGGTGCCGAGGGGCCGGGTGCCGAGTTCGACCAGCAGCAGCCCGTCCGGGAAGGCGTCGGCGAGGAGGTGCGCCACGTGCACCGCGAACGCGGTCTTGCCGACGCCGACGGGGCCGGAGACGACCATCACCCGTCCGCCGGCGGACGCTCCCCTCCCGCCTCCGGTGCCGCCGCTCTGGCCGAGGTAGGCGAGTGCCAGGTGGGACTCGGCCGACCGGCCCACGAAGTCCGGCAGTTCACGCGGCAGCTGGTTGCCGACGCCCGGCGCCCGGCCCCCACCACCGCCGGCACCACCGCCGCCGGGAGAGGCCAGCCGGCTCCGCAGCTCGGTCAGCTCCGGCCCCGGTTCGACGCCGAGTTCGCGCGCCAGGGCCGTCCGCACCGTCTCGAAGTGCGCGAGCCCCTCGCCGCTCCTGCCGCCCGCGGCCAGCGACCGTATCCACGCGGCCGCCAGCCGTTCACGCAGCGGGTGGGCGGCGGCGTGCTCCTCGACCCGCTCACGGACCAGCCGGTGGGCACCGCGCTCGCTCATCAGCTCCGCCCACTCCTCCAGGGTGGCCAGGAACAGCTCCTCCAGCCGGTCCACGGTCTCGGCCAGGCACGGCAGCCGGCCGAGTTCCGCCAGCGGTCTGCCGCGCCACAGGGCGACGGCCTCGTCGAGCACGCCGACGGCCGCCTCGGTGTCGCCGTCCCGGGCCAGCCGCCGGCCGGCCCGCGCCAGCTTCTCGAACCGCACCAGGTCGCACTCCCCGGCGTCGATCCGCAGCAGGTAGCCGCCCTGGCTGTGTGTGAGCCGGTCCGCGAAGACCTGGCGCAGCCGCGAGACGTACACCTGGAGGTTCTTGCGCGCCGTGCGCGGGGGCCGCCCGTCCCACAGCGCGTCGATCAGTTGCTCCGCCGGGAAGACGGTGTTGGCCCGGCTGACCAGCAGCGCCAGCAGCAACCGGGGCTTTGGGCCGCCGAGTTGGACCGCCTCCACATCTCCGCGACGTACCGACAACCCACCGAAGGTGATGACCGCACCATTCATGGTCCGACCGTGTCACCGGTCCGCCCACCGCGCATGGGCACCCGTCCCCCGCATTTGGCGACCGTGACATGGACGGCCCGCGCGTCCGGGTGCAGAATCTGGGGGACTTCTACCCATGACCATCCCCGACCGTACTGAAAGAGTCGGACCATGCATCCGGTAACCGCCACGACGTCCGCCCCATGGGCGGGCGACGCCCCGGAACGGTGGTGGTCACCGGCGGTCGGGGAGACGGCGCGCGGGGCCCTTGAGCCTCCTCCGTGGGCCGGCTTCGTGGAGCGGGCGCTGGCGCAGGCGCCTCCCGTGGAGCAGGCGCCCGGGGCGCCGGTGGGCGAGGTGCCGGGGCTCGGGCCCGAGGGCGGGCTGCTGCGTCCGCTGCTGCCGCTGCTGGCCGAGGCCGACCGCCGGTTCGCGCACGACGCGAGGCCCGCGGAAGACACGGCGGACGCACGGGCGGTGTGGGACGGGGCGCGACACCGGCTGGCGGCCGACCTCCTCTCACTCGCGGGCCGCACCCTGGTCGCCGAGCTGCACGCGGCACGCGACGCCGGCGCGCTGACGGGTGCGGACGGCCACCAGCGGTTCGACGCCGCGATGCGCGCGCTCGCCGCCCGCCCGGCGCTCACCGCCGTGCTGCGGCGCCACCCCGTGCTGGCACGGCTGCTGGCCCAGCGCTGCCTGGACATGACCACCGCCGCCACCGAGTTGCTCACCCGCCTGGGGGCCGACCGGCCCGCGCTGGCCGGCGCCGTCCTCGCGGGCGGGGCGCCGGGCCCGCTGGCCCGGGTCGACTTCGGGCTGGGCGATCCGCACGACGCGGCCCGGACCGTCGCCCAGCTGGAGTTCCGCGACGGCCGGCGGCTGATGTACAAGCCCCGCCCGCTGGGGCTCCACCGCTGGTGGAACGAGTTCCTCGCCTGGTTCGCCCGCCGGCGGCCGGGGCTCGCGCCCCGCGCCGTCCGGGTGCTGCCCCGTGCCGGGTACGGCTGGACCGAGTACGTGGCGGCGACCCCGTGCGGCTCCCCAGCTGCCTTCTACGCCAGGACCGGTGCCCAACTCGCCCTGCTGTACGCGGTGGACGCGATCGACATCCATGCCGAGAACGTCATCGCCTCCGGGGACCACCCCGTCGTAGTGGACGTGGAGACGCTCTTCCACCCCGCGCTGGCGTCGGCCACCGACGGCGGGCCGGACCCGGCCGTCCCGGCGCTGGCCGCTTCGGTGCTGCGCACCTCGGTGCTGCCGGTGCCGCTGTTCGGCGAACACGGCGCCGTCGACAGCTCGGCGATCGGCGGCCGTGCTGGCCAGCTGTCGCCGGACGAGCTGCCCGCCTGGGAGAACCCGGGGACCGATCTGATGCGTCTGTGCCACCGGCGGGCGCCCTGGCCCGGCGGCCCCAACCGCCCCGTGCGGGCGGAAGGGCCCCGGGGCCGCGACGGCTGGAGCCACGGCCCCGGCGGTTCGAGCCCAGGACCCGACGGCGTCGATCCGGCCGACCACGCGGCGGAGTTGCTGCACGGCTTCCGCTCCGCGTACCGCGCGCTGCTCGCGCACCGGTCCGCGCTCACCGCGCCCGGCGGGCTGCTGGAGCGGGCCGCCGCCGAGCCGGTGCGGCTGGTGGCCCGCCCCAGCCAGGAGTACGCCCGGCTGCTGACCGAGTCGCTCCGCCCGGAGGCGCTGCGTGACCTCGCGGCCCGGCGCGGCGCGTTCGGCGCGCTCTTCGAGGACACCGGCCGCCCCGTCCTGCGGGCGCTCGCCCCCTGTGAACGGGAGCAGTTGCTCGACGGCGACATCCCGCTGTTCACCACCACCCCGCGGTCACGGGCCGTGCGGAGCTCACGCGGTGACACCGTCGAGGAGGCGCTGCCCGGCTCGGCCCTGGTGGGGGTCCGCGCCAAGCAGGAACGGCTCGGGGAGGAGGATCTGCGCCGTCAGGAGTGGCTGCTGCGGGCCTCGCTCGCCGGGCTGCGGCCGGCGGCGGAGCATCGCACACCGGGGCCGGCGGCGCGGCCGCCCCTGCCTGCGGGGGACGGTGCGGGCACACCCGCCGCGGGACGGGCGCTGGCCCTGGCGGTCTCGGCGGGTGACCAGCTGCTCGGTCTGGCCTGCGCCGGCGACGGGCGGCTCAACTGGCCTGGACTGCATCTGCTCGACGACCGCCACTGGCTGGTCCACGCCCAGGGCGCGTCGCTCGGCGACGGCTACTCCGGCACCGCGCTGTTCCTGGCGGAACTGGGCCGTGCCACCGGCCGTGGGCGCTTTTCGGAGGCCGCCGCCCAGGCGGTCGTCCGGCCGCTGCCCCGCACGCTGCGTCTGCTCGCCGCGCATCCGGAGCTGGCGGCGCGGGTGGGCCCCGGCGGTTTCCACGGCGTCGGCGGACTCGTCTACGCCGCCGCCCGCCTGGGCCCGCTGCTGGACAGCCGGGAGCTGCTGGAGGTGCTTCCGGACGCGGTGACCGCGCTGACGGCGGCGAGCGCGGCCGAGGAGCGAGCCGACGTCGCCGACGGGCTCGCGGGTGGCTTGCTGGTCATGGACGCGCTCCATGCGGCGCTGGAGCACGCCGGGCTGGAGCGCGGCGCGGCGACCGCGCTGGAACGGGCCCTGACCGACCGTCTGACGCGTGCCGCGCCACCGCGCGAACCGGGTTTCCTGCGGGGACGCGCCGGGACGGCCGCGGCGCTCGGCGGCCGGGGCGTGTCCGCCGCCGGCGCGCGTGCGAAGCCGCGGTCCGTGGCTGACGCCGGGCCGGAGCCCCTCCCGTCCGACCCGGGCTGGTGCGCGGGGCTGGCGGGCACGGCGCTCGCCGGGCACGGCCGCGCCGCCCATCTCGACCTCCTCGCCGACCGTGTCCCCTCCTCCGACCACTCCCTGTGTCACGGCGAACTCGGCGTCCTCGAACCTCTGGTGGAGTCGCACCCGGTGGCGGCGGTCCACGAACACCCGGCCACTTTGCGGCTGTTGCGGCAGGTGGCGCGGCACGGCCCGCGCTGCGGCACCCCGGACGGGGTCCCCACCCCCGGCCTGCTCACCGGGCTGGCCGGGATCGGGCTCGGCCTGCTGCGTCTGGAACTCGGCGCCCGGGTGCCCTCCGTGCTGCTGCTGCGTCCGGCGGCGTCCACCAGGAACGAACCCCCGACCGGGGGCCACCACCCAAACACCTCAGCGACTCAGGAAAGCAGCGTGACAGCGTGAACGATCACCAGCCGAACGACTCCACCACCGGCCCGGACGACGCCCCGGACCCCACCACGGGCGAGGCGTCGCCGCCGGAGGGAACGGCCATGAGGGCGCGGCTGCGGCTGGCGATCCTCAGCGGGGCGACCGTCGGCGCCTCGGTGATGGCGGCCGTCGCCTACCAGGAGGGCGGGACGACCTCGATCAGCCTCACCACCCTGGGCTGACCGCCCGCCGGTGCCGCTGACCAGCCGACGCCCCCGCGCCCGGCGGTGACGGCCCGGCAGCCGAGCTGACATGCCCCGGCCGGGGTCCGCCCGGCCGGGGTCCGCCCCGGGCCGGGGCGCGCGTCCCGGCTCCGGCGGCGTTCAGGACGTGGCGGACGGCTCCCGCCCGGTGGCGGGGGTGAAGTCCGCGGCGAAGTCGCACAGTCCGGCCCGGTCGTGGGTGCCGGTCTTCCGCAGCAGGCTCGCCACATGCTTCTCGACCGTGCGGGCGGACAGATGGAGCCGGGCGGCGACCGCCTTGTTGCCCAGCCGTTCGGTGAGCAGCCGGAAGACGTCGTACTCACGCGCCGTCATCCCCATGGCGCGCAGCGCCCCGGGGATGCTGTCCGTGCCCGCGCGGCGTTGCCGCACCACCACTCCGAGGCCGCGCAGCTGGGACCGGCAGGCGCCCGCCACCGCGACCACGCCCGTGCGGTGGAAGTGGTCCTCGGCCTCGGTCAGCCAGCGCTGCGGCTCGCCCCAGCCGTCCGCCAGGGCAGCCTCGGCGACGAGCCGCAGACCCAGGTGCCGGGCCGTGGGGAACAGCCGCGCGTCCGCCTCCGCGATGCGCAGGGCGGCGTCCGCCCGCTCCCGCCGGCCCTCCCGTCCCGCCAGCACCGCCTCGGCGAGCCTCAGGAACTGCCGGTTCCAGCGCAGTCGTCCCGCCTGGTCGGCGCCAGCCCGCAGGCACTCCTCGCGGCCGGCGCGTCCGTCCAGGACCTCCAGCAGGAGCACCAGGCCGTGGGCGCCCGTCAGATGGAAGAAGTTCCTGGCGTCGGACTCCGCGGCGGCGGCGAGGTCCGCGGCCACCTGCCGCGCCTGGTCCCGGTCCTCCTCCAGCAGCGCGCAGAACAGTTCGCCGAGCCCGCGCACCAGCGGGGCCACCGTGGACCGGTCGCCGCCGCAGGCCCGGAACTCCGCGAGCGCGGCGCGGAACTGGGGCCGCTGCCCCTGGTGGGCGGCGACCACGGCCCGCACCATCAGGACGTACCGCGTCACCGGGTGCAGCTTCAGCCGCCGGGACTCCTCCAGGGAGCCGTCGACCAGCGCCGTGGCCCCGGCGAAGTCCGAGCGCAGCGCGGCGTCGAGGGCGAGCAGCCCGCCCGCGTTGTGCGCCAGGCTGACGCAGCCGGTGCGCAGGGCCTCGTGCCGCGCGAAGGTCAGGGAGTCGGTGGCGCCCTCCGCGAGCCAGGCGTTGCCGCCCAGGCCGAGGAGGCCGTGGGCCCGCCAGCCGACCAGGCCGCGCTCGGACGCGGTGCGCAGCGTCTGCCGGAAGCACCGGTCGGACTCCTCCAGGGAACGGCCCCTGCTCGCGAACCCCACCGCGTACCAGGCCTGGCAGGCGAGCGCGGCGTCGTCGCGTTGCCGCGCCCCCTCGATGGCGCGGTGGGCGAGCCGCTCGCTGCGATCGATGTGGCCGCGGTCCGCCGCCGACACCGTCAGGTACGCCTCCACCGCGTCGGCGCCGGCGGTGTCCCGCGCCGGGGCGTCCGGAGGCAGCAGCGCCCTGGCTTCGGCGACCTGCGCCAGTCCCTCCGCGTATCGGCCGGCCACCTCGGCGGCCCAGGCCAGCCGCACGTGCAGTTCGACTCTGCGTGCGACCTCCTCCGCTCCGCCTTCGCCCGGCTCGGCCGCCAGGTCGGCTCGGCGCAGCCGGTCCGCCACGCCCGCCGCCCGGTCGAACTGTCCGTCGTCGGTCAACGCGAGCAGCAGGGTCTCCAGCAGTTGGCGGTGCACGCCGCTCTGGACCGGGCCGTAGTGGCTGTCCTCCAGGGTCTGGTGCGCCTCGTCGACGACGGCGATGGCGGTGCCGGGCCCGCTTCCGGCCAGCGCCCGGCGGGCCACCTCCAGGTAGTGGGTGGCGGCGGCCTGCCGCTCCCCCGCCTTCGCCCGCAGCCGCGCGGTCAGCAGGCACCAGGTTCCCGGCAGGCCCGGGTGCAGCTCCTCCACGGCGTCCGCGGCCCGCGCCGAGAGGGCCACCCGGTCGACCGGGCTCAGCAGGGCGAGCAGCGCCTCCTCGGCCAGCGGATGGGCGAAGGCGTACCAGTCGGCGCCGTGCCCCTCGTCGCTCTGGAGCAGACCCTCCGCCACGGCGGAGCGCACATGGTCGAGGGTGACGTCGCCGTCCCGTCCCGCACAGTGCCGCAGCACGGCCAGCGGGAACGCGCGGCCGAGGACGGCCGCCAGGGACAGGGTGCGGACCACGCCGGGCCCAAGCCGCGCCGCCCGTTCCTCGACGACCCGCGCCAGTGTCACGGGCACACCGCTGCGTTCGGCTCCGCGCAGCTGCCAGCCCCCGTCCTCCGCCCGGGTGAGGCGGCCGTCGGCGAGCATCCCGCGGATCAGCTGGTCGGCGACGAACGGGATGCCGTGGCTGTCGCCGTAGACCTCGGCGGACACCTCGTGTGCGGGGCCGGCCGGCGAGAGGTCCAGGCGGGAGGTGGTCAGCGCGTGCACCTCGGACTCGCTGAAGCGGCCGAGCGGCAGCAGGGCGCCCTCGCCGCGCTGGGCGACGGCCGTCGCCAGTTCGTGGGCGTCCGAAGGGCCCGAGCGCACGGTCGCCACCACCGCGACGGGCTGTGCGCTGAGGTTGGCGGCGAGATACTCGGTGACCGCCAGGGTCTCGGGGTCCGCGTGGTGCAGGTCGTCGACGACCAGCAGACAGCCCCGGCCGCGGCCGTACGCGGCGGCCAGCCGCAGGACGGCTTCGGCCAGCACGATGGGCGACTGGTCGCAGTCCCCGCCGGTGGACCACTCGGGCACCAGGCGTCCCAGGACCGGCAGATAGGGGCCGAGCGCCTCGGCCGGGGGCGCGGAGCCGGTCCGGGCCAGCGAGAGCAGCGCCTCGGAGAGGGGACGGAACGGGACGGCGGGCCCGGTGGCGCTGCACCGCCCCTTCAGCACCGCCATTCCCCGTCGCTGTGCCTCGGCGAGGGTGTGCGTGGTCAGCCGGGTCTTGCCGATACCGGGCTCGCCGGTGACGAAGACGAACGCGCCCCGGCCCTCGCGCGCCTCCAGCAGGGCTCGCGACAGGGCGGCCAGTTCACTGTCCCGGCCTACGAGTTCGGTCTCCGCTCGGACCGGACCGGCCACCATCCCCGCGCTCCCCCTTCTGTCCGATGTCACAGCCGGGGCCCGCCTTCCGCGTGCGGCTCCGGCTCCGGGATCTCACCCCTACCCATCCCAGCAGAGAACCATCGAACCGCCCTACTCCGCCTCCCCCCTATTTCCCCCTACCGCGGGAGGCGGCCGGCTACCCGTAGCGGGTGCGGAGGTGATCGAGGTAGTGGCGGGAGGTGGCGTGGGGGTGGTCCTGTGCGCCGTGCCGGTGGAGGGCGAGCCCGCCGCCGGGCGAGACCCGCAGCGTGGTCGTCGCCCGGCGGGGTGGCCCCGCCCCGGCCCGGTCGTGCTGGTGACCGGGCGGGGCCACGGCCAGGACGGGAGGCCCGGCGGGGAACATGCCGAGCGCCTCGGCGGTGGTCGCGGCGGGCGGGTGGCCGGTGCGGTTGGCGCTGGAGACGTAGAGCAGCGGATGGTCCTCCAGCAGCGGTCGCAGCGGGGACCAGCGAGCGCCGAAGAGCAGGACCCAGCCGTCCCGGGACGCCGGTGACAGCCACGGTGGCGCCGCGGCCTCCGGCCGCAGGGGCACCAGGAGGGTGAGGAGTTCCTCCGCCAGCAGGCGGCGGACCCGGGTGGAGTCGTCGGTGTCGAGGGCGAGGAAGGCGTCGAGCCGGGCCAGGGTGGCGGGGTGGTGGGCCCACAGGGCGACCGGCTGCGTGACGGGACGGCCCTTGGCCGCGTTAACCGCCGGGGGGCGGGTGGCGGCGACGACGAAGGTGAGCGGCTCCGGGTTGGGCAGGACCACCGCGCCGCCCCGGCCCAGGACCCGCCCGGCACCCGGCAGGTCGACGGTGCCCGGGGTACCGGCGGGGCCCGTCCCTCCAGCGGCGCCGGGGGCGGCCGTGGCGGGCGGCGTTCCGCGTTCCGCCCGGTTCACGGCGCGCTGTCCGCGGTGACGGCCGCGGGCGCCCCAGGTGCTGCTGGCACGGCGGGCGCCGCGCCCGGGCGGCGCGCGTCGAGGCCGTCGAGGTAGGCGGCGAACGACGCGTCGTCGACGACTGCGGCGCCCTGCCGGTAGGCCCGTGCCTTGACCCAGCCCATCGCCTCCTTCGTCTGGTACTCGTCCAGCGTGTGGCCGAGTCCGGCGGCGACCGCGCGCACCACCCGGGCGCTGGCCAGCTGGGTGAGCACCACGCCGGGTGCGGTGCCCAGCACGGCCCGCGGGTCGAACGGCTGGAACAGCGCCGGAAAGACGAACGGCGTACCGGTGGAGATGGTGCCCACTCCGGTTCCGACGATCGGGGTCGTCACCGTCAGCGGCACTCCGGTCTCCTCGGACACCATGCGGGCGATGCCCGGCATCCGGGTCAGGTCCGGGGCGCGCCACCACGGTTCGGTCGCCTCGCCCAGCAGGGCCCCCGTCCGCTGCGCGAGCAGGAACAGCAGTTGCTCGGTGGCGACCATGCCCGAGCGTTCCGCGATTCCCAGCCAGGAGGAGGACACCACCCGCACCCCCGTCCGCAGCGCCTCCAGGGTGTTGGCCAGTCCCAGTCCGAGGTCGTTGTGCAGGTGGGAGGCGAGCACCACCTCCGCGGCGGCCTCCGCGCGGACGGCCGTGAACAGGGACCTCACCTGTGCGGGCAGCTGGTCGCCGACGGTGTCGGCCAGGATGACGGTGCCCGCGCCCGCTTCGGTCATGGCGGTGGCGTAGGCGGCCACCAGCGCCGGTTCCGCCCGGCACGCGTCGGCCAGGCACACATCCACCGCGACAGCGGAGTCCAGGTCGCGGTCCTGCCTGACCAGGGTGACACCCGCGTCCAGTGCCTCCCGGGCGCCGCGGTGGACCATGACCCGCGCCATCGCCTCCGACGCGGGCACCACCACCATCACCCGAGCGTGGGCGACCCCGCGGACGGCGGCGAGGGCCTGCCGCACGTCCGCCGTGGCGCCCCGGCAGACCGCCGCGACGCTCACCCGGCCCTCCGTCTCGACGGCGACCCGGCGCACGGCCTCGCGCTCCTCGGCGCAGACGGCGGGGAAGCCCGCCGCGAAGACCACGTGCCGGGGGCCGGCCGGCCCGAACATCCGTCCCTGTTCGAGCGCCAGGCGCACCCGGAACTCCGCCGACATCAGGGTCTTGGCCTGTGCGCCGTCCCGAGCGGACTCCTCCCAGAGCACGACCCGCCCCGCCCGGGCTGATTCCCGCACCACATCCACGCCGTCGTCCGTCACCGCTCGCCCTCCGCCGGCCCGGCGCAGCCACCGGGCTTCCACTGACGGAGAAACGATCACTCACCGGGCCCTCGGCCCCGGCCGCAATCACACCGTTTCACTCTTTCGAATGAACCGCCGCGTCCGGGGCGGCGGCGCCGCCCGGGAGCCGGGGGACGGCCCCGGGCCTCGACGGCACCGGTAACGTCCCCGCCGTGGAGGACGTGAGAGTGGTGCTGATCGGAGGAACCTCGCACACGGGGAAGTCGACCGTGGCGCGGCACGTGGCACGGCGGCTCGGCTTCGACTGCCTGTCGACGGACGGACTGGCCCGGCATCCCGGAAGGCCGTGGCCGACACCGGAGTGGCAGGTGCCACCGCACGTCAATCAGCACTACCGGTCTCTTCCGGTCGACGGCCTCATCACCTCGGTACTGGACCACTACCAGCGGCTGTGGCCCCGGATCGAGGAGCTGGTCACGGATCACGCCCGCACGAGGCCGGGGGTGCCGGGCCTGGTGCTGGAGGGGTCGGCGCTGTGGCCGGCGAGTGTCGCGGGCCTCACCGTGCCGCGTACGGGCGCCGTCTGGCTGACCGCGGACGAGTCCGTCCTCACGACACGGGTGCGCACGGCGAGTCGCTACTCCCGGCTGTCCGACGACGGCCGCGTCCCGGTCGACGGGTTCCTCGCCCGCACGCTGCGGTACCAGCGCTTGATGCTCAGTGCCCTGACGCGGCTGGGGCTGGACCACGGCGCCGTTCCGGGCCGCGGCCGAACGCCCGACGAGCTGGCGGAGGTGGTCCTCTCCGTCGCGGCGGCGCGGCGCACGCCACGCTGAACCACCCCCGTTGACGCCGGGGACGCGCAGGGTGGCCGCGCCGTTTCCCGCTTCGTCAGGGCGGGGCCACCCTGCGCGTCCCCGGCGTCAACGGGGGTGGTTCAGCGT
>NZ_BHZI01000060.1 GCF_004305975.1 Streptomyces otsuchiensis
GGATCGGGGCGGGAGGGACGGGTGGGACGGAGACCGTGACGGGGCGGCGACGGTGGGACGCCGCCCGCGCACCGAGGGTAGGGCCGCCCACCGACATCACCCCACGCCGCACCGCTCCCGGCGCGTCCGGGGCAAAGCCGCGCGGACGGGCAGAACGCGGACGGGAGGCACAGCGGCACCCGCCTCCCCGCCTCCGCCCCGTCCGGCGTCCGTGATTGCATGACGCTCCGAAGACTCACGGGGGAGCACGACACCATGCGAGAGCGGAACGGGCGGCTCGGCCGCCGCACACTACTGGGCGTGCTCGGCGCGGCCGCCGTGGCAGCGGCCACCGGCTGCGGGCGCGGCGACAGCGGGACGGACGGCGGGTCCGACGGCTCCGGCGGCGCGGCCTCCGTGCCCCCGGGCGACCCCGGCGAGGTGCTGTGGCGGTACCGGACCGGCGCCGCCTCCCGAGGCGGCGCCGCCGTCGCCAACGGCCTTGTGCACTGCGGCTACGGGGAAACCACCTGCGCCCTCCGCCTCACCGACGGCGAACTGGAGTGGAAGACGGTCTCCGGCCCGTCCATGTCCCGGCCGGCGACAGACGGCGGCACCCTCTACGTGACCGGGTCGGGCACCGGCAACGGCGGCCTGACCGCCATGGACGCCGCCGACGGCGCGGAACGCTGGACGTACTCCATCCCCGACCACGCCGTCTTCGCCGCCCCGAGGGTCCACGACGGCACCGTCTACCTCGGCGGGCTCGACGCCCAGGTGCACGCCCTCAATGCGGCGAGCGGCGACCTGCGCTGGACGGCGCCCGCCGGCGGCCAGATCTTCGGCGGGGTGGCGGTCGCCGACGGGACGCTGTACGTGGGCGGGGGAGAGGTGCTGCACGCGCTCGACCTCACCGACGGCTCCGAACGATGGCGGTTCACCGCCGCGGGCCGGTTCACCGAACCGACGGTGGCCGGGGACCTGGTCCTGGCCGGCAGCACCGACGACACCCGCCTGTACGCCGTGGACGCCGCGACCGGCGACGAGCGCTGGTCGGTACGGATGCCCGGCGGACCGGCCTCGGTCACCGCCTCCGACGGCACCGTCCACGCGAGCTCGCGCGGCGGCACCCTGCTCGGCCTCGACCCAGCCACCGGTGAGGAACGCTGGAGGGCGGTCGCCGCCCGCGACAACAGCCCTGTGGCGGCCGCCGACGGCACCGTCTGGCACGCCGCCCCGGGCGACCGCGTCCAGGCGCTGGACGCCGCCACCGGCGAGGAACTCTGGCAGTACGACGCCGGGGCCACGGTCTTCCACCTCACCGTCACCGACGGCGCGCTGATCGTCGGCACCGCCGACTCCCCGGCCATCGCCCTCGCCCGCTGACCGGCGCCGGGGCGTGACACCGCGACACGGGCGGGAGGGCGGCAGCGCGGCTGCGGATCGCGGCGGGGCCGCGGAGGGCGGAGCCGGACATCCGGCACCTGCTGAGAAGGGGTGCCCCCGGCAGGATTCGAACCTGCGACACCGGCTTTAGGAGAGCCGTGCTCTATCCCCTGAGCTACGGAGGCCGGGCGGGCCGGGCGTGGTCCGGACCGCCGCCGGACAGTGTAGCCGGTAATGATCGGCTCTTCCCCTGCGCCGGTCGGGCGGCCCCGGATGCGGGCGGGGAGCGGCGGGCCTACCGTGCGAAGCATGGCGACGCGACAGGGCGCCCCCGGCGGGTTCGCCGTGCGGCGGGTGTACGAGGAACCGGGCGACGGTGACGGCCGGCGGGTGCTGGTGGACCGGCTGTGGCCGCGCGGGATCTCCAAGGAACGCGCACGGCTGGACGAGTGGCCGAAGGAACTGGCGCCCAGCGACGGGCTGCGCCGCTGGATGCACGAGGACAAGGACGGCCGGTACGGCGAGTTCGCCCGCCGCTACCGGGCCGAACTGCGCGCGGAGGAGCCCGCGGCCGCCCTGGACCGGCTGCGGGAGGACGCCGCCCGGTCGACGGTGACGCTGGTGACCGGGGTCAAGGACGTCGAGCACAGCCATCTGCCGGTGCTGCTGGAGGCGCTCCGGCGGACATGACCGGCGGAGGTGGCCGGCGGACATGACCAGCGGAGGTGGCCGGCCGCGCGCGGTGCTGCCGCACGCGGCCGGCTGACGCGCCGGTGGCCCAGCGCGGGGGTACCGCTCAGCGCAGGTACGGCCCGCTCTCGCCGACCCTGCCGGGGGCGTCGTTGTCGCCGCCGAGGTCCAGGACGTAGACGCGGGCGTTGCCCTTGCCCGGTGCCGTCACCGAAAGCGAGCCGTCCGTGACGTTCCGGGCATCACCGGAAACGGCGTCCACATAGCGGCCGTTGGGCACCGAGCGGAATGTCGCCGCGCCGCTGACCGTGACCAGCGCGAAGCTGTCGACGCCGGTCGCGGCGTCCGTGTAGCGCCGTTTGAATGCCATGCCGCCGCTGATGTCCTCGGTGGAGTACTGGCCCTTCTGGAGCGCCGGGACCGCCCGGCGGATCTGGTTGAGGCGCTGGAGATGGCGGACCAGCGGCTGCTCCAGGGTCTGCGCGACGGCCCCCGAGGCGCTGCCCACGACGCCGAAGTCAGCTGCGGAGACGCTGCCTTCGAGATGGTCGCCGTAGTAGGCGCGGCCGGTGGTCTCCAGCGGGCAGGTCGGCCCGCAGTCGATGCGGGCCCCCTTCCTGAACTCGATCTCCGATCCGTAGTAGAGGGTCGGGATGCCGCGGAAGGTCCACATCAGCGACATGTTCTCCGCCCACGCGTCTCTCCCGCCGGTGTAGCGCTCATGGCTCTTGTTCGGGCCGAAGTCGTGGCTGTCGACGTAGACCACGTTGTAGGTGGCGTCGTTGACCGAGTCGTCGGAGTCCTTGCCGTTGTGGAAGGCGTTGCCGGCGTCGCCGAAGTTCATGTGCATGCGCATGTCGATGATGTGCATCCCGGAGAACCGGCTGTGGTCGGGCGTGCGGTAGTCGTTGCCGTCGAGGAAGGCGTTGGCCGAGGTCGGCTGACCGGCGGGGCCCAGGCCGTTCTCGTGGTCGTACTCCTCCAGCGCCGCCGCGGCGTCGTCCGCGCTGTACTCCGCGCGCGGCTTCCAGGTGAAGAACTGCGCCGAGTGGTTGACCGAGCCGCGGTTCCACTTGTCGTTGACGAACGCGGCGACCTCGCCGAACACCAGGAAGTTCCGGACCTGTTCGGCTCCGGCGTTGAGGGCCACCCGCTCCTGGACCGCCGGCAGGAAGTGCCTCGTCCAGATCACCCGGGGGATGTGCACGGCCGTGTCCACCCGGAAGCCGTCGACCCCCATGTCGATGTACTTGTCGTAGGCGCCGATCAGGTAGTTCCGCACCGCGGCGCTCTCGGTGTTGAGGTCGGCGAGGTCGTCGTGGAGCCAGCAGCTGCGGGAGTCCTCACCCTCCCAGTTGCCGATCCAGCACTGGTGGTAGTACTCCTCCGGGAACATCCCGGAAGTCGGCGAGGGCCACTGGCAGTTGTAGATGCGGTAGCCCTCCGGGGAGGTGTGCTGGGTGGGCCGGCCCCAGTCGACGCAGGTGTTGCCGGTCGGCTCGGCGGTCGACCACAGGTCGCCGTTGTAGTACGACTTCCCCGACTTGGGTTCCACGGTGAGCCCGTCGTACTCGAAGTCGCTGTTGGGCTCGTCGTAGAACCAGCTCCAGTCCTCGTCACGGATGCCGTAGACCGTCGGTTCGTACAGGCCCTTGGCGCCCCACCGGGAGCTGTGGTTGTAGACCACGTCCTGGTAGATCTTCATGCCTTTGGCGTGCGCCGCGTCGATCAGGTCCTGGTAGCCGGCGCCGGCCGACTCCAGCCGGGGGTCGACCCGGTAGAAGTCGTAGCCGTGGTAGCCGTGGAAGTCGTAGTCCGAGCGGTTGAGCACCACCGGGGTGATCCAGACGGCGGAGAAACCGAGGGACTTGATGTAGTCCAGCTTCTCGATGAGCCCCTTGAAGTCGCCCCGGAACATGGGGTCGTCGTGGTCGGCGTTGCCGGACCGCTCGTGCTGGCTCCCGCCGCGGTTGTTGGAGGGGTCCCCGTCATAGAACCGGGCCGTCATCACGAAGTAGATCGGGTCCTCGCGCGGGTCGGTGCCCAGCATCCGCCCCTGCTCGGGCCCTGGCTCGGCCGCACCGGTGGTGACGGAGACGGGCGCGGAGTCGGCGGAGTGGTTGCCCGCCGCGTCCCGGGCCCGCACGGTGTAGCGGTACTCCGTCTCCGGATCCAGGCCGGTGTCCGACCAGACGGTCGACCCGGTGTGCAGCACCACGCTGCCCTGGCCGCCGCCGGTGCGCGTCAGCTGGTAGCCGGTGACGGCGCGGTCGTCGGTGGACGGCTCCCAGCTCACCACGACGCCGGTTCCGTGCGCCGAGGCGGTCAACCCGGCCGGGACGGTGGGAGGTTCGGTGTCCGGCTGCCGGCCGGCGCAGGGGTCCGCGGCGTCGGCGGTGACGGTGCGGTCGGCGACCGTGCTGAGACCGGCGGTGATCCGGTAGTCGCGGCCGTTGTTGTTGTCCCAGATGCCGGTGCCGTTGTTGAAGGCGGCGGTCAGACCCGCCGCGTCCCCCAGATCAACGGTCCGGGTCACCCAGCCTTCACAGGCCGGGGCCATGCCGACGCCCGGTGGGGTGGTCCAGGCGGCGCCGTCGGGGGCGTAGTGGAGGTTCACGGTCCGCCAGCCGAGGGTGGCGGTGGAGAAGTACACGACGGCCGTGCCGCCGTCCGGGTCATCGGGATCGGTGGGGTCATCGGGGTCGCCCGGGTCGCCGGGGGAGTTGTGGTCTCCGCACGGGTCGGTGTGGGTGACGCCTCCCTCCCGCACGGCGACCGTCCCGACGCCCAGCTCGTAGTCCCGGCCGCCGTTGTTGTCCCAGCGGTCCTCGCCGTCGGTGAACGCGGCCTTGAGCCCCTCGGCCGCGCCGAGTTCCACGGTGAGCCGCACCCAGTCCGCGCAGGCGTCGGCCATGGCCACGCCCGGCACCTCGGTCCAGTCGCCGCCGTCCGGCGCGTAGTGCAACCGGTGGGAGCGCCAGTCGGTGGCCCCGGTGTAGTAGAAGACGGTGGTCCGGTTGTCGGTGGCGGCATCCGGGGCGGTCACGGCCACGGGGGAGGTGGCCCGGGCCGGGGCGCCGGTGGCGGGGGCGCCGCCGGCGGCGAGCAGGCCGACGAGCAGGCCGAGGGTGGGTGCGCCCGCGAGCAGGGCGCGTCGTCGTCGGGTGAGCCAGGGTTTCATGCTGCGGCATCTCCTCGTTCGGGACCGTCGTCCACGGCCCGGTGGGATGGCAGCCGTCCGTTGCGCGCCTCAACTCCGGCAGTGCGCAAGAAGTTGCGAAACTTCTTGCGGCGAGGGGAGGTTACTGCGCCGTGCCGACCCTGGGAAGGGACCTCGTACCGCATCTGTCCGCGTTGGAAGAACCTGCAAGAAACACAGCACGGGCCGGCGGAGGAGCGCATCGCGTCCTCCCCCGGCCCGCCGGGACCGACTCAGGCCGCTGCCGCTGCCGTTGCCGCGCTCAGCTTCCGGGTCGCCAGCTCCGCGTAGACGGCCGCCCCGTCGGCCAGTACCGAGTCGTCGAACACCGCGAGCGGGGAATGGTTGTTGGGAGCCGTCTCCGGATCGAGCCCGGCCCCCGTCGCGCCCAGGAACACCATGGCGCCCGGCACTTCGGCGATCACCCGCGAGAAGTCCTCCGCACCGAGGATCGGGTTCTCCATCGGAGCGAAGCGCTCCTCGCCGAGGGCCTCCCGCACGGTGTCGCCGACGAACTCCGCCTCCGCACCGGAGTTGACCGTCACCGGGTACTGCTCGCCGAAGTCCGCGTCCACCTCCAGCCCGTGCGCCGCGGCCACGCCCCGGCAGACCGCGACCGTGCCGTCCTTGAGCCTCCCCAACGCCTCCGCGGAGAAGCTCCGCACCGTCGCCACGAAACTCGCCTCGTCCGGAATGATGTTGGAGGCGGTACCGGCGTGGAAGGACCCGACCGTCAGCACCACCGGGTCGAAGACGTCGAAGCTGCGGCTGATCCAGGTCTGGAGCGCGGTCACCATCTCGCACGCCGCCGGGATCGGGTCCTTGGCGCGGTGGGGGGCCGAACCGTGACCGCCCGCTCCCCGCACCGTCACCCGCAGCACGCTGGAGGCCGCCATCATCGGACCGCCGCGCGTGGTGAAGGTGCCCGACTCGATGTTGGACGACATCACGTGCAACGCGTAGGCGGCGACCGGTCGTTCACCGGTCACCTCCAGCACGCCCTCGTCGAGCATCCGGCCGGCCCCGTCGAAGCCCTCCTCGCCCGGCTGGAACATGAAGACCACGTTCCCGGCGAGCCGGTCACGGTGGGCGGACAGCAGCCGGGCGGCGCCGGCCAGCATCGTGGTGTGCAGGTCGTGACCGCAGGCGTGCATCCGGTCGGTGGTCGCCGCGTACTCCAGCCCCGTCCGCTCGGTCACCGGAAGGGCGTCCATGTCACCGCGCAGCAGCACCGTCGGCCCCGGCCGCGCGCCCCGGAGCACCCCGGTCACCGAGCTGAGCACGTCGCCGGTGGACACCTCCAGCGGCAGCCCGTCGATCGCACCCAGCACCGCCTCCTGCGTGCGCGGGAGTTCGAGACCGACCTCGGGGATGCGGTGCAGCGAGCGTCGCAGCTCGACCAGGTCGTCGGCCAGGGACTGCGCGTCGTCACGCAGGTTCATGGTGGCTCCTTCCGATAGGTCCCGGCGGGGCGGCCGCGTGGGTGGACGGACGCCCCGGGAGCCGTGATGGTAGCGCCGCACTCGGCCGCCCGGCCATGGCCGGACCGGCGGACGTACCCGGGCGCCCGCGCCGACCGGGACGTCTCCGCCGCTGGTCAGGACGCCGCGATCCTGCTCAACAGGCGGTGTTCGGCGGCCGGTTGCGGTGGTGCCGAAAGGTCCCGCGCCGCCCCGGGACGGGGGCGCGGGACCGGGCCGGTCAGGGAGTGAGGCTCAGACCGGTGGCGGAGAGGACCGGCCCGACGGGGAGATACCACGTGGTCCCGCCGGACGCGCAGGTGCCGGTGCCGGCGATGACGAGTCCCGCCAGCGTCCCCGAGGTGGTGAGGACCGCACGTCCCAGGTTCGACGGGTCGAAGCAGAGGCTGGTGCGGCTCAGCCCGGTCACCGTCCCCTCCGGGAAGCTCACCGACTGGTTGACGGCGGTCAGCGTGGCGCAGTGGGTGCCCGTGGTCGGACCGGACAGGCAGACGCCGGAGCCGACCGGCGGCGAGGTCAGCCGGGGCACCGGGATGGTGCCGGTCGGCAGACGCAGCTGTGCCGGGTAGGTCCCCTCGCCGTTGTAGCTGAGGAGCTGGTAACCGGGCGCCACCGATCCCCAGCCCGTCGTGGTCCCGACCGGGATCGTCAGCCCCGGGTCGGCGAACCACTGGGTCGCGACTCCCTGGCCGCACGCCCGGTGCACCAGGCCGACGGCGTTGCCCCCGCCGTAGAGGTTGAGTCCCACGACGCAAGGACCCTGCGTGGAGTACACCTGATCGCCGCCGACGATGGTGTGGGTGGACGCCGGGCTCACCGGCCCGTCCGGCGTCACCGGTCCGTCGGGCGTCACCACGGCGGACGGGGCGGTGGTGACGACCGGAGCCGCGGCTGCCCCGGGCGCGGCCGAGAGCATCAGCGCGCCGAGCGCTGTGCCGACGAGAGCGGCGAACGTCCCTCGCAGCGCGCCGCGTCGGGCCGGGGCGCGGCGGCCGGGCCGGGTGCCGGTGGCGCGGGAGAGGGGCAGTGCCGAGCGGATGGGTCTCATCACGTCTCCGTCAGGGTGGGGGAACGGGAGACCGCGGCGAGAAGTGGGCCGCGGTGTGCGGCCATTGTGCGAACGCCCGCCCATGATCGGAAGACTGCACACCCGGCCGGGGTCCGCGCGCTGGCGCCAACCGCCCCGTGCGCCCCACCGGTTGACACCGGCTACCGGCCGGGCGCCGCCTCGGCCTCACGGATCGCCGGAGTCAGGATCGTCGCGTTGCCCTCCGGCAGCGTCCTGGCCCGCCCAGCGCTGTCACTCACCTTGATCAGCAACGCCACCAGCAACCAGTTCGCCACCGTGGACGAACCACCCTGCGCGAGGAACGGCAGCGCCTTGCCCGTCAGCGGGATCAGCCCCGTGACGCCGCCGGCCACCACGAAGACCTGCAGCGCCAGCACCGCCGACAGCCCGACCGCCAGCAGCTTCCCGAACGGGTCGGTCGCCGCCATCCCCGCCGCCAGACCACGCCAGATCAGCAGCACATAGAGGAAGAGCACCATCGTCACACCGACAAGACCCAGCTCCTCGCCGACCGTCGCCAGGATGAAGTCGCTGCGCCCGGCGAAACCGACCAGGTCGCTGTGGCCCTGACCGAGCCCCGTACCCGTGAGGTCGCCCGCGCCGAACGCGAACAACGCCTGCGCCGACTGGTCGGAGATGATGCCCGGCGGACGCTGGTCCTCCGGGAGGTAGATGGCCATCGGATCCAGCCAGGCCGCCACCCGCGCCTTGACGTGGTACTGGGTGGTGGCCACGACCGCGGCGCCCCCCACGGCCATCAGCCCGCCCAGGACGACCCAGCTGGTGCGCTCCGTCGCCACGTAGAGCATCACGATGAAGGCACCGAAGAAGATCAGCGAGGTGCCGAGGTCCCGCTGGTAGAACAGCACGACCAGGCTGACCGCCCACACCAGCAGCACCGGACCGGCGTTGCGCCCGCGCGGCAGCGCCAGCCCGAGGAACCGCCGGCCCACCAGCGCCAGCGCGTCCCGGTTGGCCATCAGGTAGCTGGCGAAGAACACCACGATCATGACCTTGACGAACTCGCCCGGCTGCACCGACAGCGGACCCAGCGAGATCCACCGCTTCGCGCCGAACTGGTCGGCGCCGAAGAAGGCCGGGGCGATCAGCAGCAGCATCGCCACCGCCATGCCCAGGTAGGTGTACCGCTGGAGCACCCGGTGGTGCTTGAGGACGATGACCACGCCGATCATCAGCGCGATCCCTATGACCGTCCACACCGCCTGCATGGGTGCGACCGGCAGTGCCTGGTAGTTGCCGGGATACCGCACGGCGTAGGACTGGTCGAGCCGGTCCATCAGCACCAGACCCAGCCCGCACAGCAGCACCGTCACCGGAAGGATCAACGGGTCCGCGTGACGGGCGAAGCGGCGGACCGCGAAATGCGCCGCGATCGCCGAGGCGCCCAGGCCCGCGGAGTAGACCGCCAGGCCGGACGGCAGCTCGTCGTGCACGGCCAGCCCCGCGGCGGCGTGCCCGAAGATGACGATCAGTACCGCGAAGACCACGAGCATCAGCTCGGTGTTCCTGCGGTGCGCGATCCAGCGCCGGGCATCCGTCTTCGCGTTCCTCACACCTGTCCCTCGCCCCCCGTCCGCGGCCGGCGCCCGGCCCCGGGGCACCACGCGCAATCTAACAAGCCCGGCCGGGCGGCGGTCACCAACGGGTGACGCGGACCTGGTGGCGGCCCTCTTCGTCCGAGCTGATCACCTCCACCTCCACCCCCGCGTCGTCGTCACGGAACGTCTCGCCGGGAACGTGGGGCGCGTCGGTCAGACCGGGCGTCACCTCGGGGTCCGGCAGCGCCAGACAGCCCGCGCTGTCCGGGGTGGCGTCCAGTACCCGCACCGGGCCCTCGCCGCTGGGCCGCGCGGTGTCCACCAGGGCCATCAGCACGCCGGGCCGGCACACCGCCTGGTCCAGCTCCGTGCGGGTGCGGACCTCCAGCGTCAGCACCTCGGAGGAGCTCAGCGGGACCGCCACCAGCCGGGTGCCTTCGGTGCCGGTGCCGGTGCCGGTGCCGGTGCTGGTGCCGGTGCTGGTGCCGGCGTGGGGTGCGCCGAGCGGGGTGAGCAGGTGCTCGGTGGTGCCGGGGCCGTCCACGCAGTCCACCTGGCTGTCGGCCAGCCACTCCATCTTCCACTTGTGCCACGCGAGGATGTCGTTGCTGGGCCCCCAGTCCTGCTCCATCACGTCCCAGTGGCCGGTCAGCTCCGGGGCGAGGCCCGCGCCGGTCCAGTAGAGGTCGGGCAGGCCGAAGCCGTGGCCGTTCTCGTGGACGAGCACGCGGTGCGGGGTGTCGCCCGGCTGGCTGCTCCATATGAAGCTGATGTTGTGCAGCGGCCCGGAGGGCGTGGGTATCAGCGGGCGTCCTGGGAAGGAGACGGAGAGCACCTTCTCAACGGCGGAGGGCCCCGCGTTGGGCGCCGCCAGTATGTTCACGAGGTCGTGGCCGGAGAAGTCCACGTCGGCCGGGGTCAGCTCCGGCGGGGCGGCCGGCGCGGATGAACCGGTGACGTCCCGGGTGGGCGTCCCGTTCCGTTCGGGTGCGGGGTCCGTCCCGGTGCCGGCGGACGGTGTGTCGTCCGCCTCCGTCGCCCGGTGCGTGGCCGTCTCATCGTCCGCGGTGCTCTCATCGTTCGCGGTGCTCTCATCGTCCGCGGTGCTCTCCGCGGCGGCGTCGGCCAGCGCGTCGACGATGTCGCGCATCAGCCGGTTGTAGCCCTGCTCGTCGGCGGGATGCCAGCCCACGCCGCGGTCTATCCCGTACTCCTCGAACGGCTGCGGCATCCGCAGCCAGCCGTGGACCGGCGCTGGACGGTAGTCGAGCCGGCCGTAGGAGCTGTCGGCGAAGTAGTCGGTCGTCGCAGGGAAGAACTCGGCGAACCTCTCCGCTGTACTGATCTCGGCCTCGGCGCCGGGGAAGTCGATGAACAGCGTCAGCGCCGAGATCTCGCCGCTGGTGGGTGCGTACCCCTCCGGCGTGGGTATGCCGGAGTGGAGGCCGGGAACGCCCCCGGGCACCGCGCACGCCTCGGCGGGAGTCTGCGCGCCGAGCGCCACCGTGGGAGCCGACGGCAGCGCGGCGGCCATGCCGGGGGACTGGCTGAGCGCCAGGGCCAGGGAACCGCCGACCGCGAAGGCGGCACGGCGGCCGGGTATCTGCGGCATGGGCATCGCTCCCTGCTGGTCGCCTCCCGGTGCTGCCGGGCGTCCCACCACAGTCGTCCGGCCGAGGCGGGGCCGCATGCCCGGTGGCGCATCCGGGTGGCGCCGTCGGCGCGCGACGTGGTGCGCCGTCGTGGCCCGGCGGCTGACGCGCGCCCGTACTGGCGGGTCTGCGCCGTCCGGGTGCCACCGTCCGGCACGCGGGGTGACCGGCGCGGGAGCGGCCGGTCCGCCCACCGGCAACCATTTCGGCGCCCCGCTCGTCTCAACAGGCGGAGGGGGAGCGCGCCGCCGGCCCCGGGAGGCGGCGTGTAGCCGCGCTGTGGCCGGGCAGGGTACTGCATCAACGGAAAAAGATGAGCGACTTGGGAATTCTGTCGGGAAACCCGTCGTTGATTCGTTACGGATGTGGGGCGCGAGGGAGCGTTGCCGAAGGCCACCACGACCGTGTTCGTCCGATCACTCGCAAGGGAGCAGGTATGGCAATCCGTGCCGTCGCCCGCCAAGAGGGCGCGAAGAGCGCTACTGCAGCGAAGGGCAGTGCGCGGTCCAAGGCGGAAGGTGACGCTACCGAGCGTGACCTGGTGGGCATGTATCTCGACGAGATCGCCCGCACACCACTGCTGGATGCCGCGAAGGAGGTTGAGCTCTCGCTCGACATCGAAGCCGGCCTCTACGCGGGACGTGTACTGGACGGCGACGAGGTGCCGGAGAAGGGGAGCGCCGCCGCCGGCGCGAGCCGTGCGGAGCTGGAGGCGGTCGCCGCCGCGGGCGAGCGCGCCAAGGACGTGTTCATCCGCTCCAACCTGCGTCTCGTGGTCGCCGTGGCCCGCCGTTACCCGCGCAGCGGCCTCCCGCTGCTGGACCTCATCCAGGAGGGCAACGCCGGTCTGGTCCGCGCGGTCGAGAAGTTCGACTACAGCAAGGGCTTCAAGTTCTCGACCTACGCGACCTGGTGGATCCGGCAGGCGATCACCCGGTCCATAGCCGACCAGGCCCGCACCATCCGGCTTCCCGTCCACCTGGTGGAGGAGCTGGGCCGTATCCGGCGCGTGCAGCGCGAGTTCAACCGCGAGCACGGCCGCGAGCCGGAGCCGGGCGAGGTGGCGGCCGAGCTGGACGCCACTCCCGCGCGGGTCCAGGACGTGCTCGACTGGGCGCGCGATCCCGTCAGCCTGAACATGTCGGTCGACGACGAGGGCGAGACGCAGTTCGGTGACCTGCTGGAGGACACCTCGGCGTCGACACCCGAGCAGTCCGTCATGGTGATGATGCGCCGTGAGGGGCTGGACGACCTGATCGGCCAGCTCGACGGACGCACGGCCTCGATCATCCGCGCCCGCTACGGCATGGAGGACGGCCGCGAACGCACCCTCACCGAGGTCGGCAAGCAGCACGGCCTCACCCGGGAGCGCATCCGGCAGATCGAGAAGAACGCCCTGCTGGAGCTCAAGCGGATGGCCGGCGACTCCGGCTTCGACGCGGCGGCCTGACGGCGGCACGGCACGGCACGTTCGCGTCCGCGCGGGAGCGCGTGGTCGGAAGACGGCACGACGCGGTGGCTGCGACTCACAACAGCACACAGGGGTGGAGACAGGCGCGGCGGCGCCCGTACCGGATCACCGGTCGGGCGCCGCCGCGCGTCGTGCTCCGGGGCGGAGTCGGGGCGGGGGCGGTGTGACGCGGGAGCGTGTGTGGCGGCGGTCACACAGCTGGCCGAAATAAACGGGGAGGGTATCCCCGTTTTGTTTATCTGACTGGGTAAGTGGGGAGCTCATCCCCGCTTCCGGGTCGAGGAGGACAGCCCGCTTTCCACCGAGGAGGAGCCATGAGCGCAGCTCACGCCACCCGCGCACCAGCGGGGAGCGGGTTGCGTGCCGACGCGGCACGCAACCGGGACCGCATCGTGGCCGCCGCCCGCGAGACCTTCGCGGCGGAGGGGCCCAAAGCGCCTCTCGACGAGATCGCGCGAGCGGCCTGCGTCGGCAACGCGACGCTGTACCGGCACTTCCCCACCCGGCGGGAACTCGTCGCCGCGGTGATGACGGACGTCTCCGACCGCACCGCCAGTCGTGCGGAAGCCGCGCTCGACGGTGACGCGGACGCCTTCGAGGCGCTGCGCGGCCTCTTCCTGGCCGGCGTGAACGAGAAGGTCGGCGTCATGTGCACCATGCTCGGTGCCTCGGACGACGACCCCGAACTGCGCGCCGCCGGTGACCGGCTCAAGGGCGTCGTGGAACGCCTGGTCGAGCGGGCGCAGGCGACCGGCGGTCTCCGCGACGACGTCACCGCCGGCGACCTGCTGCTCGCGATCGGCCGGCTGACCCGGCCGCTCCCCGACGCGGCGGGCTGCTTCCTCGACAACGACTACGCCCGGCGTCAGCTGTTGATCTTCCTCGACGGTCTGCGCGCACCGGCCAGGTCCACGCTTCCCGGCGACGGGCCGACCGTCGCGCAACTCAGACGCGGCGTACCCGTCAGGCACTAGCCGACCGTCCTCGCGGTCCGCATCCGGAACGCGAGGCAAGGGCGGCACCCGCCGACGGCGGGAGGCCACGCCCGCACCCCGCCCGCCCAACGCTCCGGCGGGGTTCTCCACCGCGCCACCAGCAGTACCCCCTCGACGGGGGTCACGTGCCACCGGCACATCCCCGTCACCCGGGGCCGACCGCGACCGATCCGCCGCCCGCCGACGACCGATCCCGTACCCGATCCGCCGCCCGCAGACGACCGATTCGCCCCACCGGGCCGACGCCTTCAACGTCATCCCGGCCGTCCGTTCCCGTCCCCGTTCCCCCGGGGCTCCCGTCACCGTCACCCGGTGCGAGGTGCCCTGCCCGCGCCGCCGGCCCGGCCCACCCGGTCCCGGCGACCGACCGCGGCCGCAGCCGCCGCACCCGCAACGTCGCCGTACCGCACGTTCGCCATACCCGCATACCCGAACTACCCGCACTACCCGAACTACCCGCACTACCCGCGCTACCCGCACGACGGTATGTCCCGCACGACGGCACGACCCGCTCGCCGCACCCGCACCGCTCCCCGACGACGCCTCACGCTTTCAAGGTGGCCCCCATATGTCCCCAGCGCTCGACAGCGCCGCACCCACTGCCTCGGAACGCCTCGACCCGCGACGCTGGCGCATTCTGGTCTTCATCGCCATGGCGCAGCTGATGGTCGTACTCGACTCCACGATCGTGAACATCGCCCTGCCCTCCGCCCAGGCGGACCTCGGCATCGCCGACGGCGACCGGGAGTGGGTGATAACCGCCTACGCCCTCGCGTTCGGCGGACTGCTGCTCCTCGGCGGCCGCATCGCCGACCTGTGGGGGCGCAAACGGGCCTTCGTGGCCGGCCTGACCGGGTTCGCGCTCGCCTCCGCGCTGGGCGGCGCCGCCGTCAGCGCCCCGATGATGTTCGGTGCCCGGGCGCTCCAGGGAGTCTTCGCCGCTCTCCTCGCCCCCGCCGCCCTGTCCCTGCTGTCGCTCCTCTTCAGTGACGTCCGCGAGCGCGCCCGGGCCTTCGGCGTCTACGGGGCCATCGCCGGCGCGGGCAGCGTGCTCGGGCTGGTCCTCGGCGGAGCGCTGACCCAGTACCTCGACTGGCGCTGGACCTTCTACGTCAACGTCCCCATCGCCGTCGTCGCGGCCGTCGGCGCGCTGGTGCTCATCCGCGAACCGGCCGGAGCGCGCAACCGCGGCACCCTGGACCTGCCCGGAGTGCTGCTGTCCTCCCTCGGCCTCTTCGCGCTGGTCTACGGATTCGCGCGGGCCGAGTCGCACGGGTGGGGCGAGGGGTTGACGCTCGCGACCTTCGCCGCGGCCGTGCTGCTGCTCGTCTCGTTCGTGCTGCTCCAGGCCAGGGTGCCCAACCCCATGCTTCCGCTGCGGGTGGTGCTGGACCGCAACCGCGGCGGCGCCTACCTCGTCGTGGGTCTCGCCGTCATCTCGCTGTTCGGGCTCTTCCTCTTCCTCACCTTCTACCTCCAGTCGGTCAAGGGATACGAGCCGGTCGTCGCCGGAGCCGCGTTCCTGCCGATGAGCGTCGGCATGATCATCGGTTCCACGCAGGTCGCGACCTGGATGCTGGCCCGGGTCTCACCGCGCATGGTGATGGTGCCCGGTCTGCTCACGGCCTCCCTCGGCATGCTGATGCTCACCCAGCTGGAGGTGGACAGCTCGTACATGGGGCTGCTGCTGCCCGCTCAGCTGGCGCTCGGTCTGGGCATGGGCACCACCTTCATGGTGGCGATGAACATGGCCACCGCGCGGGTGCCCCGCACCGATGTGGGCGTCGCCTCGGCCATGGTCAACACCTCGCAGCAGGTCGGCGGTGCCATCGGCGTCGCACTGCTCAACACCATCGCCGCCGGCGCGACCACCCGGCACCTGCTGACCGAGGAGGCCGCCGGCACCTCGGCGGCCGACGAGCTGCTGCACCGGCAGCAGGCCATGGTCCACGGCTTCACCTCGGCGATCTGGTGGGGCTTCGGGGCCCTGCTGCTCGCCGCCGTCATCGCGTTCCTGCTGATCAGCAGCAAGACCCCGCGCCACCCGCACATCATCGCCCTGGGGGGTGGAGTGACCGGCGGCGGCGCCGGGACACCCGGTGGCGTCACCGGCCACGACCCGGTGGCCGGCGGGTCGGCCGGGAGTGACGGAGCGGCCGGTGAGGAGGACGGCGCGTCGGCGCCCGTGCTGGCACGCTGAGGTGCCGGGGCACTGAGGTGCCGGGGCACTGAGGTGCTGAGGCACTGAGGTGTCAGGGCGCTGAAGTGCTGGGAACGCTGTGAACGTGTGAGTGCCGCCGCCGTCCCACCCTGCTGAACGGGTGGGACGGCGGTCGCGCGTCCCGGGGGCGGGAAGGGGGTGCCGCTGACCCCGCGAATGCCCGAATGTGACCGTATCGGTTGGCTTTCTGTTTACTTCACGCAGGTTCCTGCTTAACCTGGGGCGATCGTCACCGCCGGGCCAGGAACGGAACCGCCGCACATGTACGCAGCCGAGCGACAGCAGCAGATCCTGCGCCTCGCCCACGACCAGGGGCGCGTCGAGGTACCCGCGCTCGCCACCGAGTTCCGCGTCACCCCCGAGACCGTGCGGCGCGATCTGAAGACCCTCACCCGCGCCGGGCTGCTGCGCCGTGTCCACGGTGGGGCCATCCCCGCCGGCTCCCTCGACTTCGAACCGGATCTCAGCGAGCGCGAGGCCCTCGCCGTCCGGCAGAAGGAACGCATCGCCCGCGCCGCGCTCGGCCAACTGCCCGAGCACGGCAGCGTCATCCTCGACGCCGGCTCGACCACGGCGGCACTCGCCGCCGTGCTGCCGCTGGACACCCGGCTCACCGTCGTCACCCACGCCCTGCCGATCGCCGCCCGCCTCGCCGACCATCCCACCGCCGACCTGCACCTCGTCGGCGGCCGGGTCCGAAACCGCACCCGCGCCGCCGTCGACTCCTGGGCCCTGCGCACCTACGGCGAGGTGACGGCCGACGTCCTGTTCCTGGCCGCGAACGGCTTCGGGGCCGACTCCGGCCTGACCACACCCGACCTGGCCGAGGCCGCGGTCAAGCGCGCCCTGATCGGCGCCGCCCGCCGTGTGGTGCTGCTCGCGGACTCCACCAAGTGCGGGCAGCGCCACTTCGCCCGCTTCGGGGAACTCGGCCAGGTCCACCTGCTGATCACCGACAGCGACATCAGCGCCGGCGACGTCTCCAAGATCGAGGCGGCCGGCACGGAGGTGCGGCGCGCGTGATCCTCACCATCACCCCCAACCCCAGCCTGGACCGGACCTACGACGTCCCGCGCCTGGAGCGCGGCGCGGTCGTTCGCGCCGACACCGACCGCGTCGACCCCGGCGGCAAGGGCGTCAACCTCTCGCGGGCCGTCTGGTCGGCGGGTGTCCCCACCACCGCCGTCCTTCCCCTCGGCGGGCCGGAGGGCGCCCTGCTCTCCCGGCTGCTCGGCGAGCTGGGCATCGACGTCGCCGGCGTCGACATCGCCGGGTCGACCAGGGTCAACGTGACCGTCGTGGAAGCGGACACCACCCTCACCAAGATCAACGCGCCCGGGCCGCTGCTGAGCCCTGCCGAGACCGCCGCGTTGCTGCGCACCGTGCGCCGGCACGCCGGGGCGGCCGACTGGACCGCGTGCTGCGGCAGCCTGCCGCGCGGCCTGGAACCCGGCTGGTACGCGGAACTGGTCGCCGGCGCCCACGCGGCCGGCGCCCGCATCGCCCTCGACACCTCCGGGCCCGCCCTCACCGCCGCGCTGACCGAGCGGCCCGACGTCATCAAACCCAACGTGGACGAACTCGCCGAGGCGGTGAACCGCCCCGTCACCACCCTCGGCGAAGCCGTCGAAGCCGCCGAGGAACTGCGCGCGGCCGGCGCCCGGACCGTCCTGGCCAGCCTCGGGGCGGACGGACAGCTCCTGGTCGAGGACGGCGGGCACTACCACGCGCACGCACCGGTGCGGACGGTACGGAGCGACGTCGGCGCCGGCGACGCCTCCCTCGCCGGATTCCTCGCGGCGGGCGGCAGCGGCCCCGCGGCGCTTTCGGCCGCCGTCGCGCACGGAGCCGCCGCCGTCCAGCTGCCCGGCAGCTGCATGCCCACCCCCACCGATCTGCGGCCCCGGCAGGTCTCCGTCACCGCCGACCTGCCGCTGGACCGACCCCTCACCTCGCCCGCCGTCCCCGTCAACGGAGCCGCCCGATGAGCGACAGCAGAGCCGACCACGACCACGACGACCACGACGGTCCCGGTGACCGCGGTGGTCCCGGTGACCACGGTGGCCCCGACGGCCGGGAGCCGGTTGGTACGCCCCTGATCACCGCCGCGCTGGTCGACCTGGACCTCTCCGCCGAGACCAAGGAGGCGGCGGCCCGTTCCCTGGCCGAGCGCATGCTGGCGGCCGGCCGGGTCACGGACCTCGACGGATTCCTCGCGGATGTCGCGGCCCGTGAGGAGCAGATGCCCACGGGGCTGGAGGGCGGCATCGGCATCCCGCACTGCCGCAGCGCCCATGTCACCACGCCCACGCTCGGGTTCGGCCGCAGCGCCGACGGCATCGACTTCGGTGCGGACGACGGTCCGGCCGACCTCGTCTTCCTCATCGCGGCGCCCGCCGGGGCGGACGACGACCACCTGTCGATCCTGTCCTCGCTGGCCCGGGACCTGATGCGGCAGGAGTTCACCACCGCGCTGCGCGGCGAGAGCGACCCGGCCCGCGCGGCCGCGCTCATCCGGGGGGAGCAGCCGGAGGCGGCGACCGAGACCCCCGCGGCGACCGAGACCGCCGCGGCGACCGAGGCCCCCGCGTCCGGCGAAGTCACCGCCGCCGAAGGAGCCGAAGCCGCCGATGGCGCTGCGGGCCCTGGCGGCCCCGGTGGCCCCGGTGGCCCCGGCGGCGCCGAACCCGCTGACGGTGTGGTGGGCCGGGGGCCCGGTACGGACCCGGAGGAGGGACGCCGCCTTCGGCTGGTCGCCGTCACCTCCTGCCCGACTGGCATCGCCCACACCTACATGGCCGCCGAGTCGCTGCAGCGGGCCGCCGAGGCGGAGGGCCACGAGATCTCCGTGGAGACCCAGGGGTCGGCGGGTTTCCAGCGCCTCGACCCGTCGGTCATCGAGCGGGCCGACGCGGTGATCCTCGCCCACGACGTGGAGGTCCGGGAGAAGGGACGGTTCGGGGGCAAACCAACGGTCGATGTCGGCGTGAAGGCCGCGATCAACCGGCCCGCCGAGCTGATCGCCGAGGCACGTGGCAAGGCGGAACGCGGTGAGGTCAGCGCCCCGGCCACCAGTGGCGCCGGCGGCGGAGCACCGATGGACGCCGGTGCCGACCACGGGGAGCACCTCGGCATCAGGCTGCGCAAGTGGCTGATGAGCGGCGTCAGTTACATGGTCCCCTTCGTCGCGGCAGGCGGACTGCTCATCGCGCTCGCCTTCGCGATAGGCGGGTACGAGATCACCGAGGCGCCCTCGGTCATGGAGCAGTTCTCCTGGTCCGACACCGGTAGCTGGGCGGCGCTGATGTTCCAGATCGGCGGTGCCGCTTTCGACTTCCTCATCCCCGTCCTGGCGGGCTATATCGCCTTCGGTATGGCGGACCGGCCGGGGCTGGTGCCGGGCTTCGTCGGCGGTGCCATCGCCGTCACCATCGAGGCGGGCTTCCTCGGCGGACTGGTCGCCGGTCTGGTGGCGGGCGCCGTCGTCATGGCGATCCAGCGGGTGAAGGTCCCGGACGTGCTGCGCGGCATCATGCCGGTGGTGGTCATCCCCCTCCTGTCCACGGTCGTGGTCGGTGTTCTGATGTACGTCGTGATCGGCCAGCCGATCGCCGCCGCCCAGGACGGTATGACCAACTGGCTGTCCGGCCTCTCCGGCGCCAACGCGGTGCTGCTGGGTGTCGTGCTCGGGCTGATGATGTGCTTCGACCTCGGCGGCCCGGTCAACAAGGTCGCCTACGCCTTCGCCATCGGCGGTATCGCCGCCTCCAGCCCCAGCCAGGCCAGCCTGGAGATCATGGCGGCGGTGATGGCGGCGGGTATGGTCCCGCCGCTGGGCATGGCCCTCGCCACCGTTGTCCGTCGCCGGCTGTTCACCGCCACCGAGCAGGAGAACGGCAAGGCCGCCTGGGTGCTCGGCGCCTCCTTCATCACCGAGGGAGCCATCCCGTTCGCCGCGGCCGACCCGCTGCGCGTCATCCCCGCCTCGATGGCGGGCGGTGCCGTCACCGGTGCCCTGGCGATGGCGTTCGGCAGCACACTGCGGGCGCCGCACGGTGGTGTCTTCGTCGTACCGCTGATCGGCAGCCCGTTCCTCTACCTGCTCGCCATCGCGGCGGGCACGGTGGTGACCACCACGATGGTGGTCCTGCTCAAGGGTGCCCGCGTGGGCAGCAAGGAGCGGAAGGCCACAGCCCCGGACACCGCGTCCGTGTCTGCCCCGGTGTCCGCCTGAGGCCGCTGCCCCGCGAGCGGCTCACCCTCACCGCACCCGCCTGACGGTCTTACTGCCTGGCCGTCTTACCGCCTGGCCGCATGACCGCCTGCGGTGGCCCGGCGGCAGGCGGTACGCGCCGACCGACGCCCTTCCGGGGGCGCCGGTCGGCCCCTCAACCATCCGAGGCGGCCCGGTAGTCGTAGAGATCCCGGTAGCACGGGAAGACCCCGCCCGGGCTGTCGCAGCTCTCCGCGCTCAGCACGGCGCTCACGACCGCCCGGGTCAGCACCTCCGCCCCTGCCGCCAGCACCTCGTTGACCGCCAGCGCCGGCATCTCGCCCGTCGGTAGCTCCCGTTCTCCGGTCGCCAGCGAGAACACCGTGTCCCCGTCGGTCAGCAGATGCACCGGACGGACCGCGCGGGCCAAGCCGTCGTGTGCCGTCCCCGCCAGCTTCTGCGTCTGGCCGTGAGTGAGGACCGCGTCGGTCGCCACCACCGCCAGCGTCGTGTTCAAGGGCGGGCTCAGCGACTGGGGAGCCCGCCTGCCGGACTCGCGCTGCGCCTCCGCCAGCCGCCGAGCAGCCCCCGCACGCACCCGCGCGGGTGGCGACCACGAAGGATCGCCGTACAGGGACCCGGTCTCCGGATCGAACACCGACCCGGCGGCGTTGACGGCCGCCAGCGCGGCCACCGTCGCTCCCGACGACAGCCGGACGCTCGCCGTGCCGACGCCCCCCTTCAGGCCACCGGCCACGGCACCCGCGCCCGCTCCCCGGTTTCCCACCGGGACTTCGGCCGACGCGGCCTCGACCGCGGCACGGCCCAGTAGCTGGTCCGGCCGCGCCGACCAGTCCCCACCGCGCCCCAGGTCGAACAGCACCGCGGAGGGAACCACCGGAACCACCTGAGCGGGATCCGGCCCGACGCGGAAGCCCCGGTGCCGCTCCTCCAGCCACGCCATGACGCCGTCGGCCGCCGCCAGACCGAACGCACTGCCACCCGCCAGCACGACGGCGTCGGCGCGCCCCACCAGGTTGCGTGGATCCAGCGCGTCCGTCTCACGCGTACCCGGGCCGCCGCCACGCACGTCCACCGCGGCCATGACCCCGCCCGCCGGCGCGAGGACGACCGTCACACCCGTCAGCGCACCGTCACCGACCCGCTCCGCGTGCCCGACCAGAAGCCCCGAAACGTCGGTCAGTGCGTCTCTCATGACCCATGGCTACCACGTGCCGCACCCCCGCGCGCCCCGGCGGCGGACGTTTAGCGGACGTATATCGGCCTCGACCAGTCTGACCCCATGAACTTCCAGCAGCCGGAAGACCGGCACCTGGCGGCGGACGGACTGACGCACGCCGCGCTGGTGGAGCGGGCGCGCCGCGCCGCCGAGGGCCTGGCACTGCTCGGCGTCCGCTCCGGCAGCCGGCTGGCGGTGGCGTTGCCGACCTGTCCGGAGTCCTTCGTCGTCACGCTGGCCTGCCTCCGCCTCGACGCGGTGCGGATCAGTCTTCCGCTCGGCGACCACACCGGATGGGTCCGGCATCGGATCCGGAGCGCCGGGGCGCACGTGGTGGTCACCGCCGACAGCTGCCTGCGGGACGGGCAGGTCGTCCCCGTCAAGGCCGGGTTGGACCAGGCGCTGTCCGGGTGCCCGGACGTGCGGAACGTGGTGGTGGTCTCCCAGCAGCCGCGGCCCGTGCCGTGGACGCCCGGGCGCGATCTGTGGTGGGAGGAGCTGACGGGGGACGACGTAGCGGCTGCCGGGGGGCTGCGCGCCGGCCTTACGCTGGAGGCATGACCGCAGAGCCCGGGGGACGGCCCGAACCAGCCGCAAGCGCACGTCTGATCTTCGACGACCCGCTGGCCTCGCCGTCGCGTGACGACAGTGACGAGGGGTGGGGCGACCGTGTGCCGGCCGCGCCCGGTCACGGCGGCGCAGCCGACCTCGCCCGGTTTCTGGACGAGAAGCCCCCGCATCACGTTTAGCAGCGACCGGCCACCGGTGTCGGCCGGTGGCCGCTGGAGTCCGTCGGCCGCGGGCCGGGCGGGCGCCCGGTGGGGTGTCCGCCCGGCCTCGGCGGTCAGCTCTGGTCGGGCCCGGACCGCTGCGTGGTGACGACCTTGTCCATCTCGACCGGTCCGCTCGATCCGCCCGCACGCTGGGCGATCAGCTCGTCCCGGATCTCGGCGAGGATCTCCAGCTCGGTCTTCTCGGCCGGGGTGTCGTCCTGCGGCTTCCGCGCGTCCATACGCGCCTTCAGGCGGTTGATCGGCAGGATCATCAGGAAGTACACGACCCCGGCGGTGATCAGGAAGGTCAGCGTCGCGCTGAGGACCGTGCCCCACGCGATCTGCACACCCACCATCTCGCCGTTGACCGTCTGGCAGGGGCCCTTCAGGCAGGACGTGTAGTTGTCCAGGTTCTGAGTACCGAAGGCGCCGACCAGAGGGCCGATCACGCCGTCGACGACCGCGTTCACGATCTTGGTGAACGCGGCGCCGACCACGACGGCGACCGCCAGTTCCACCACATTGCCCCGCATCAGGAATTCCCTGAAGCCGGCGATGACGCCCTGCTTTTCCTCGCTCAACGCCTTTCCCTTTCCCTGTTGTCCGTGCGCGGCGGTCCACGCTTCTCCTGACGGGCAACGAGCTGTCTACCATCTCGTCACCGTCAACCGGGAATCGCTCATCGATCCGGCGAGGGCACCCGCGGTCCGTGGTGACACCTCGACCACGATGAGTGCGCCCTCCAGTCGGTCAACCCGACCAGTTTCTTCATCCACCGGAATTTCCGCCACCCTCGCCCGGTGTGCGATACGCCGCGCCTGCCGCGGGCCCGCTGCGGCGTCGGGCGCGATCGGGACGGCGAGAACGTCCACGCGGTCACCGGGCGCCAGGACCCCGGTCAGGGCAGCGTCGGCCAGGCGGATCGGGGCCCGGACGAGAACGTCCGCCTCGTCCTCGGGCGGGGGTTCGTCCCGGGAGGTGGGATCGCCGGGCTGCTCGGTCGCGGTGGGCAGGTCGGCGCCGGGGGACTCGTTCACCTCGGCCGTGTCGGGGGAGGAGGCGTGGGCCGCTGCGGTGGGTGTGACCGGCTGCGATGTTACGAGGGAGGACGTGGCCAGGAGCAAGCCGCAGATAACCAGCGCGGCGCCGGCGACGCGTTTGCCCCGCAGGCGCCTGCGGATCCGGTGGCCACGGGAACCCGTGCGGATCGGGGGAAAGGGCGGGACGGAGGAGTGCGCGGAAGCGGACGGTTCGAGGCGGTGCATGGCACCACGCTGACCGATTTTCGGGAATCCCGCTGGGGCCTGTGGACAACTCGAAGGCTGTGGATAACTTCGTTACCCGCACGGGTGATTCCGGGGCTGATGTGAGGAAACCGGGCCTGGGCGGGGGAGGATGGGTGTGTGCCGGGTAGGGC
>NZ_BHZI01000061.1 GCF_004305975.1 Streptomyces otsuchiensis
CCCCCCGGGTGTCCCCCCCCGAAACGCGGCGACACCCCGGCCGTGGCCGGGGTGTCGATGGGTGCGCGGCGGCTGACGCCCGGAGGGTCAGGAGGGACGGCCGGCCGGCTCGCGCCGCGAGGCCCGGACCTTGCGCGCCAGCGACCGGGGGCTCGTCAGAAAGCCCCAGCCCCAGGACATGTGCATGGTGGCCAGCGCCACCGGGATCCGCAGCCGCGCCGACAGTGACAGCCCCTTCCCGGCGGGCAGCGAGCCCAGGGTGATCGCGGCCAGGTAGCCGCCGGGCACCACCAGCGTCCACGGCGTCACCACCACCCCCACCAGGCCCGCCGCGATCGCCAGCACGGCGGCCGGCGGCGCCAGATAGCGCGGGTTGATCGACCCCTGGTGGTAGCGGGCCACCACATGCCGCCAGCGGCCGTAGTCGTGGTACTGGCGGGCCAGCCGCCGCACGTTCGGCCGCGGCCGGTAGGAGACCAGCAGCTCCGGCGAGAACCAGATCAGCCCGCCGTCCTGCCGGATGCGGAAGTTCAGCTCCCAGTCCTGTGCCCGGACGAACTCCACGTTGTAGCCGCCCTGACGCTCCAGCACCTCCCGCCGGAACACCCCCAGATAGACGGTCTCCGCCTCGCCGGCTGCGCCGCCGGTGTGGAAGGCGGCGTTCCCGACGCCGATCCGGGAGGTCATCGCCGCGGCGACCGCGTGCTCCCACGCGTTCTCACCCTCGGCGTGCATGATGCCGCCGACGTTGGCCGCTCCCGTCTCCTCCAGCAGCCGCACGGCGGTTGCGATGTACCCCGGCGAGAGCATCCCGTGCCCGTCCACCCGCACCACGACCGGGTGACTGGACGCCTCGATCGCCGCGTTCAGCCCGGCGGGGGTACGGCCGGTGGGATTGGCCACCGTCACCACCCGGCCCCACGGCCGCTCGGCGGTCTCGGCCACCAGCTCGGCGGCGATCTCGTCCGTCCGGTCCTGGGAGGGGCCGAGCGCGATCACCACCTCCAGGTCGCCCGCGTACTCCTGCCGCAGGACGTGCTCCACCGCGTGCCGCAGATGCCGCTCCTCATCGAGCACCGGCATGATCACGGACACTGCGGGAAGGTCCTGCCCGCCGGGGGCGCTGCCGCCCCGGTCTCCTCGTGTCGTCACCGGCTCACGGTACCGCGAACGGCGCACACCCATTCGCCCACCCGGGTGGCGCGCGGCGGGTCCGCACGCGCCCCGGGCCTGGCCGTTCCTACGCTCCCCACGGGGTGACCCGGCCCCCGTCGCACGACAGCGGAGGTCCCGACGTTGCCCGCCAACCGCCCGCACCACCACCCCGACCCGCGTCCCCGCCCGGCCCGGGGGGCGAGCCGCAGACCGCGGTGGGGGTTGCGGCTCTCGGCCGTCGCCGCGGCGGGCGTGCTGCTGACCGGCGGGGTCGGCCACGCGATGGTCTCCACCATCGACACCGGGCTCGACCGGGTCGACCCCTTCCACGACCTCAGCAACCGGCCCGACACCAGCAAGGGCCTCAACGTGCTGCTCATCGGCAACGACAGCCGAGAGGGGATCACCAAGGAGGAGAAGAAGAAGTACGGTATCGGCGGCGACGCCTGCCACTGCGCCGACACCATCATCCTGGTCCACCTCTCCGAGGACCGCGAACGCGCCAGCGTGGTCTCCCTGCCCCGCGACTCCTACGCCGAACTCCCCGCCCACGCCTTCGAGTCCGGCGGCGGTGAACGCCACCCCGCGCACCCGGACAAGATGAACGCCGCCCTCTCGCACGGCGGCCCCGCGCTGATGGTGCGCACCGTGGAGAAGATGACCGGCGTGCGGATCGACCACTACCTGGAGGTCAACTTCCTCAGCTTCATGCGCGGCGTCGACGAGATCGGCGGCGTGGACGTCTGCACCGTCAAGCCGCTCAAGGACGAGAAGTCCGGCCTGGACCTGCCGCCCGGCACCTCCACGCTCAGCGGCGGCGAAGCGCTCCAGTACGTACGCGCCCGCTCGCTGGACCCCTCCGCCGACTTCGGCCGCATGCAGCGCCAGCAGAAGTTCCTCGCCTCCTTCGTCGACAAGGCCGTCAGCGCCGATGTGCTGCTCAACCCGGCCAAACTGCGCCGCACCGCCGACGTCATGCTCGAATCGGTGCGCGTGGACCCGGAGTTCGGCATCGACGAGATCCTCGACCTCAGCCGGGCGATGAGCGACTTCGACACCTCCTCCGCCGAACTCACCTCGGTTCCCATCGACCAGATCGGCAAGGCGCTCCCCTCCGGCGGCACCACCGTCACCTGGGACGAGGAGGGCGCCGAACGTCTCTTCACCGCCATCCGCGAGGACCGGCCACTGGCCGGTGCCGGCGGGGCCGACGAGTCGCGGGAGGCTGACTCCGGGAAGAAGACGGACGGCGACAACGACGCCGGCCGGGACGGCGACGCGGAGAAGGACACCGACACGCGCCCGCAGGGCGCCGTCCCGGTCGACATGTCGCCGCAGGAGGTGAAGGTCCGGGTCGAGAACGCCAGCTCCCGCGAGGGCCTCGGCGCCCGGGCGGACGAACAGCTCGCCGCCACCGGCTTCACCACCGGTGGCCTCACCGCCGACGAGGACGCCGGCTCCGACACCACGGCGCAGAGCCGCACCACCATCACCCACGACCCCGACCGGCGCGAGGAGGCCGCCGCGCTGCGCGCCGCCGTCCCCGGCGCCCAGCTGCGCGAGGTCGCCGACCACGGCCCGGAACTGCTGCTGGCCGTAGGCGAGGACTTCACCGAGGTCCGGCCCGTGCGCGACGGCCGCCAGCCGATGCGCGCGGAGGAGTGGAAGGACGGCGGCTACGGCGCCGCCACCGGCGACCAGGTGATCTGCGACTGAACGCCCGCACGGTACGACGACGCCGACGGCGACCGCGCCCATCGGGTCCCAGTCCTCCGGGAGCTTCAGCTCCGTGCGCACGGTGTCGCGGCAGAACATGGTGGAGGAGACCCAGGCCGAGCCCAGCCCCTCTCCGGCGAGGGCCACCAGCAGGTTCTGCACCGCCGCCCCGGCCGCCACCACGAACATCTCCCGCTCGGCCGCCGAGCGGCGGGCGTCCGGGTAGTGGTGGGCGCCGTCGGCGACCAGGCAGGGCACCACCAGGTACGGCGCGCGCCGCAGCACGTCGCCGCGCCGCACCCGGCGGGCCACCGACTCCTCGTCCCGGCCGTCGCCGCGCAGGTCCGCGATCCAGGCCTCGCGCATCGCGTCCAGCAGGCCGGCGCGCGACTCGGGCGACTCCAGCAGCACGAACCGCCACGGCGTGGTGTGGTGCGGCGCGGGCGCGGTGACAGCCGCCGCCACCGCACGGCGCACCGCGTCACCGTCGACCGGCTCACCGGTGAACTCGCGGACGGTGCGGCGCTGGGTCACCGCCTCCCGGACCGCCTCGGAGGTGCCCAGGCGGAACATGTCGGCGGCGGCGTCCCGGATCAGGGGACGGGCACCGGAGTCCTCGGCCCCGGCCCCGGTGACGTGTTCGGACAGGCCGCGCACCACGGCGATCGGCCGGCCCTCGGTCTTTCCCTTCACCAGCTCGCCCGCGCCGGCCAGTTCGTCGGCGACGGCGGTGACGGTCGCACCCAGGGGGTTGCCGTGCGGATCGGTCCCGCCGCGCAGGTCGTCCAGCACCCGCAGCCCGGCCGCGCCGATCGCCACGTCGGTCTGGCCCTCGCGCCACGGCCGGCCGAAGGTGTCCGTGACGAGCACTCCGACCGTGGCGCCGGTCAGCTCGCGCAGCCCGTCGCGGATGCGCCGCGCCGAGGCGTCCGGGTCCTCCGGCAGCAGCAGCACCGTGCCACGCGGGGTGTTGGAGGCGTCCACTCCGGCCGCCACCATGACGAAGCCGTGCCGCGACTCCACGATGCGGGTCGGCCCGCGCCGGGCGACGACCCGTACGGTCTCGGCGTCGATCGCCGCCTCGCGGTCGTCGGCGATGACGACCCGGCCCTCCGCCTTGCTGACGATCTTGGAGGTGACCACCACGATGTCGCCGTCGGCCAGCCCGTGCGATCCGGTGCCACCGGCCGTCGCGTCGGCCGCCGCGGCATCGGCGATGAGCCGGGCGAGGTCGTCACCGGGAGCCACCTCCGGCAGGCCGGGCAGCGACCACACGCGGAACTCCGCCGAACGGGTGGCTTCGCCGCCCGATTCCGTGCCCGGGCCGCCCGAACCGCCGGCCGTCACGGCGCCACCTCGGCCGTCAGCTCGCCGGCCAGTTCCAGGGCGGCGCGCGCCATGGCCGCGGTCGCGTCGGCGTCGGTCATCATCAGCGGCACCGCGCGACAGCGGATGCCGTCCGCCTCCACCACGGGAACCGCGTCCGCGTCGGCCGTGTCCACCAGCCAGCCGTCCAGCAGCCCCGAGCCGTAGTGGGCCGCGACGGCGGCGGCCGTGGCCTCGACACCGACGGCGGCCAGCACCTTGTCGGCCATGCCGCGCACCGGCGCGCCGCCGACGATCGGGGACAGCCCGACCACCGGCACGCCCGCGGCGGCGATGGCCTCACGGACGCCGGGAACGGCCAGGATGGTGCCGACGCTCACTACGGGGTTGGAGGGCGGGAAGACGATCACGTCGGCGGAGCCGATGGCGGCCAGCACCCCCGGTGCCGGCTCGGCCTTGTCGGCGCCGACCGGCACCACAGCGTGGGCGGTGGGCTCGGCCCGCAGCCGTACCCAGTACTCCTGGAAGTGGATCGCCTTGCGGCCCTCGTCCTCGGTGTCGATCAGGACATGGGTCTCGACCCGGTCGTCGGTCATGGGCAGCAGCCGCACCCCCGGCTCCCACCGGCGGCACAGCGCCTCCGTGACCGCGCTCAGCGGGAAGCCGGCGGCCATCATCTGGGTGCGCACGATGTGGGTCGCGAAGTCACGGTCACCGAGACCGAACCACTCCGGGCCCACCCCGTAGGCGGCCAGCTCCTCCTTGACGGCGAAGCTCTCGTCCGCCCGGCCCCAGCCCTGCTCCTCGTGGATGCCACCGCCGAGGGTGTACATCACGGTGTCGAGGTCGGGGCAGACCTTGAGGCCGAACAGATGGATGTCGTCTCCGGTGTTGCCGACGACGGTGATCTCCGCCTCCGGCGCGGCCAGCTTGAGACCGCGCAGGAAGCGGGCACCGCCGGTGCCGCCGGCCAGAACCACGATGCGCTGCATACCGACCAGTGTGTCAGCAGCCGGTCCCGGCCCGCCGGGCGGTCCGTCCGCCGGACGCGGCGCCCGGCGCGGCGCCCGCCACGGCCGCGGGCCGCGGCCCGGAGACGGTGGCGACGGGCGTCGACCCGGCCGCGCCGGAGGTGTCGCGGGGACGCATCGGCATCTCGGTGAGACCGGGGAAGTACAGGTGCAGCGAGACGGCGGGCAGCAGCGTGGTGTTGACCATCTCGTGGACGTAGCCGGGCGCGAACACCCGGAGCGGACCGGGGCGTACGGCCCGCCCGGCGCCGGCCGCACCGGCCGCGCCGGTGAACTCGCTCAGCTCGCCGTCGAGCACGGTGAAGACGCCGTGCGAACCACCGTGGTCGTGGCGCCCGCTGCCCTGTCCGGGCAGCCAGCTGAGCAGCCAGAGCTCGTACCCCGGGCCGGTGCGCAGCCGGTGGTACCAGCGGCTCGTCGCGTCGTACCCGACCAGCGGTGCCCAGTGCGCACGACAGCCCGCGACCTTGCGCACGAGACCGGCGAACTCCGCGACGGTGCACGGGTGTTCGGCGGGCGGCGGCATCAGGTGGGGGAGCGCGGTGGGGTCACCGCCGATTTCGTTGTCGTTGTACATGCGAGACCTGATCGGGAGCGCTGGACGGTGGACGGTGGTGCGCGACGCACGACGAGCGACGCAACTGTGACGGCGCGTGTACGCACGGTGTTCAGAGGCTCAGGTGAGCGGTTGCGGAGGAGGTCTGTCAAGCGAGCCGTGCGTTCGGACGCATTGTTTCACCACATCCGGTTGCGCCCCGTGCGGAAAGGTTTATGCGTCCACGGGCTGGACAGGTGGCGCAACATCGGACCTGCCGGGTGTCGTTGTGCTTCTGTGATCCAGCTGTGATTCGGATCGCTCGGCCTGGGCAGTCGGAACACTACGGGTGTTCGATTCGTCTTCACTCCGGAAGCACTCGGAGGGAGTGGTCGAAATGCCTGAAGTGTCCGTATGGTTCGTGGTGATTTGAACACGATCGGCGCGGGTGTGGTGCCGCTGGGTGAATCATCGGGCCATTAGCAGATCCCGGCTTGACGGGCCCGGATGACGCACTTGTAATTTCACTCGTGTCGTTCGCCGCGTATCGGTAACGGCAACATCACGGGGACGCAAGGAAGGCGAGGCGCGAGATGACCGAGCTGTTCCAGCAACTGCTGGTCGACGACACCGACGAAGAACCGGGCTGGCAGGAGCGCGCGTTGTGCGCCCAGACCGACCCCGAGTCGTTCTTCCCCGAGAAGGGCGGCTCCACCCGCGAGGCCAAGAAGGTCTGCCTCGCGTGCGAAGTACGGTCCGAGTGCCTGGAGTACGCGCTCGCCAACGACGAACGCTTCGGTATCTGGGGCGGACTGTCGGAGCGTGAGCGCCGCCGGCTGAAGAAGGCCGTCGTCTGAACCGGGCCCGGCGCCCACGCCGGCGCCGTGAGCCGACGACCGGCATACCCCGGATAACCGGCCCCTCCGCGGGCCCCCATCACAAGCGGAACCAGCGAGAGAAGCGGCCGGACCCGTCGGCCCGACCCCCGTGCGCACGCCCCGGCGTCCAGGCGTGCGGAACGGACCGGCGGTCCCCGGCACCCCGGTAGTGTGTGGCTGTCCGCCGACCTCCACCGAACCGGGGCCCGTACCTCGATGTCTGCCGCAGCCGCCTCACATCCAGAGCTACCGCAGCATGTCGTCACCGCCGTGCTGGTCTCGCACGACGGAGAACGCTGGCTCCCCGACGTGCTCGCCGGGCTGGTGAACCAGCAGCGTCCCGTCCAGGACGTCATAGCCGCCGACACCGGGTCGGCCGACCGTTCCGCCGACCTCGTCACCGACGCGCTCGGCGCGGAACGCGTACTCCACCTCGCCCGCCGCACCGGCTTCGGCGCGGCCGTCGCCGAGGCCGCCCGCTCCGCTCCCGTGCTCACCCCCGACGATCTCGGCTACCTCAAGCGCCCCAGCGGCTGGGATCCGGAGACCCGCACCTGGCGGGACGACACCTACGGCATGCCCGAACTGCCGCACGGCGAACCCATCCACTGGTTCTGGCTGCTGCACGACGACTCCGCGCCCGACACCGACGCCCTGGTGCACCTGCTCCGTCACGCCGAGGCGCACCCCGAAGCGGCGATCATCGGCCCCAAACTCCGCGGCTGGTACGACCGCAGGCAGCTGCTGGAGACCGGCGTCACCGTCGCCCCCAGCGGACGCCGCTGGACCGGCCTGGACCGCCGGGAGCAGGACCAGGGCCAGCACGACCTGCACCGCGACGTCCTGTCCGTCTCCTCCGCCGGCATGCTGATCCGCCGCGACGCCTACGAGCGGCTCGGCGGCTTCGACCGTCACCTGCCGCTGATGCGCGACGACCTCGACCTGTGCTGGCGTGCCCACTCCGCCGGCCTCGGCGTCCGCGTCGCCCCCAGCGCCGTACTGCGTCACGCCGAGGCCTCGGCCCGCGAGCGGCGCTCCATCGACTGCGCCGGACGGCTCGGTGGCAGCCCGCACCGCGTGGACAAGGCCGCCGCCGTCTACGCCCTCCTCGGCAACTCCCGTGCCCGGCTGCTGCCGTGGGTCCTGCTGCGGCTGGTCGTCGGCACCTTCATCCGTGTCCTCGCCTATCTCGTCGGCAAGGCGCCCGGCCGCGCCCTCGACGAGTTCGCCGGACTGCTGGCCACCCTCATCCGGCCGGGACGGCTGCTGCGCGCCCGTTCCCAACGGCGCACCACCACCTCCGCCGACCTCGACCACACGGCGCTCCGGCCGCTCTTCCCGCCGCCGGGCGCCACCATCAAGGCCACGGCCGAACAGGCCGTCAGCTCCCTCTCCCGGCGCTCCGACCCGGCCGCCTCCGGCAGCCGGCACGGCGCCGTCGAGTCGGGGCCCTCCGACGACGACGCGGACGCCCTGGAGGTCGAGCAGTTCGCCAAGGTCCGCGCCCTCGCGCGCCGGCCCGGACCGGTCCTCTTCGTGCTGCTGTTCCTTGTCGCCCTCGCAGCCTGCCGGGAACTCGTCGGCGGCGGTGCGCTCAGCGGCGGGGCCCTGCTCCCCGCGCCGGCCGACGCCTCCGAACTCCTCAGCCGCTTCCGAGAGACCTGGCAACCGCTGGGCGTCGGCGCCGTGGAGTCCGCGCCGCCGCACCTGGCGCTGCTGGCGCTCTTCGCCACCCCGTTCCTCGGCTCGGCCGGCCTCGCCATGACGCTGCTCGTCGTCGGCGCCGTCCCGCTCGCCGGAATCAGCGCCTACCTCGCCTCCAAGCGGCTGGTCACCTCCCGGGTGCTGCGCGCCTGGGGCAGCGTCGCCTACGCCTTCCTGCCCGCTCTCACCGGAGCCATCGCCTCCGGCCGGATCGGCACCGTCGTCCTCGCGATCCTCCTGCCGCCGCTGGCCCGCTGCGCGGTCCTCTCCGCAGGGCTGGTCCCCGGCAACCGCGGGCCCTGGCGCGCCGCCTGGGCCGGGGCGCTGGCGCTGACCGTGGTCACCGCCTTCACCCCCGTGGTGTGGCCGATCACGCTGGTGCTCGCCATCGCCGCGCTGCTGCGGCCCGCCCCCGGCGGACGGGGCCCCCGCGTGCGCCGGCTCGCCGCGCTGGTACTCACCCCCGTGGTGATGCTCGCGCCCTGGTCGTTCACCGTGCTCACCAGCCCGGACCGCATCCTGGCCGAGGCCGGGTTGCCGCTGGACTCCGTCCCGGCCTCCGCGCTCTCGCTGCTGGGCCTCAACCCCGGCGGCCCCGGCACCCCGGGCGCCCTGCTGCTGCTCGGTCTGCTGCTGGCCGGACTCGCCGCGCTGCTGCGCCGCGAGCGCCGCACCGCGGTGACCGCGGCCTGGGTGGCCGCGCTGGCCGCCCTGGTCTTCGGCGTCTGGGCCAACGGCTCGCACTGGGCCGGGCCCGCCGTCCTGGTGTACGGCCTCGCGATCATCGCCGCCGCCGCGCTGGGCGCCGACGGTGCCCGTCACCGGGTCGCCGCGGAGAGCTTCGGCTGGCGGCAGCCGGTCGCGGTCCTGATCGCGGTCGCCGCGGCGCTGGGCCCGGCCCTGGTCGCCGCCGGCTGGATGGTGCGCGGCGCCGACGGTCCGCTGGAGCGCGCCAACCCGGTGCAGGTCCCGGCGTTCGTCGCCGAGGAGAGCTCCACCAGCGACCGCGCCCGCACCCTGGTGCTGGCCGGTGAGGGTGAGACCGCCGACGGCGCGCCGACCGCGCTCGACTACGCCGTGGTGCGCGGTGCCGGGGCCCGTCTGGGTGACGCCGACATCGCCGAACTGATGCCCGAGGACCGCTCGTTGTCCTCCGTCGTCGCCGACCTCGCCGCCGGTTCCGGCGCCGACCAGGCGGAACGGCTCGGCGGCTACGCCATCCGGTACATCCTGGTCCGCGACGGCTCCCCCGAGGAACTGCACCGCGTGCTGGACACCACCCCCGGCCTCAAGCGGCTCAGCCAGGAGGACGGCAGCGCCCTGTGGCGGGTCGAGCGCGAACTCGCCCGGGTGATGGTGCTGCCCGCCGAGGGCGACACCTCCGCGACGCCGACCCGGCTGCCCGCCGGCCCCGTCGAGGTCGACACCGACCTGCCGGACGGCCCCGAGGGCCGGGTGCTACGGCTCGCCGACACCGCCGCCGAGGGCTGGGAGGCCACCCTCGACGGGACGCCGCTGACCCCGACCCGGCTCGACGGCTGGGCCCAGGGCTTCGAACTCCCCGCGGGAGAAGGCCGGTTGCGGGTCAGCTACAGCAGCGGCTCGCTCCACACCATGTGGACGTGGGCGCAGGGCTTCGGACTGCTGGTCCTCGCCGTGCTCGCCCTGCCGGGCCGCCGGCAGGAAATCGACGACGACCTGCCCGAGGGCCTGGACCGCGACCACGCCGACGGCGCCGCGCCGCCCACCGCGGGTGACGGCGGCGGGCCGGATGCGCCCGGCTCCGGCCACCGGGACGCGGACGACAGCGGTGCCGACGACGCGGATGACCACGGCCGCGCCCGTGACCGTTCCGGCGACACCCCCGCCGCCCCGCATGTGCCCGCACAACCGGTCGCGGCGCCCGACGCCGAGCCGGCCCCGGTGGGCTCCGGCAGCGAATGGGCCGACGGCGGCTACGACCCGTACGGCGGCTCCCAGGCACCCCCGGGCGGCGGGCAGCAGGGCGGGCAGCAGTACGACGGCTACGACTACGGCCAGGCGGGCCAGTCCGGCTACGCCCCGCCCGGGTACCCGGGCACCGAGTACGCCGGCACCGGCTACGACCAGGGCGGCTACCCCCAGCAGGGCTACCCGCAGGAGGGCCACCCCCAGCAGGGGTACGCCCAGGGCGACTGGAACCAGGGCGGCTACGGCTACGGCCAGGACGCCGGCGGCTACCAGCACGCCGCGGACCCGTACGGCACCGGTGTCCCCGCCCCGGCCCCCGGGCCCGAGGGCGGTGACCCGGCGTACGGCGCCTGGCCCGACCAGGCGAACGACGGCCGGGACCACCGCTACGACTACCCCTCCGACCAGCCGCACGACTACGGCGACGGGAACGGCCAGCGATGAAACTCGACCTCCCCGGGGGCTCCGGACTCACCCGCAGCCCACTCGTGACCCTGGTCGCCGTGGGCGTCGCGCTCGCCGCCGTGGCCGGCATGGCCACCCTCGGCGGTGACGCCGACGCCTCCGGCCCCTCCGGTGAAGCGACCCGAGCGCCCGTCGAACGCACCACGCTGGTCTGCCCGCAGCCCACCGGCCTCAGCCGCGCCACCACCTGGTACACCGGCTTCACCCCCGCCGGGGACGCGTCGACCGGCGACACCTCCACCGGCGACGGCGAGCCGGGCAGTGCGGGACTGCTGCCGCTCACCGAGTACGTGCCCGGCGGCGCCACCGGAGCGGACGAGGACGAGGAAGAGGACCAGGAGGAGACCGAGGACACGGAGAGCGCCGAGGACGACGGAGCCGAGGACGAGGACGGGGACGACGCCGACGCCGAGCCCGACGACGACCGCATCCTGCTCCAGCAGGAGCCCGGCACCCCTGTCAGCGACTCCACCAAGGACGCCGACGCCCCCGCCCTCGCGGGCAGCGCCGACCACGGGACGGCACCCGGCTGGACCGTGCAGCAGACGACCCTGATCCGGGCCGCCGCCGGAAGCGGCCGCGGTCTGATGGGCACCTCCTGCCAGCGCCCGGACACCTCGTTCTGGTTCGCGGGCGCCTCCACGGCCGAGAGCCGCAGCGACTACGTCCACCTCACCAACCCCGACGACTCCGCCACCGTGGTCGACCTCGACCTCTACGGTCCCGAGGGCCGGATGACGCTCGCCGTCGACGAGGGCGTCACGGTTCCCGGTGGGTCCACGGTGCGGGTGCGGCTGTCCACCCTCACCGACGCGAACGAGACCGACGTCGGCGTCCACGTGACCGCCCGCACCGGGCGTGTCGGCGCGCAGATCGAGGCGGTGGACAGCGAACTCGGCGCTGACTGGATCGCCCCGGTCTCCGCCCCCGAGGGTGCCGTCGTCATGCCGGGCATCCCGGCGGACGCCGAGACCGTGCGGCTGGTGGCCTTCGCCGCGGGGGAGGGGGACGTCAACGTCGGCGTGGGCTTCGCCGGGCCCACCGCCACCATCACCCCCGCCGGCAACGAGTCCCTGTACCTGCGCTCCGGCATGGTCGAGTCGGTCGACCTGGAGACCGTGACCCAGGGCGAGGCGGGCTCCCTGGTGCTGACCCCGAACGAGGGCTCCGGCCCGATCGTCGCCGCGCTGCTGGTGACCAGGGGTGAGGACGACGAGCAGGAGCTGGCGTTCATTCCGGCCACCGCGCCGGTCGAGGCCCGTACCACCGCCTCCGGCAACGTTCCGGAGGGCGCGGAGCTGGTCCTGACCGCCATGGAGGACGACGTCGAGGTCGAGGTCACCGCCTCGCCCGGCGACGAGGGCGGCAGCACGGTCTCCGACACCCTCACCGTCGCCGCCGGCACCACCGCCACCTACGCGCCGGAGCTGCCCGACGACACCGAGGGGCGCTACGCCCTGACCGTGCGCCGCACCGGCGGCGAGGGCCTGCTCTACGCGGCGCGGGTGCTCACCGAGGAACGCGACGACATCCCGATGTTCACGGTGCAGACCCTCCCGGACGACCAGTCCACCGTCTCCGTCCCCGAGACCGGACCGAACCTCGGGGTCCTCGGCCGTCGCTGAGCGCCGCACCGCGGGCGGGCGCCGGTGAACACCCGGGCCGCCGCTCGCCCCGGGGCGTTGCCCTCACGCCTGGCCCTACGCCTGGCACTACTCCTGGCCGTAGCGCGGGTCGACCGCCTCGGGAGCCAGCCCGAGCAGCTCCGCCGCCTGCTCCACCACGACCTCGTGCACCAGCGCCGCCCGCTCGTCCCGGTTCCGGCTGCGCAACTCCACCGGGCGCCGGTACACCACGATCCGGCCCGGCCGGTCGCCCTCCGCGGGGACCGACGAGCCCAGCGGGATCGGCTCGGTCACCGGCGGCTCCGGCACCTCGTGCACCTCGAAGTCCACCCGCCCGAGCTGCGGCAGCCGGCGCCGCAGCCGGTCCGCGGAGTCCAGCACCATCGAGTCGAACGACTCGGCCCGGCTCGCCGCCAGCGGCACCTGCGGCGGTGCCACCGGTCCGCGCATGCCACGGCCGTGCCGGTCGCGATGGCGGTGCGGGCGGGCACCGGGCGGACGGCCGGCCGCGGGGGAGAGGCTGGGATCACTCATCGCCTCCGACCTTAAGGGACGGGAGCGCTTCGGCAGGGCACGTTCGGGGCGAACCGGTACGTCCCGGCCATGATGGGGGCGACACGGGCGGGTGAGCGCCGGGGCAAGCGTCGCGGCCCGCTCAGGAGTGCGGTACGGTCCAACATCGTGAGCCCCGTACGTCGCTGTTCGCGTACCGCGTGCGGCCGTCCCGCCGTCGCGACGCTGACATATGTCTACGCGGACTCCACGGCTGTGCTCGGCCCGCTCGCCACCTACGCGGAACCCCACTGTTACGACCTGTGCGCCCACCACTCCGAACGGCTGACCGCGCCGCGGGGCTGGGAGGTGGTCCGGCTCGCGGTCGACACCTCGGCACCCCGGCCGAGCGGTGACGACCTGGAGGCGCTGGCCGACGCGGTCCGGGAGGCCGCCCGCGGTACCCGCGAGGTACCGGAGGCACGTTCCGCGACGCCGCGCGCCGCGGTCGACCCGATGGAGGTGGCCCGCCGCGGCCATCTGCGCATCCTGCGCTCGCCCGACCCCTGATCCCGCCCGCGCGTCTGTCCGGCAGGGCCACCACCGCGGCGCCGTGCCGCCGGAAGCCGCCACCGGAACACCCGCCCGGCCGACGGGACGTACCCGGCGCCGCCGCGTCATGCGGCATGTCCGCACGGGTGATCCGTAACATACGCTCGGTACCGTGAGCCGCCGCGCGCCGCCGACGCCGCGCGGGACACGCCCCGTCAGACGCGGGCGAGCGGTCGCGAGAACCAGCGCGAAGCCAGACGCAAACGATCCGTCAGAACCGGCGACCCGTCAGACGCGGCGGGCTGCCGGACGCAACGAGGGGTGACCTGTGCCGGACCTGTCTCAGATCGTGAAGGCGTACGACGTCCGGGGCGTGGTCCCGGACCAGCTCGACGAGGACCTCGCCCGGCTGTTCGGCGCCGCGTTCGCCGAGGTCTCCGGAGCCGGCGGCACCGCCGCGGCGGTCGTGGTCGGCCACGACATGCGGCCCTCCTCACCCGGCCTGGCCCGCGCCTTCGCGCTGGGCGCCGCCGACCGGGGAGCGGACGTCACCGAGATCGGCCTCTGCTCCACCGACCAGCTGTACTTCGCCAGCGGCTCGCTCGACCGGCCCGGAGCGATGTTCACCGCCAGCCACAACCCGGCGCGCTACAACGGCATCAAGATGTGCCGGGCCGGCGCCGCCCCCATCGGCCAGGACAGCGGCCTCGCCGACATCCGCGCGCTGGTGGAGCGCTGGACCGAGGAGGGCGCGCCGCAGCCGGTGGCCACCCCCGGAACCCTCACACCGCGCGACACCCTCGGCGACTACGCCGACCACCTGCGCTCCCTGGTGGACCTCACCGGCATCCGTCATCTGAAGGTCGTGGTGGACGCGGGCAACGGCATGGGCGGCCACACCGTCCCCACCGTCCTCGCCGGACTCCCGCTGGACGTGGACGCCCTCTACTTCGAACTGGACGGCACCTTCCCCAACCACGAGGCCAACCCGCTGGACCCGGCCAACATCGTGGACCTCCAGGCCCGCGTCCGCGAGACGGGCGCCGACATCGGCATCGCCTTCGACGGGGACGCCGACCGCTGCTTCGTGGTGGACGAACGCGGCGAGCCGGTCCCCCCGTCCGCCATCACCGCCCTGGTCGCCCGCCGCGAGCTGGCCAAGGCGCCCGGCGCGACCGTCATCCACAACCTGATCACCTCCTGGTCGGTCCCCGAGGTGGTGCGCGAGCACGGCGGCGTCCCGGTGCGCACCCGGGTCGGGCACTCCTTCATCAAGCAGGAGATGGCCACCACCGGGGCCGTGTTCGGCGGCGAGCACTCCGCCCACTACTACTTCCGCGACTTCTGGAACGCCGACACCGGGATGCTGGCCGCGCTCCATGTACTGGCCGCCCTCGGCGAGCAGGACGGCCCGCTCTCCGGCCTGGTCGCCGAGTACGACCGGTACGCCGCCTCCGGCGAGATCAACAGCACCGTCGAGGACCAGGCCGGCCGGGCTGCCGCCGTGCGCGCCGCCTACTCCGGCCGGCCCGGCCTGGAACTGGACGAGCTCGACGGACTCACCGTCACCGCCGACGACTGGTGGTTCAACCTCCGCGCCTCCAACACCGAGCCGCTGCTGCGCCTCAACGTCGAGGCCCGGGAGGCGGCCACCATGGCCGAGGTGCGCGACGAGGTGCTCGCCCTGGTGCGCGGCACCGACGACTGACATCCGGCGCCACCCGGTGGTGCGGCGCGTCCCCGCGAACGGGACGTGCTCCACCACCGGCACCGGGCGCCGCACACCGCCGCCCGTGGGCCCACTGAGCCGCCACTTCGACCCCACCCCCGGCGGCCGTGGCCGACCCCCGGCGCGGCCGGTAGGGTGACCAGCACAGACACTTCCGCCGGAGGGACACCATGCCGCTCGTCGAAGCCGGACTCCTGGAGATCCTGGCCTGCCCGGAGTGCCATGCACCGCTGCGCGAGGACGAGGCCGCCGAAGAGCTGGTCTGCGCCGTCGAGGGCTGCGGACTGGCCTACCCCGTCCGGGACGGCATCCCGGTCCTGCTGGTCGACGAGGCACGCCGCCCCTCCTGACCGCCCCCGGCACCGCCCGGCAACCACCCGCGAACCCCACGCCAGGCCACCGGACGCCGGGCGATCGGAGCCCCGTCATGACCGACGAATCTCTGCTCGACGACCCTGACGGCCTGATCCGCGCCGACCGGCGCGGACTGCTGCGGTCGGTGGCCGCGTCCGGGGCGCAGGTCCGCACAGCCGTCCGCGCCGCGTCCGCGCCCCTGTCCCGGCTGCGGCCCGAGGGCCGCCCCGGCACGGTGCTCCTCGCCGGTCCCGGGCCGGACGTGCCCCTCGCCGCCGGGCTGCTGGAGGCGCTCGGCGACGGAGCCGTCCGCGTCGCCCACCTCACGCCGTCCGGGCCACTCGCCTCACCCGGCGCGCTCCGCTGGCAACTGCCGCGCTGGGCGGGAACCCTGGACCTGGTGCTGATCACCAGTGCCGACGGCAGCGAACCCGGCCTCACCGACCTGCTGGAACGCGCCCACCGGCGCGGCTGCGCGGTGGCCACGGTCGCCCCCGAGGGCTCCTCGCTCGCCGAACTGGCCCTGCGCCGACGGAGCCTGACCCTGCCCGCCACCACCGCGCCGCACCTGGAACCGGCCGGTCACCCGGCGGCCCCCGGCCATCACTGGTCGCTGCTCGTGCCGCTGCTGATGCTCGGCGACCGGCTCGGAGTGTGCGCGGCATCCGGCGAACACCTCCAGGCCCTCGCCGAGCGGCTCGACACCACGGCCGAACGCTGCGGACCGGTCTCCCGCCCCGACGACAACCCCGCGAAGGCACTCGCCTCCGGTTGCCACGGCGCGCTGCCGCTGCTCTGGAGCGAGGGAAAGCTGGCGGGAGCCGTCGCCCGGCACGCCGCTTCCGCCTTCCTCGCGCTGCCCGGCGTCCCGGCGCTGACCGCACCGCTGCCCGAGGCCCTGGCCGCCCACGGGGCGCTGCTCGCCGGAGGCCCCGCCGGGCCGCCGGACCCGGACGACTTCTTCCGCGACCGGGTCGACGACCCGTCGCCGCCGCGGGCCCGCGTGGTGCTGCTGGAGGGTCCCGCCCCGGCGGACACCCCGCCCGACGCCGACCTGCCGCCCAGCGCGGTCGCGGCCGCCCGCGATCTCCTCTCCGAACAGGGCGTGGCCCTGACCGAGTTGACCGCCGCCGAGGGCGGCAGCGATCTGGAGACGGCCGGTGACCTGGTCGCCCAGCTGGATTTCACCGCCGTTTACCTCGCGCTCACCACGGCGACCCGATCATGAACCCGGCCGCCCCCGCGCGGCCGGCCCACCCCGCACACCACGCCCTCGAACCGCACCACGCCCTCGAATCGCACCGCCCAGCACCCCGCACCGCCCACGACCGGGCCGGGCCGCCCTGAGCCGCCCGGCGCCGCCGACGCACTGGAGCACCACGCCATGGACCGACTCGACAACACGGTGCGCCCCTACGCCTGGGGCTCGACCACCGCCATCCCCGCCCTGCTGGGTGTCGAGCCGACCGGCGAACCCCAGGCGGAGCTGTGGATGGGCGCACACCCCGGAGCACCCTCCCTCGTCGACCGCGGTACGGGCGTCGCAGCCGGAACGGACGGGCTCTCCCCGCTCACCGACGTCATCGCCGCCGACCCGGACCGCGAGCTGGGCCCCGAGAGCCACGCCGCCTTCGGCCCCCGGCTGCCGTTCCTGCTGAAGCTGCTGGCCGCCGACGCCCCGCTCTCCCTCCAGGTCCACCCCGACCTGGCCCAGGCCGCCGCCGGGTTCGCCGACGAGGAGGCCCGTGGCGTCCCCCTGGACGCCGCCCACCGCACCTACAAGGACGACCAGCACAAGCCCGAACTGATCTGCGCCCTCACGCCGTTCGAGGGTCTGTGCGGCTTCCGGGAACCCGACCGCACCGCGGCGCTGATGGACGCGCTCGGCGTCGACGGGCTCAAGCCGTACGCCGACCTGCTGCGTGCCAGCCCGCCCGGCGCCGCGCTGCGTGAGGTCTTCACCGCCATTCTCACCGCCGACGCGGAGCGCCAGGCCGAGAGCGTCCACGCCACAGGCCGCGCCGCCGCCGAACTGGCCGGGTCCGGAGGCGAGTTCGCCGCTGCCTGCGCGGCCTACGCCCGGCTCGCCGACAGCTACCCGGGCGACCGCGGCGTCCTCGCCGCACTGCTGCTCAACCATGTGCGGCTCGCCCCGGGGGAGGCCCTCTACCTCGCCGCCGGCGTCCCGCACGCCTACCTCACCGGCCTCGGCGTCGAGATCATGGCCAATTCGGACAATGTGCTGCGCTGCGGCCTCACCCCCAAGCACGTGGACGTCCCCGAGCTGCTGCGGATCGTGGAGTTCACCGGGGGAGAGCCCTCGGTGCTGCGCCCGGAGGCGGGCCCGGACGGCGAGGAGAGGTACGCCACCCCGGCGCGCGAGTTCCGGCTCTCCCGCCGGCAGCTCGCGCCCGGCGGCGCCCCCGCCTCCCTGCCCGGCGGCCGTCCGCAGATCCTGCTCGCCACCGCGGGCACGGTGCGGCTGAACTCCGGTGACGGAGCCGAACTCGTCCTGGAAGCGGGCAGGTCGGCCTATGTGGCGGCCGGCGCCGGACCGGTCTCCGCGACCGGGGACGGCACCCTCTTCCGCGCCACCGTCGGCATCTGACGCCGGACCTCCACGCCGCGCCGCGCGCGGCCGAAACCACGCGGTTGCCACCGGTGCGGTCCCCGCGATCTCATGGCGCGCGGTCCGGCCCGGCTGCTAGATTCGGAGGCGACGTGCGATGTCGCTGCTGATGGCAGCCGGACGGCCGGTGAGGCCGCACCGGCCGAGGGGAAAGAAGGCCCTCCGACGGACTGCGCGGCCGGCCGCATCCGGTGGCCGTCGCCGCGTCCTGCCCATCTTCCCTCCCGCAGCCGAGGAGCAGCAGCAAATGACGAGCGCCACCCCGCAGGACTTCCAGGACTTCAAGGTCGCCGACATCTCCCTCGCGGAGTTCGGCCGCAAGGAGATCTCCCTCGCCGAGCACGAGATGCCCGGCCTGATGTCGATCCGGGCGGAGTACGCCGACGCGCAGCCCCTGGCCGGCGCCCGCATCACCGGCTCCCTGCACATGACCGTGCAGACCGCCGTCCTGATCGAGACCCTGGTCGCCCTCGGCGCCGAGGTCCGCTGGGCGTCCTGCAACATCTTCTCCACCCAGGACCACGCCGCCGCGGCCATCGCCGCAGCCGGTATCCCGGTCTTCGCCTGGAAGGGCGAGACCCTGGAGGAGTACTGGTGGTGCACCGAGCAGGCCCTGACCTGGGCGGACAGCCCCACCGGCGGCCCCAACATGATCCTGGACGACGGCGGCGACGCCACCGTGCTGGTCCACAAGGGCGTCGAGTACGAGAAGAGCGGCCAGGTCCCGACCCCGGACACCGCGGACAGCGACGAGCACCGCGTCATCCTGGAACTCCTCACCCGCACCGTCGCCGAGACCCCGCAGAAGTGGACCCAGGTCGCCTCCGAGATCCGCGGCGTGACCGAGGAGACCACCACCGGCGTCCACCGCCTGTACGAGATGTTCCGCGAGGGTGCGCTGATGTTCCCCGCGATCAACGTGAACGACGCCGTCACCAAGTCCAAGTTCGACAACAAGTACGGCTGCCGCCACTCCCTGATCGACGGCATCAACCGCGCCACCGACGTCCTGATCGGCGGCAAGGTCGCCGTGGTCTGCGGCTACGGGGACGTCGGCAAGGGCTGCGCCGAGTCGCTGCGCGGCCAGGGCGCCCGCGTCATCGTGACCGAGATCGACCCGATCTGCGCGCTCCAGGCCGCCATGGACGGCTACCAGGTCGCGACCCTGGCGGACGTCGTCGAGACGGCAGACATCTTCATCACCACCACCGGCAACAAGGACGTCATCCTGGCCTCCGACATGGCCCGGATGAAGCACCAGGCCATCGTCGGCAACATCGGCCACTTCGACAACGAGATCGACATGGCCGGCCTCGCCGGCCTGCCCGGCGTCGTCCGCGACGAGGTCAAGCCGCAGGTCCACACCTGGACCTTCCCGACCGGCAAGAAGCTGATCGTGCTCTCCGAGGGCCGGCTGCTGAACCTCGGGAACGCCACCGGGCACCCGTCGTTCGTCATGTCCAACTCGTTCGCCAACCAGACGATCGCCCAGATCGAGCTGTTCACGAAGACCGAGGAGTACCCGACCGGCGTCTACGTGCTGCCCAAGCACCTCGACGAGAAGGTCGCGCGCCTCCACCTCGACGCCCTCGGGGTGCGGCTCACCACGCTCAGCGAGCAGCAGGCCGCCTACATCGGCGTCCCGGTCGAGGGCCCGTACAAGCCGGACCACTACCGGTACTGATCCGGAAGCGCACCGCTCCGGAACCGCGCCGCTCCGGAACCGCACCGCTCCGGAACCGCACTGCCGTTCCCGGCCCGCCCCCGGTCAGCACGACCGGGGGCGGGCCGGGCCGCTTCCGGGCCGGGAAGTCCGGCGTGCGGAGAGCCGACGTACCGTATGGCCCATGCCCCGCGGCCGCTACAGCCTCCACGACCCGCACGACCACACCCCGCTCGGCGAGGAGCACTTCCAGTGCGCTCCCGGACCGAGCGGATGGCGGTACGTCGCCCGCCGTACCGACACCGCGGGCCGTTCCACCGGCTCGCTCGACCTCGCCCTCGACGACCTCGGCCGCCCGATCCGGCTGGAGGCACGGGCCGGCGACTGGCAGGTCCGTGGCGCCGCGCTGGACGGGGTGCGCTGGGTGCGCACCGATCCTGCAGGTGAGCAGGCCCAGGAGGGCCACGTCGCCGCACACGCGTTCACCGGAGGCTCGCCCGCCTACCTTCTCGCCGTCGCCCGCCTGCTGCGGCCGCCCCCTTCTGGGGTGCGGGTCCGGCTGGTCTCCTTCACCGAACCGGTGCTGGCCCCGCGCACCGTGGACCAGTCCTGGACCCTGCTCGGCAGCGAGGACCACCATGACGAGGACGGCGGAACCCTGACCGTCCACGGATACCAGGTCGCCGACCTCGCCACCGGGGAGCGGCACACCGTGCATCTCGCCGGGGACGTGGTGCTCTCCGCCCCGGGGGTGCAGCTGGAGGACCTGGACACCCCGCCGTCGGAGTACGCGACCCTGCCCTCCGGTCCGTGAGGGAACGGGTGGCGCGGGGCGGGATCAGGTGGGAGGCGCGAAACCGCCGCCGGACACGGGCCGTTCGTCCGCCGGGCGGGCGGCCTGCGAGCCGTCTCCGGCCGGCTCCGGCCGGGGCGCGGCGCTGACCGGTGCCACGTGCGGAGGCACCGCGACGGAGACCGGCTCCGCGACCGGCGGTCCCGCCGTCGGCACGGCGGCCGGTGGGCCACCCGCCCGTCCGGAGGGCGGAGCGAACGGCGACAGCGCGCCCTCGGCCGGAGCGGCCCCGTCCTGGGCGGGCGGCAGCGTGACGGGCGCCGCCGTCGACGGGCCCGACCACCCGCCGCGGTCGGCCGTCGGCAGGACCGGTGCGGCGCCGAACACCTTCTCCGCGTCCCGGCGCTGCCGCTCCCCGGCCACGGCCGCGAGATAGCCCGTCGGGTGCATTCCGGCGGGGGGCGGCGTGCCCACCAGCCGCGCAAGGTCGTCGGCCAGCCGTACCGACAGCGACCAGCTCACCCGCTGATCAAGCTTCGGCATCCGGGTCAGCAGCTGACGGACCGCCAGCCACAGGTCGTCGGGGACCCGGGAGAGGTCCAGCTCCGCGAAGTGACCGGCCAGCTCGGGAGGCGGCGGGGGCAGCATCCCGGTCTTCCCGGTCGGGATGCGCTCGCGCACCACCATCGTGCCGGCGAAGACGTCACCGAGCCGCCGCCCCTGGGGCGAAACCAGTGAGGAGACGATCGCCGCGAAGCCCGCGGTCACGATCAGCTCGACGAACCCGACCAGCCCGCGCACCAACGCGTGGCGGAACCGGATCGGCCCGCCGTCCTCACGCACCACCCGCAGTCCGCAGGCCAGCTTGCCCAGCGACCGGCCGTGGGTCAGCGTCTCCACCGCCACCGGCACCCCGATCAGCACCAGCACCAGGGTGGCGATCTGCACGGAGGACAGCACGGCCACGCCCAGGTTGAGCACCGAGGAGAGCAGCACCACCGTCACCAGCAGGTAGGTACCGACCAGCAGCACCAGGTCCATCGTGATCGCGAGAGCCCTGCTCGGCAGCCTGGCCGGCCGAAGTCCCAGCACCACGGCGTCGCCGGTCACCAGACCACTCATCGGGCTCCGTCCCTCGTTCGTTCCACCGGCGCCGGCCCCGACCGGGGCGGCGCGGGACCCACGACGGGTCGGCGCCCGTCCCTGTCCAAGCCTGCCCGGTCCAGTCTGCCGCGCCAAGGGACCGGGCACTGACCCGACCCTCGGCACCGCCGTCTGAGAAGGTCGTGTCATGGACCTCGATGTGTTCGTCGCCGCCCATCGTGCCGAGTGGGACCGCCTCGACCAGTTGCTCGGCCGCGGCCGTCGCCTCACCGGCGCCGAGGCGGACGAGCTGGTGGCGCTCTACCAGCGCGCCGCCACCCACCTCTCACAGCTCCAGAGCACGGCCCCGGACCCGGTCGTCACCAACCGGCTGACGACCCTCGTCGCGCGTGCCCGCAGCGCTGTGATCGGCACCCGCAAGTCCACATGGCGCGACGCAGTCCACTTCTTCGCGGCCGGATTCCCGGCCGCCTGCTACCGCACACGGCACTGGTGGATCTGGTCCGGTGTGCTGTTCACCCTGCTCACGGCGGCCATCGGCTGGTGGATCGCGGCCAACCCCGAGGTGCAGGCCACCATCGGCGCGCCCGCCGAGCTGCGCGAGATGACCAGGGAGGGCGGCGGGTACGAGGCGTACTACTCCAGCAGCCCGGCCGCGGCCTTCTCCGCACAGGTGTGGACCAACAACGCCTGGATCGCGGCGATCTGCCTGGCGTTCGGGGTCTTCGTGGGCCTGCCGGTCATCTACGTCCTGGTGATGAACGCTGTGAACGTGGGCATGGGAGTCGGCCTGATGGCCTCCGCGGGCCGGCTCGACGTGTTCCTGGGGCTGATCCTGCCGCACGGCCTGCTGGAGCTGACCGCGGTCTTCGTGGCGGCCGGCGTCGGCCTGCGGCTCGGCTGGACCGTCATCGATCCCGGGCGCCGGACACGGCGGACCGCCCTTGCGGAGGAGGGCCGGGCCGCGATCGGCATGGCGATCGGGCTGGCGGTGGTGCTGCTGGTCTCGGGTGTCGTCGAGGGCTTCGTGACGCCTTCCGGGCTGCCGACATGGGCGCGGATCGCCATCGGGTTCATCGTCTGGGCCGCGTTCCTCGCGTATGTCTTCGTGGTGGGCCGACGGGCCGCTCTCGCAGGTGAGACGGGTGATGTCGCGGTCCATGACCGGTCCGACGAGCAGCCCGTCGCAGTCTGACCACCACGCGGGTTGACGCGGGGGTACCGGATGCGTAATGTACTCCGAGCTGCCCCGGAGCCGTAAGGCTTCCCAAGCGACGCCAAGCGTCCCAGGTCCGGCGGCGACCTCTTCTGAGAGACACACTCCCTCACGGGTCTGTTTTGGTGTTCCTGGCATTCGTTCAGGTGTGCTGAATTCATGACTCGGGGCCGATTTGAAAGCGGCCGGGGAAATGCTCTAAAGTAGAGAACACGCCGGAGGGCGAAAAGCTCAAAACCCCGCCGACTGGGGGTCAGGAACACGAAAGTGAGTCTGATAGAGTCG
>NZ_BHZI01000062.1 GCF_004305975.1 Streptomyces otsuchiensis
GTGTCGGGGTCGGACCCGCACCGGACGGGCACGGAGGCCCTAGACTGGGGCGTCCCCCGCCGTCGGGCCGCGCACGCGCGGTGCCCGTCCGGTGCGGGTCCGACCCCGACACCCATCACCGCGGCGCAGTCGCGCGCCCGTGCGCCAGGCCGGAACACCGGCCCGCCGCCCCCGTTCCCCTAGTTCTGGAGCCCCTTGCCGATGACTTCCGAAGCCGACACCGACGCCGCCGCCGGCGCTCCCGCCGCGTCCCTGGTCGGCACGGAGTACGAGGTCGAGGTCGGGCCGGTCGCGCACGGCGGCCACTGCGTCGCCCGCACACCCGGCGGCCGGGTGCTCTTCGTGCGCCACACCCTGCCCGGCGAGCGAGTACGCGCCCGGGTGACGGACGGGCGAGAGGACTCGCGGTTCCTGCGCGCCGACGCGGTGGAGATCATCGAGGCGGACAAGGACCGCGTCGCCGCGCCCTGCCCCTATGCCGGGCCCGGCCGCTGCGGCGGCTGCGACTGGCAGCACGTGAAGCCCGGGCGGCAGCGCCGCCTGAAGGGCGACGTGCTCACCGAACAGCTCGGCCACCTCGCGCGGATGACGCCGGAGGAAGCCGGCTGGGACGGCACCGTCGAGCCCGCGCCCGGCGACAAGCTGCCCGCGGGTGAGGTCCCGGCCTGGCGCACGCGCGTCCAGTACGCCGTGGACGCGGACGGCCGCGCCGGTCTGCGCCGCCACCGTTCCCACGAGGTGGAGCCGATCGACCGCTGTCTGATCGCCGCCGAGGCCGTCACCGAGCTGGGTATCGAGTCCCGGGAGTGGCCGCAGATCGCGGGCGTCGAGGCCATCGCCGCCAGCGGCTCGCAGGACCGCCAGGTCATCCTCACGCCGCTGCCCGGCGGCCGGCTGCCGATCGTGGAGCTGGACCGGCCCGTGTCGGTGATGCGGGTCAACGAGAAGGACAAGAAGGTGCTGCCGGTGCACGGCCGCTCCTTCGTCCGCGAACGTGCCGACGGCCGCACCTGGCGGGTCGGGGCCGGCGGCTTCTGGCAGGTCCACCCGCAGGCCGCCGAGCTGCTGATCGACGCCGTGATGCGCGGGCTGACCCCGCGCAAGGGGGAGACCGCGCTCGACCTCTACTGTGGTGTCGGCCTCTTCGCCGGAGCGCTCGCCGACCGGCTGGGGGAGACCGGTGCCGTCGTCGGCATCGAGTCCACCAAGCGCGCGGTCGAGGACGCCCGGCACAACCTCACCGACTTCCCCCGGGTCCGCATCGAGCACGGCACCGTCGACAAGGTGCTGCCGCGTACCGGCATCACCGAGGCAGACCTCGTCGTCCTGGACCCGCCGCGCGCCGGGGCGGGCAAGCGGACGGTCGAGCGCGTCGCGGCCCTGGGCCCGCGCCGGATCGCCTACGTCGCCTGCGACCCGGCGGCCCTCGCCCGCGACCTCGGCCACTTCCGCGACGCGGGATACCGGCCCCGCTTCCTCCGCGCCTTCGACCTCTTCCCGATGACCCACCACCTGGAGTGCGTGGCCATCCTGGAGCCGGTGAAGAAGGAGTCCTGAGCCAGCGGTGTCCTGTCCGGGCGCATCACCGGCCCGCCGTCCGGTCCGGACAGGCCCGGCCGGGTCCGGTGGCCGCTCGCCCGAATGCGGTTCGCCGCCCTGCGGCCGGGGCATCGTCCACCCGATGCCGTGGAAGTCCGCGGAGGCCCTGTTCTGCGCACGGGCGTCCTGCGGGCGGCCAGGGGGACTCCGCTTTCGCTGCGTGTCGAACGTGCGGCAGGGTCCGGACCGAGTGTCTCGGTCCGGACCCTGCTGTGTGCACCGCCGCCCAGCGGCGGCGGTGCGTCAGCTCTTCGCGGTGTCGTTCTCGGTCGCGGTCAGCTTCTCGCGCATCTTGCGCACCAGCTCCGCCTTCTGGTCGGCGGCGTCCTGGCGGTCGAGATTGCGGTGCGGACCGTTGTTCTGCTGTTCGGCGCGGGACTGCCTCTTGCGCTGGCCGCCGCCCTGGCCCACGGGGTTGTTGATGTTCTTGCTGTCGGTCACGGGTTCTCCCGGTGGTGATGTGAAGTGATCTGCGGATTCATCGGTGGGGACGGGCGGCGACGTCGGAGGACGTCAGCGGGGGCCCGTCACGCTCACTCGTAGACCGGCGTCTGGAAGAACATGGCAATGACGGTACCCGGTGCCGTGGGCCCCGCGCGCCACAATTTCGCCGTCCCGACCGGTCGGTATGCCGCCGGGGCCCGGGGGACGCTCGTGACGGTGCGGACACGAGCTCGTCCCGAGCGGTGCCGTCGCGTGCGCTGGAGGTCACGACGAGGACCCGGATCACTTCTGTGAGTTGTTCGGCGGCGTCAGCCGACCATCTGGGGCGAGCCAAAGAGCGCAGTCGGCACCGAGCATTTCACCGAACATGTGTTTCCGCTCCGTGCGGACTGAGATGGGTGACCGCCGCAGTGAGGGATTGGCCATTCGGTTGTCCAGCTCCACCTCTTGTCAGAGAGAAAGCGGAGGCTGCCGGTCGGTACTCGACGAGTCCTCACCGGATGATCTCGCAGAGCGCCCGGTCGGGCCTGTGAGCCGTAGGCTCGGAGTGCCGAGGGCTGTTTGCGTCTGCGAGTCGTCACCCTTCCTCGCTGGGCAGTAGGCAGCCGTCGGCTGCCCGGATGGCCTGCCGCGTGACGAGCTCGTCCATATCGCTGGTGAGCGCTTTCCGAATGTCGGGCCCTATCCGTGTCCACCCGAAGAGGCGGGCGACCTCGCGGAGCAGGTCGTCACCGTGGACTCCCGGGCTCTCCTCGACCATGCGCCTCATGGCGAGCTGCCTCTCGACCGACGGCACCTGTCCGACTTTGCGCGCCACCGCGGGCGTCGGCGTGCGGGCGACGGTCGTCGCCCGATCGGGAAGGTTATAGACGTCGTCGACCCGCGTGACCTGGCCGGCGGCGACGATCCCCCGCAGGGCTCGGCGAACTGATTCCCGGATCACCGCGCCTGTCTTGTTGAGGTCCCACGCCGAGCGGACCCTGGTGAAGATCAGGTCCTCGACGATCGGTCCCTCTGCTCTGATGACAGAGACGGCGACATCAGCGATGACGTCCGTGGCGCCCGGGTCCTGTAGCCGTATGGTGGGCACGCCGTGCCGCCTCGCGGACACGACACGAAGGTTGACCAGCTGGACATCGGCCACCTCGTCATACGCCCGGCTCCAGGCCGATGGGCCGTCATCCACCGCCACGAACGTCACGGCCGGTCCGGCGCCAGCTGGAGCCTCGTCCGCCACCACTGGCTGTGCTTCCTGTTCGGCGGCCCGTTGATCCGGCGTCACTGGGAAGGGGTTCCTCGCACAGGCCTGCTCCACTGCCGCGCGCAGACGGGCAGCGGAATCCCGCCGGTTGCGGTACCAGTCCGTGCCCCAGATGCGGTGCAGATCCCACCCCAGGTCGCGAAGCACGGCTTCCCGGAGTCGGTCCCGGTCGCGAGCAGCCCGCGAGGAGTGGTACATGGCACCGTCGCATTCGATGCCCAGGGCGTAGCTCCCCACCGCTCCGGGGTGTCGTACCGCCATGTCGATGCGGAAGCCCGCGACGCCGACCTGTGGCTGTACGGCGTAGCCCCAGTCGCGCAGAACAGCCAGCACTTCTTCCTCGAACGGGCTCTCCGGCACAGCGTCCGGGTCCGCGGCGGCTGTCTGGAGGATGTCGGGGCCCAGCTCGGCGTACTGGAGGTAGCGCTTGAGGTGCTGGACGCTCACGTTGGCGCTCTCGGGGAGTTGGGCTCCGTGGAAAGAGGCAACGAGCTCCATGCGCCGACGGGCCCGAGTGACGGCGACGTTGAGTCGGCGCCAACCCCCGTCCCTGTTGATGGGGCCGAAGTTGGTGAGCAACTTGCCGCGGTAGTCCGGACCGTAGCCGACGGACATGATGATGACGTCGCGCTCGTCTCCCTGGACGGTCTCCAAGTTCTTGACGAAGAAGCCGTCGAGGCGATCTTCGGTGAAGAAGCGATCCAGGTCGGGACGGGCGGCCCGCGCAGTCTGCACTGCTTCTTCGATGGCCTCGGCCTGTGCCTTGGACAATGCCACCACGCCCAGGCTGAGCCCCTGCCTGGTGGCGAAGTGATGCATCACGCGCTGCGCGACCGCGGCCGCTTCGCCCGGGTTGTTGCTTCGACCTCCCCGGTCGTAGACGCCGTCGGCTTTGAAGAACTCGACGCCGAGGTCCGGGCTCTGCTCGTGTGCCCCCGGGAAGGTCACCATCGTGTTGTCGTAGAACTCGTTGTTGCTGAAGGCGATGAGGTTCTCGTGACGGCTCCGGTAGTGCCATCGCAGTGGCAGGCCCCGCAGCACACCGCTTGCCTTACAGGCGTCCAGTACGGATTCGAAGTCGTCCGTGACGTTGTCGTCACCCTCGTCGTCATCGTCGCCGGCGCCGCCCCCGCTGAAGAACGAGGTGGGGGGCAGCTGTTTCTGGTCCCCGGCCACGATGAGCGCGTTGCCGCGGTAGACGGAGTTCACGGCGTCCTGCGGCAGCACTTGGGATGCTTCGTCGAAGATGACGACGTCGAAACGAAAGTCCGAGGGCAGGAACTGGCTGACCGTCAGAGGACTCATCATGAAGCAGGGTTTGATGAGCTTGACGACCTCTCGCGTCTCGCTGAGCAGTTGCCTCACCGGCTTGTGGCGTCGCTTCAACTGTGACTGCCGGCGTAGCTCAGCGGCAGGCCCGATATTGGTCCGACGCGGCCGGCGGTCATTGCATGCTGCGATGACTTCGGCGTGTGCGGCTTCCACCAGGGCTTTGTCCGTGGCCCGAAAGCGCTCCACCAGCTGGTCGCGGTCGGTTGCCCGCAGGGGCTTGAGACGTGCGTCGACCTTGAGGCGTCGTTCGATCCAGGCTGTGAGGATCGCGCGTTCGACGGCAGCAGGGAAGTCTGCTGACCGGACGCCGCGCTCGGCGAGCTGAGAGGGCAGTCCGTCCAGGCCGAAGCGCTTGAGCCGATCACGAGCCTCCGCGCACCTCTGCCAGGTCTCGGGGCCGAAGGGATCGTCGTCCAACTGAGTGAGGAGGCTGGCGGCGCTGGTCAGCGACTCCATCAGTTCGCGCTGCAGCTGACGCCCCCGCTGCACTTCGAAGTGACCGACCAGCATGTTGCGCTGGCGCTGCCAGTCCTCCTGACGATCGGCCACCGAGGCGTCGGCGGCTGTGTGCAGCATCAGTCGGGCAGCAGGGACGGGCAGTGCCGCCCCGTGGCCGCCGTGAGCCGCGCGACGTACACGCTGGGCCCACTCCAGAGCGTCGAGAACCTTTCCTCTGTCGGTCTCGGCCCCCTGGTAGAGATCGCCGAGCAGCCGCTCGTGGCGTGAAGCCTCCGCGGCGAAACACTCAGCGGCTGTCCGCGCGTCCCGTACCGCGGACACCGCCCGGCGGGCTGCCGAGAGGGACAGCCCGTGGCCGGCGTCCACGACACGTGACACAGCGTGGACCAGATTGGCCGCCTTCTCGAACGGGCCACTGTGAGCGCGCAGCCAGCGCACAGCGTCGTCCAATGGGCCGGAGAGCAGTTGCGCGCGTGCCACCGCCATGTGGGGTCGGTCGGCGTACGCGCGCCAGGCGAGCAGCGCGCTTCGCGTCTCGCGCTCGCTTCGGCGCACGAGGGCGTGCGGAACCGGGCTCTCGTCGGCGAGGAAGCCCACGAGGCGTGCTCGGCGGGCCTCGTCGGCCAAGGTGTCCGGAGCCAGCCGCTCCACCGTGCGCGCAGCGTCCAGGGCCTGCTGGAGCGCGGCCGTATCGAGGCTGCCGACGGCCGCGTACCGACCGAGCAGTGTTCGGTGCTCGTGGGCGCCCGCCACGGAGCTGACGTCGTCAGCGACCCAGGCGGCACGAACGATCTCCGGTACGTCCGTCCTACCCCGGGTCGCGTCGGAGAAGCGCGTACCCAACTCCTCGGGATCGGTCTCCAGGCCTCGGTACCAGGGACCGCAGAGGCGACGGTCGGCCTTCTCTGCCGCGGCGAACTGCGCAGTGTCTCGTTGGCTCTGCTGCGCCGCCTCGATTGCTGCCCGTGCTCCGCCCACCGTGTGAGCGAAGTCGGGTCCGTCGCTTCGAGAGCCGATGGAGGTGACGCGGTCGATGACATCGGCGGCCCGCGCGAGCGGTTCCTGGTGCGCCTGCAGCCAGCGGGCCACATCGGTCAGGGGCTGCTCGGCGAGTTCGTCCGTCACCGCCCGCAGTCGGGCGTCAGCCAGGTTCTGCCGCCAGGAGCTGAGATCCGTGCTCAACGCCTCGCAGTGTTCCAGCAGCTGCCCTGGCAGAGGAACCCCGTGAGCGAGCTGGGTCGCCAACTGCTGGCGGCGAGGTGGATCGAGGAGGGTTTCCGGCGCGAGCCGGCGCACGGAGGTGGCGTGCGCCAAGGCCGACTTGAGGGCGGGAACCTCCGGAAGATCCCTGCCGGCGTAGGGACCGAGGAGGGCAGCGTGGGTACGAGCCAGGGACCGGAGGTCGTTGTGGGCGGTGTGCCAGGCGAGAGCGAGTGACAGTTGCGAGTACAGCTCACTCCGCCACGAACCGTCCAGGGTCAGTGCGCCGAGCGCCTTGCGATCCGCGCGCACCGCGCTGGACAGCAGACCGCTGATGCCTCGTGCACCCTCGGCGAGGCGGCTGACCAAGCCCGGTAGATCGGGGGATACAGCCACCTCGGGGCGGAAGACGGACCGGGCGGACTGCTCTGCGTCGGCCAGGCGATGTGCTGCATCGAAGATCTCCGAACACACCGCCTGCACCTGGGACATGACCACAGGGTCGAGCCAGGCGGCGAGCGTTCGGTGTGAGGCCGCGGCCAGTCGCGCCAGGGAGTTCTGCTTCTCAGCCTCTGGGACAGTCCTCGGCCGGTCCTGTCCGAGGAGCTGGGCTGCCGCAGCTGCGTGGTGCTCGGCAGAGATCACGGTCGCGTGAACACTCGTGATCCAAGCGGAGAGCTCCTGGACCGTGTCACGCGTCAGTGCGGACAGGACCAGCCCAGCGGGTCGCATGTCGACCAGTTCGCGCTCGCACGCCGGCGGTTTCGCGTCGAGGGTGGGGGGAATCGACGCCCACCCGGAGCCGGCCTCGGCGGTGGCCCGTGCTCGTGAGGACAGAACCGTGTCTCGTCGGGTGAGGAACGCGCGCAGAGCGTCGGCGACGACATGGATCGCCGCACTGTGGGCCTTGGAGGCTCCGCCAGGCACGAGCCATTGCGCGCGCGGACGGTGGTCGATGCCCGCGAGTGCGACGATGTCGCAGAGCTCTTCCGCGGCAGCCACGCACGGCGGGGCGCTCAGCCCGAGCTGTTGCGCGACCGCCGCAAGGTCTCGTTGCGTTCTCTCCAGGTCGGCCGCGGCCGCTTCGAGCTCGCCGGCGAGCGTGTTCGCCTGTTCCTCGGAAAGGTCGGAAGAGTCGATCCCGACCGGTGAGAGAACGGCCAGGGCTTTCTCGTCATCGGTCGGCTGATGGCTGAGCCGGGGCGAGAGTTCCTGCCAGCGGTCGCCCGCCACGGAGCGAGCCGCGTCCCGCGCTCTGATCACCTTCTTCAGACCGGAGACGAACCCGTCGACCGGAGTTTCCACCTCGTGGGCGAAGTCCACGACGGTCAGCCACGTCTCCGGCACCGGGTGGCGCGACCCGACAAGGGAGAGCAGGTCGATCAGCCGGTGGATTCCCGCCTCCGAATCGATCGGCTCGCCGTCTCCGGAGAGGTCTGTGTAGCGCGCCACTGCGGTGGCGAGCCCGGAGCGTGCCGCCATGGCCTGCTCGAGCGCCGGGCGGGGGTGGGGAGCATCGGGCTTCAGATGCCGCCAGGGGAACGAGGGGTCGGCCACCGCCTGCCAGGTGCCCGCGATCACCTCCGTCGCCTCGATGATGAGGCGCTTGTCCTCGCCACTGAGACCGGCTGCGTCGAACCCCTTGTCTTTGGGGTCGTCACTGCGCGAGGGCGAGGCTGCGAAGACCACGGGGGCGTCGTGCAACTGCCCGACTCTGCCGATCACGTCGTGCAGGCTCTGCCCCAGCGGCAGACCGATTTCGTTCATCGCCTCGGCGTAGGAGCTGAGGGACTCACGTGCCTCACGTGCGCGAGCGATCGCGCTGTCGGGGAGACGCGTGGCCTGCGGTTGCTCTCCCAGGACTCGTCCCAGCTCCTGAGCGACGGCTCGACGGCTGGTGTTGTGGCTGTGCAGAGCCAGGGCGTAGGAGTCGAGCCCGACGGACCTCAACCGATCGAGCACGACGTCCAGTGCTGCAGCCTTCTCACTGACGAACAGGACGCTGCGGCCTTCGTGCATGAGACCGGCGATCATGTTGGTGATGGTCTGGCTCTTGCCGGTGCCGGGTGGGCCGTCGAGGACGAAGGACCGGCCGGCGACGGCAGCCGCGACAGCCTGACGCTGCGAGGCATCGGCATCCAGGACGAGCGGGGTGTCCTCCGGCGGGCTGAGCTCATCGATCCGGTCGGCATCGATCTCTTCGAAGTCGAAGCGGTCCGGGGCCAGGCCGGCCTTGGGACCGAGCGCCACAGCGCGGACGAGATCACTGTTGAGGATGCGCGCTTCGTTGTCCAACAAGTCCTGGTACATGGACTCCTTGTGGGAGGCGAAGAGCGCCAGCACCACTCGATCCGAGACCTCCCACTTCGACTTTCCGGCCACTGCCAGAGTCACCGCTTCGATCACGGCGTCGAGATCCGTGGGGTCCTGTTCCGCCACGGATGACCAGTCGATGTGGAAGTGCTCGAGCTTGACTCTCAGGGCGGGGTTGAGGCGCGGCTCCTCGTCGTCGTTGAGCACCAGCCGGAGCCGCCCGTTGGACAGCCGCTCGATGCGTACGGGAAGCAGGACGATCGGCGCGTCACTGGTCGTTGCAGCTCCGTCCTCCCGCCAGCTGAGAATGCCGACTCCCAACTGAAGTGTCCACAGACCGTAGTCGTTGAAGAGTTGGGTGGACTTGCTGCGCAGGCCCTTCAGCGCTCGCAGAAGCGAAGGGCCCGTGGCCTTCTGCGTGAGGATCCCGTCATTCGCCGCACGCTTCGCCGCATCGCGCGGCCGGTCCTGCGAGCCGGTGCCGCTGTCGGTTTCCGGTTCTTCGTCGGGTAGCGGTGCGAAGCCCCAGCCACGCTCCAGCCCCGCGAGGAGAGCCTCGGCGGGCGGGTACGCGATCTCCAGCGTTGTGGCCTTGGTGTGCCTGAAGTTGAGAAGCCGATTGCGGCCACTCAGGTCGACCAGCGATGTTCGCCAGCCGGCCAGAATTGCTTTGAACCGATCCAGCTCTTCACCGCCGAAGGCGCTCGCGTCAGCCACACTTGTCCTTGTTGTCGTGGTGTCTCGCTGGGGGCCCTACGGCATGCTCTGGTGAAGCCGTGCGATCCCGAGAGCAGCCGCTCTCGAGGGAACGCGAATATTGTGCTGCAGCCCCGTTGATCCCCCCCCCGGTCGGAGAAGCTTAGAGCTCCGGCATCATCGCGTGAAGGGTGATGCCACCATCCCTGGCTCCGTTGTGGAGGACGTCGTTCGGCTACGCGCGCACGGCGCCGAGAGCCATCGGGCCCACCGCCTCAGAAAGCCTACAAGTCGCCGGGGCGCGTCGCTGCCGTTTCCGTAAAGAGCTGCCTCAGTCATCCGACGCCGGGAAGCGGCCAGAGCCGTTGCCCCGCCGACAACCAGGTCTCCTGAGGGCTCCTGTCGCTGCGAGCAGACCTGATTCTCTGTGCCCGGAGTTCCTGCGAGTCCGAGGGCAGCGCCGTGCCCCGCGAATCGGTTCCCCGCACCAGCGGTGGGGCCACGGCTCGTGAGGGTGGGGGCGCCGATCGTGCGCAGCATGCGGGATCGTGCTGCCCTGCTGTTCGGTGCGTCGGTCCGTCGAGGCGTGACGGTAGGCTCCACGAGGTAGTTCCGGAGCCCGGTGGGGCGAGTGACGAGGAGGGCCGACGCGGTGGCGGCTACGGGTGAGGAGCCCCGACGGAAGCCTGGCAGGGCGGTGCCGAAACCGGGGCCGGGCAAGCCCGTACAGCAGTGGTTCCAGGAGCGCCCGTCCCCCTACCCGTGGGAGCAGGATGCGCTGGACCATGTGAGGCGTCTGATGCCGGCGGCCGATCCGTACCGGGCGTGGGCGACTTTCTCGTTCACCGCCCGGTCGGGCCGGGTCAACGAGTGTGACCTCCTGGTCGCCGTGCCGGCCGGCCTGTTCCTGGTTGAGATCAAGAGCCACCCCGGCGAGTTGCACAACAAGGGCCAGACGTGGAACTTCCGCGGCAAGGACCGGGTGCGCACGATCAAGAACCCGCTCCATTTCAACGACGCCAAATCCAAGGACCTGCGCAGCCAGCTCCAGTGGGCCGCCCGCAAGCTCTACCGGGATGACCGGATGGTGCCCCGAGTCGAGCCTGCGGTGTTTCTCTCGGCCCCCGACCTCGTCAGCCACCTGGACGAGGTCCAGCGCATCCGGGTGTACGGCCGCGACGACGGTGCGAGCGGGCTCGACCGCATCTGGCAGGACTTCCTCGGCCTTCCGCCCGAGCGGTCCGACCGGCGGCTCTCCCCGGAGTTCTCGCGTCACCGGCTGCCCGAACTACTCAAGACGATCGGCATCAGCCAGTCGACCGGCCACCTGCGCTTCGGCGATGCCTGGAGGATGGAACCGCACCCGCTGGACGCCGGTCCGTCTTGGGAGGATCGGCTGGCCGAGCGGGACGACGGCCTGGCCAAGGAACAGGGCCGCGTCCGCATCTACCTGGTCAGCCAGGGGGCCACCGAGGAGGACCGCCGAAAGACGCAGCGTGCTGCGCGTCGCGAGTACCAGGTGCTCCAGGGCATCAGGCACCGTGGCATCGCCGAAGCCGTCGAGCTGCGGGACCACGAGGCCGGCCCGGCCATCCTCTTCCGTCACCGCCATCACGACCTGCGGCTGGACCATTACCTGGATGTGTACGGTCACGCCCTCACTCCCGAGGAGCGTCGGGACATGGTGCGGCAGCTGGCCGAGGCCGTCCGGCACGCCCACGGCCGTTCGCTTTACCACCGAGCCCTGGCTGCCCGGTCAGTCTTCGTGTCGTTCCGGGGCGAGGGTGCCCGCCCCGAACTGCGGATCACTGATTGGCAGACCGCTGCCCGCGACTTCGACTCCACCGCGACGTTCTTCCAGTCGGTCGGCGGTTCGGCCTTGGACGCGGCCCTCATCGGGGACGCGGCCCAGGTCTACCTCGCTCCCGAGACGGATCAGCCCTACTCTGATCCGGGGGACCTCGATGTCTTCGGTCTCGGTGCCGTCTCGTACCTGATCCTGACCGGCGAGCCTCCCGCCCCTCGGCGCAGCGAACTTCTCGAGCGGCTGCGCACCGACGGGGGACTCCACCTGTTCGCCGTTCACGACGATGCCTCGGACGGGTTGGACGATCTTGTCCACCGCGCTACGCGCGCCGATGTGGTCGACCGGCTGAGCTCCGCCGAGGAGTTCCTGCATCTCCTCAACGTCGCGGAGCAGGCCGAGGTGGCCCGCGTTCCGGTGACACCGGCTGTCGACCCGCTCGATGCGCTGCCCGGTCAGGCGCTGGACGAGGAGTGGTCGGTCCGCACGGTCCTGGGCACCGGATCCACGGCACGCGCTCTGCTCGTGGAGCGGCTCGTGGAGGACGCCGAAGACGCGATCAGTGTGGAGGAGTGCGTCTTCAAGGTCGCGCTCGACGAGCAGAAGGCCGAGCGGCTGCACGCGGAGGAGCGCGTGCTGAAGTCGGTAGGCGGTGGCGCGATCGTCCGCGTGCACGGGGACGGGCTCTGCGAGGTCGGCTCTCGGACCGTCTTGCCGCTGGAGTACGCGGGGGAGCAGTCGCTGGGGGCCGAGCTGCGTGCTTCCGGTCAGCTCAGCTACGACGACCTGGAGAAGTTCGGCGAAGACCTCTTCCTTGCGCTGGACCAACTGGACGCGGAACAGGCCCGTCACCGGGACATCAAGCCGGACAACCTCGGTGTCCAACGGCGGAAGGACGGGCGCCGCCAGTTGAAGCTGTTCGACTTCTCGCTGGCCCACGTGCCCGACCGCGACGTGAAGTCCGGCACCCGCGACTATCTCGACCCGTTCCTCGGTTCGGTGCGCCGCCCCGAGTTCGACGACCACGCCGAGCGGTACGCGGCAGCGGTCACCCTCCACGAGATGGCCAGCGGCGAGCGCCCTGAATGGGGGGACGGCCGCAACGATCCGCTCACCAACGAGTCGGTGGGGCTCCGCCTCTCCAGCGAGGTGTTCTACACGGCGTTGCGGCCCGGTCTCACCGGGTTCTTCGAGCGGGCGCTGCACCGCGATGCCGAGCACCGCTTCGAGAACCTGCGGCAGATGAAGGACGCCTGGCAGCAGGTGTTCCGGGACGCCGACTCGGAACGGCCACCGACCACACCCGCGACGGTCGGCGTCGAAGGCGAGGATCCCGAGGTGGCGCGTGACCGGGCAGCGCTCGCCGCGGAGCCCGGTACCGAGCTCGACGTGGCCGGTCTCTCGCCGCGCGCGGTCACGGTCGCGGCGGGCCTCGGCGCTTTCACCGTGCGGCAGTTGCTCGATCTCCAGCCGTCCGTGATCGACAGGGCCCGCGGAGCCGGCCCGCTGGTGCGCAAGGAACTGAACCGCCGCCGCAGCCAGTGGTGGGCCACCCTGCGAGGAAAGTCGCCCAAGAAAGCAGTGAGGAGGCCCGCTGCCGAGGGCGCCGGCTCGGAGCCGGCCGGTGTCACAGGCATTCTGTCCGTGGACGACATGGCCGAGCGGCTCACGCCGCCGGTCGGCCGCAAGGGATCGCACCGGGAGAGCGTCGTACGCCTCACACTCGGCCTGCCGCCGGAGGACGGCGGCGTCTCGCCGGTGGGCTCCTGGCCCGTCCAGGCGCGCATCGCCGAGCACCTGGGCATCAACCAGCCGCCGGTCTCCCGCCACCATCGTGCGGAGATCAAACGGTGGGCGGAGGCCGACTGGTTGGAGAGCGTCCGAAGCGAACTGGTCGAGGTCGTGGCCGCCTTCGGTCGGGTGATGACCGCGCCGCAGGCCGCGCAGGAGCTTCGCGCGCGGCACGGTGCCGAGGACGACACCCCGGAGCGAGTGCGGGCCCGCTCGCTGGCGGTGGTCCGTGCCGCAGTCGAGGCGGAGACCCGGGAGGCCGAAGGGCACGAGCCCCGGCTGGCGGTGCACCGGCGCGGTGACACGGTGCTGCTGGCTGCCGAGTCGCTGGCCGGTACCGACGACCCGAGCCCCCGAGAGCTCGCCGACTACGCGGCGGCGCTGGGCACGGCAGCGGAGAAGCTGTCCGGGCGGGAGCCTCTCCCGGGCCGGGCCGAGGTGGTGCGGGCCCTGCGAACGGTTGCGGCCCCCGAGGGTTTCGTGCCGCTGGCCGACACCCGCCTGGTGTCGCTTGCGGCAGCGGTCGCCCCAGATGCCGTCCGCCACACCCCCCGCCTGGAGCTGTACCGACGGGACCTCGGTCTGGAGCGTGCGCTGCGCATCTCCCAGGCGGGTGCCGGCGTCCGTGAGGGGCGCGGCCTCAAGCCTGCGGAGCTGGTTGCTCGGATCAGGGCCCGGTTCCCCGAGCTCGACATGGTGGCCGACGGACGGGAGCCCACCCCCGTCGTGCTGGACGACGCGCTGCGTGCCGCTCGCTTCGAGCTGCGGTACGACGACGGGAAGGGACAGTTCCTTCCGGTGAAGTCCGCGGTCGGAGCACCTCGTTCCACCACCGGTTCGGTGACACGGACCGTGACTTCGGCCGGACCGCTGCGGGTGGCGCGCCGGGAGGTGGAGAGCCCGGCCGGTCAGTTGCGCGAGCAGCTGGCGGAACGCGTCGAGCGTGGAGGCTTCCTGGCGCTGACGGTGCGGGCGTCCCGTCTGCCCGGAACGGCGGAGCGGGTGGCCGCTGAGTTCCGCGTCCAGCCCGTCAGCCTGGCGTCGGTCTTCCTCGAGAAGTTCCAGCAGTTGGTGACGGAGCGGGGGCTGGACTGGGGCACGGTGCTGCGCGCGGACGCCGCCTCTGCCCCGGGCCGCGTCAAGCCGGGACTCGCCTCCTTCGTCCGCTCGGTGTGGCCGCTCGTCACGGAGGAGCTGCAGGCCCGTGGCGCGGCGCCGCGTACGGTGCTCTTCCTGCACGACGCCGGGCTGGTCGCCCGCTACTGGGACGAGGGCGGCCGGTCTTTCCTGGGCGCGCTCCAGGCGTCCGCGCGTCGCCCCGACGAGGGGCCGCACGGCCTGTGGTTGCTCTGCCCGATCGAGTCCCGTACCCAAGAGCCGCATCTGGACGGCCGGTCGGTTGAGGCGCTGCGCAACGACGGCGAACTGGCCTATCTGGAAGGCGCGTTCCTCCCGGAGGCTGCGTAGGCCCCGAGTAACGGAGCCATGGAGGACCCGGCAGGATGGCCCGCATGGTGGCGATCGTGCAGTGCCGGGACCATGAGGCTGAGTACCTCCGTCAGAAGGAAGAGCTGTACGCCTTGCGGCGGTGGGACTGGGAGTGGTCGTTCACACGGCCGCGGGCCCCTTGGGCCAAAGGCAGGAGCCGCCGGCTGCTGCTGATCGCGGCGAGGGACGACGACGGGCAGATGTCCGTCACGCACCTGGGGAAGTCCGTTCGAGGCAAAGCAGCGAAGGACCAGGATCAGCAGCTGACCGTCTCACTGGTCTTCCGGGTCCCCGAACCCTTGCGGCTCACCGAACTGCTGGCGGTGCTGGCACCTGTTCAACACCGTCGCCTGGCCGAGCAGGGCCACCAGACCGACGGGGTGAGCAAGGCGCTCCGCGACGGGCTGCTGCGGCTGCGGCCGGCGGCTACCGAGGCGGTGAAGCTGATCGAAGGCGCGGTCGCCCCATGGGTGTTCGGCGAGAACCGCGCGGCGCAGGAAGTGGCGCTGCAACGTGACGCCACGCTGGGGGCGGCGAGGATGGCGGGGTTCGACGCCACGGAGCTCGCGGAGTGGGACCCGCCCGCGGGTGAGCTGGACGTCGACCGGCCGCCTCCCACCTTCCTCGCACTGGCAAGTGAGCGCACCCGCCCCGCACTGGAGGACCATCTCATCGCGCGCGACACCGAGACGATGCTCGGCTGGCTGAGCAGCGCGACCTCCGACGTCGCCTGGCGCGAGTTCCGGGAGCACGGCCGGACGCTGCTTGTCGCCAACGCCAACCGGACACCCGCGGAGAACGTGCTGGGCTGTGACATCGTCTACTACAACGTGACCCGCGAATCGCTCGTCCTGGTCCAGTACAAGAAGCTCGACGCGGCACGCAAGGGCTTCTACTACCCGAACAGCGACCGGCAGTTCGGCGAGGAACTGCGGCGTATGACGGCATTGGACCGCTTTGCCGCCCGGGTCGCGGACCCGACGGAGGAGCAGCGTCTCGACCCCAGCCCGAGCTGGGTGAAGCTCTGCCACCCGCAGTCGACGATGCGCCACACGACCGAGATGATCCACGGCATGTACTTCTCCCGAAGGCAGTTCGAGTCGCTGCGCCGAGACGCGCGGCTGCGGGACGGTCGGGGCGGCGCTGTGCGGTTCGGCTACCAGAACGTGCCCGGCTACCTGGACAACACCCTGTTCTCCCGGCTGGTGGAGGCGGGACAGATCGGGACCTCGGGGACGAGCACGGAGCTGGTGCGCCAGCAGGTGATCCGCACGTTCCGCGGGCAGCGCAACCTCGTGCTCGCGGCGCTCAGCGACGACACCTTGCCGCAGGCGGAGCGGAACCGCCGCCGACGCGGGGGTGGCTGAGGGCGGGTGTCCGCGTCCTCCACCTGCGCCGCCCTCTCCCGTGAGTCGATGACAACAGGGCCCGCTCCGGAGTGACGTGGCTTACGCTGTTCGGCCACGCAGGCCGTTCAGGGCCCCGGACCCGGGGCCGGAGCTCGGGGGACGCGATGCATCTGAGCCGTATCGAGGTCAGCGGCTTTCGGGCCAGTGCGGAGGCCACGATGGTCTGCGACTTCCCCGGCCGATTCAGCGTGCTGATCGGCGCCAACGGCGCGGGCAAGACGACGCTTGCGGACGCCCTGTACCTGGCGCACCCAGGGAGTCGGTTTCCGGTGCTTCCTCGGTTCGGCGCGGCGGCCCTCGGGCACGGCGGGCGCGGCGCCCGCGCGGTCCGCGTGCAGTACCGGTTGGCTGCTGAGCCGGCCGGCGAGGGCCCGCTCGGGAGCTTGCGGGTCAGCGGGGAGCCGGGTGCGGTCGCGGCGGAGTGGGAGTACCAGCTTGGCCGCTCGCTGGGCAGCATCACGACCAAGAAGCCCCCAGGGGCGGCTCCGGAGCCGGCGGAGCGGGCGCACAAGCTCATCTACCTGCCTGCCGGGCGCCACCCGCTGGACGAGCTTGCGCGTCGGGAGGCGCGCATCCTGGTGGAGTTGCTCCGTGCCGAGCAGCAGCGGCAGAACAACAGCCGCAGCCTGGCGGGGCTACGAGCCCGTGCCTCCCAGCTGTTGGAGGCTCTTGCCAAGGACGGTGTGATCGAAGCGGTCGAGGAGCGGATCCGAGGCTATCTGTCAGGACTCACCGCCGGAGTGCGGGGCCAGTTCCCGTACGTTCGCGGACAGGTCATGGACGATGCCTACCTCGCCCGAGTACTGGAGCTGATGCTCGCCGTCATCGAGGGCCGGGACTCCGCCCGGCCGTTGGAGGTGTCCGGGCTCGGCTATGTCAACCTGCTGCACATCGCGGTCACTCTTGCGGCGATCCCCGATGTGTCAGGACTGCCACCAGAGCATCCGGAGCCGGGTGTCGAACTCCCCGAACAGCGTTCTGCCGCCGATCCGGACGAGTACGAGGACGGGCTGGCACAACTGGCCCAGGCCGAGGCCGAGGCCGAGTCGGCCGAGGACTCGTTCTTCGGCGCGGCGCCGTTCCACGCGACCGTGGTGATCGAGGAACCGGAGGCGCACCTCCACCCGCAGCTGCAGCAGGCCCTGGTCCGGTACCTGCGCAGGACGGTCGCCGAGCGGAAGGAACTGCAGGTGATCCTCTCCAGTCACGCGACCGACGTCATCACCTCGTGCGCGCCGGAGGAGCTCGTCGTGGTGCGACCGCCCGCAACGGGACGTGTTTGCCGGTCGGTGGCCGAGGCCGTCCCCGAGCGGCACCGCGCCACCACGTTGCGGTTTGCGCGACTCCACCTCGACGCGAGCCGGTCGGCCGCGCTCTTCGCCGACCGGCTCGTGCTGGTCGAGGGCGTCACGGACGCGGCGGTGGTCCGGGAGTTCGGCCGCACCTGGGCAGGGGCGGACCAGCGGAAGCAGTCGTTCATCGATGCGCTGAGCATCGTCCCGATGGGGTGGAAGATCGGTCAGTGGCCCGTGCACCTGCTCGCCACGCGCGACGCCGAGCTCTGCACGCGACTGGCCTTGCTGGTGGACAGCGACAAGCCGTTCGACAGCGAGGAGCGCACCAAACCGGCGTGGCTCTCCGATCACGCCCCCTCGGTGGTCGACGCGTTCGTCAGCCACCCCACGTTGGAGCCGTCCGTCACAGCGGGGAACGAGCAGCTGATCGAGGAGGCTCTGCGAGCGGTCGGTCTCAACGCACCCGTCGTGACAGCGGAAGCAGTGCACGAGATGTTCCGCAGCGCGAGGAAGGCGACATCGTCGAGTCCGCCCATGAGCGCCGGCCCCGGAGCGAGCAAGAAGGGCGAGTTCGCGCTGATGCTTGCAGCAGTGCTGGCGGACGCCAACAACGGGACCGGGGAAACCAGGCCCGAGCCCATGGTTCCCGAGCACCTCCAGCGACTCTTCGCCTTCCTGTACCCGTCGGAGGACGACAACGGCTTGCCCGGCGCCGTCGGCACCGACGGCCTGCCCCTGTCGTGCGCCGGCGACGAACCGACCCCGTTCCACGAGGCAGACGATGAGGACGCGGTGCGCCTTCCGCCCAAAGGTGCGCTGCAGGATGGGCAGGAGGTCGAGCCGCCGGACGAGGAGACGTGCCCGCCGGAGCCCGGGGCCCAAGAAGAGGACATCCCGGAGTGGGGTCAGCTGCTACGACAGCGCCCATCGCCCGACGGCCGGGTGGGCGGTTGGCCCGGCGGGGGCGCGCATGCACAGTCCTGAGCCCGACCTTCGCCAGTTGACGCTCGAGCAGGTGGGCGCCGCCGCAAGCTCTGGCCCGCTGGTCTACGTCGAGGCGTCCCCGGGCTCGGGCAAGACAACGGTCTCCACCCAGCGCTTCGGCCTGCACCGGTTCGCGCCCACCACCGACCACCGAGCGGTCGTCGCGGTCAGCTTCACCCGCTCCGCCACCGAGGAACTGCGTGGGCGTGTCGTTCGGCAGTGGGGGACCACGGCACTGGCATGGCCCCATCGCGCCGTCACCCTTGACGCTCTGCTGAACGAGCTCCTGTCCCATCTACTCCGCTCCGGCGTGCTGGTGTGGCCAGGGGGTCACCAGGAGCTCGTGGTGCTCGACAAGTGGCAGACGCACCTTGCCACGATCTCCACGCGCAGAAAGCCGGTACTGCGGTTGGACGGTGCCCGTGTCGTGACCGACGTTTCGTACCAGCCGAAGTCCCACAGCCACCCCGATTCTGCTGACTTCACCGTCGCGGTTGAGGGCGGCACGTGCACCCACGACAACGTGCGTGAGGTCTTGGACAGCGCGCTGCGGCCGGGCGGAGCGGCGCGGAGGGCCGCGGTATCCTGGCTGGAACGTACGACCCGGTCTCTGCTGGTGGACGAGGTCTACGATGCCAACGATCTCGATCTGGAGTTCATCCGGTTGGCAACCGAGGCGAACGTGGCCGTGACCCTGGTGGGGGACCATTGGCAGGCGCTTTACGGGTTCCGGGGTGCGCAGCCGAACCAGGTGGCCGACCTCATCGAGCAGCTGGAGTTCGCCACCAGGCCGCTGCACACGTCGTTCCGGTGGCTCACATCCTCCCAAGAGGCGCTGGCGGGGGCACTCCGTGCACGCCAGGGGGTCGCGCTGCCGGTAGGCAGGTCCGCGGGTGCCGATGTCGTGCTGGCCCGGCAGTGGAGAACCCTGTGGAACGCGGGCTGCCCCGTTCTCCCTCTGGCGATCAAACCGCGGGTGGGGCGGTTCCAGGAGGCCGCCTGCACGCTGCTTCTCAACGAGTTGACCCTCGCTGCCTTCGGCCAGCCGGCGATCTACCTGAGCGATGCCCGGATCACGCTGGGTGAGGCAGGCGACAGCGATGTCCTCACCGAGCTGCGCCCGCGGCTGCAGGCAACTCTCGACCGTCTGGCGGGCGAGGAGGACCTCGCCGGTATCTGGTCGGACGTGGTGGAGACCATCGCTACAGGGACCCGCAGCGAGCTTCCCCAGGCCAAGCTGCCAGTGCCGCGCATGGCACTCGACTGGCTGCGAAGCCGACTCGACGTCGCACGGGGCCCTCTGGTGCCCGGAATGACCTGCCACCAGGCGAAGGGGCGGGAGTGGAACCGCGTCGGGGTGAAACTGCTGGACGAGGACATTGCCGCGCTGCGCGGCGGTCTCGATCCCGCGGATGAAGAGCACCGCGCACTCTATGTAGCACTCACCAGGGCGCGGCTGCAGACCGTCGCCGTGTGACCGTGCACGTCGGCGGCGCCCAACGAGAGACTGCGATGTTCTCGAACCGGTGCGGGCCGGTGGGTCTCAGCTGGCAGGATGATGGTTCTGTGTGCGGAGGGCCGGGTCAACGAGGCAGCCGGGTGGAGCGTGCCGCACCGGGAGGGGAGCGGAACGTGACGGACGTCAGGGCCGGGGTGGACTCGGTGGCGCTGCTGAAGGACCTCAAGCGGCAGGTCGTGGCGTTGGAGGACGATCTGCGCGAGCGGACGGACTCCGAGGAGGAGATCCGCAACCGGCTGACTGCGGAGTACGACCACGCCCGGGAGGCCAAACGAACGGCGTCGGCCTATGAGTCGTGGCGCGACCAGCGGGTCACCCAGTCCGCGGCGGCATGGGTGCTGGCCTGTGTCTTCATCCGCTTCTGCGAGGACAACGGCCTCCTCGAAGATCCCTACCTCGCCGGACCGGGGGAGCGGTTGGCGCTGGCGGAGGCCCGCCACGAGGCGCACTTCCGTGAGCATCCCGAGCAGAACAACCGGGACTGGCTGCTGGAGGCGGTCGGCGCGCTCAGCAAGACGAACGAGACGGCCGCCGGCCTGTTCGACCGGGCCCACAACCCTCTGTGGGACATCACCCCCGGATACGAGGCGGCGACCGAGCTGCTGATGTTCTGGCGGCGATGGGGAGCCGACGGCGAGATCCGCTACGACTTCACCGATCCCGAGTGGAACACCCGCTTCCTGGGCGACCTCTACCAGGATCTCAGCGAGCACGCACGCAAGACCTATGCGCTGCTGCAGACACCGGACTTCGTCGAGGAGTTCATCCTCGACCTCACGCTCGAACCGGCCGCCTCCACGGATGCCTTCGGCCTCGACCCGGTGTGGGTCGGGCCCGACGGCGTGGAGCGCCGCGGGTTGCGCACCATCGACCCGGCCTGCGGCTCGGGCCACTTCCTGCTGGGGCTCTTCCGCCGGCTGTTGGAGAAGCGGCGCGCCGTCGAACCCGGGACGGACATCCAGACGCTGGTTCGCCGGTCGCTGGAATCGGTCCACGGCTGCGACAAGAATCCGTACGCGGTCAGCATTGCCCGCTTCCGGCTGCTGGTCGCAGCCATGCGGGCGGCGGGGGAGCAGCGACTCAAGGGCGCGCCGAACTTCCCGATCAACGTCGCGGTTGGCGACTCCCTGCTCCACGGTCGGGATGCCACTGGAATCCAGACGGACTTGGAGACGCTGTTCGCTGAGAAGCAGATCGGCGCCGAGGAGGGGGCATTCGCCTACTCCACCGAGGACGTGTGGAAGTACGCCAAGCGCGTCGACCTGCTGGGGCGAGGCTCTTACCACGTGGTGGTGGGAAACCCGCCGTATATCACCGTCAAGGACGCGCAGGAGAACACTAACTACCGGGACGCATACAAGGCATGCTCGGGCAAGTATGCGCTGTCGGTCCCCTTCGCGCAGCGACTGTTCGAGCTGGCAGTCAGAGGGCCGGGCGGCCAGCGCGGCGGCGGAGGGTTCGTCGGGCAGATCACGGCGAACTCGTTCATGAAGCGAGAATTCGGCAAGAAGCTGATCGAGGACATTTTCCGCAACCATGTCGAGCTGTCCCATGTGATCGACACATCTGGGGCTTTCATTCCAGGTCACGGCACGCCGACTGTGATTCTTGCCGGTCGTAACCGTGTGCCCAACCCTGACCGGAGTATCCGAGCAGTCCTCGGCGTCCGCGGTGAGCCGTCGCAGCCGAAGGATGCGGCCCAAGGGGCGGTTTGGCGGGCAATTGTGGGGCAAGTGTCTCTGCCGGGTTCCGAGTCCGACTGGGTTTCGGTTGAGGATATTCCAGTCGCCACATTCGGTGCACACCCGTGGTCCGTCAGTGGTGGAGGGGCGGGTAGTGTGTTTGCTGGAATTCAAGCCTCCAAGGTTGCACTGCTCTCTGAAAGAGTGGATTCCATTGGTTTTCACGACATCCTGGGTGAGGATGAGATTTTTGCTGCGGAGCAGTTGCCAACCACATGGAAGCGCCAAGATGTAAAGTGGCGGTCTCTGGTGACGGGTGATGTGGCGCGTGATTGGACTAGCTCTGGACAGAGTGTGGTGCTCTGGCCCTACAAAGATGCGAGTCCTGTTGAGTCGCTGCAAGGAAGCTTGCTGTTTTGGCCCTACCGAAGCAACCTTCGCAGCGGGTTGACATTCGGTAAGACGCGAGAGCAGCGAGGTATGAAATGGTATGAACATATTATGCTTTCCGGGGCGAGGACCCGGGCTTCCTTTTTGCTGGGGTTCTCCTTCGTGGCTACGCATAACCATTTTGTGCTGGACCGGGGTAGGAGGGTCTTCAAGCATTCTGCCCCGGTGATTAAGTTGCCGGAGGGGGCGGGGGTGGATGAGCATCTGGAGTTGTTGGGGGTGCTGAACTCCTCGACTGCCTGCTTCTGGTTGAAGCAGGTCAGTCAGGGTAAGGGTGGTAGCGGTATTAATTGCGGCATCAAAGACGAGGACTGGGAAGAGCGCTACGAGTTCACTGGGACGAAGCTGCAGGAGTTTCCCCTGCCAGAGCGGATGCCGCTCGGCTTGGCGCGAGAGTTGGACGGTTTGGCGCATGAGCTGGCGACTTATGAGCCAGCAGCTGTCAGCGAGGCGCGCACCCCTAAGCGAGCTGTGCTGGACGAGGCCCGTACTGAGTGGGACGCGACTCGGCGCGTCATGATCGCCAAGCAGGAGGAGCTGGACTGGGAGGTCTACGGGCACTACGGGTTGCTCACCACGAAAGAAGTGGCCCCGACGATCGCAGCCGCTCGTGGTGGCGAGCTGCCCGAGGCCCGCCTCGGTGAGCGGGCGTTCGAGATCGTGCTCGCGCGGAAGGTCGCTGCCGGTGAGATTGAGACGGCGTGGTTCACGCGGCACGGGTCAAGCCCGGTGACGGAGGTCCCCGCTCACTGGCCGGAGTGGTACCGGGACATCGTCCAGGCGCGGATCGATGTCATCACCTCCCGCAAAGACATCGCGCTGATCGAGCGCCCGGAGTGCAAGCGCCGGTGGTCGAGCGAGCCGTGGGAGAAGAAGGAGCGGGCCGCCCTGCGGGACTGGCTGTTGGACCGCTGCGAGAGCAAGGACCTCTGGTACGAGCTGAGAGATGGGGTCGAGCAGCCCCGCCCGATGACGGTGAACCACCTCGCCGACCGGCTCGCTGCGAACGCGGACGTAGTCGCCGTCGCCGCACTCTATGCCGCAGACCACCTGGGCAAGCCCGACCTTCCCCTGGCGAACACACTCACCGAAGTGATTGCTGACCAGCACGTGCCCTACCTCGCCGCGATGCGTTACAAGGACTCCGGCCTGCGGAAGCGAGCGCAGTGGGAGGAGGTCTGGGCACAGCAGCGCGAAGAGGACCGTACCGGTGAGCGGCTCGACATCCCCGTGCCGCCGAAGTACACCTCCGCGGACTTCCTGCGCACCTCGTACTGGTCGAACCGAGGCAAGCTCGACGTTCCCAAGGAGCGGTTCGTCTCCTTCCCGGAGGCGGGTCCTGACAGCGATTCGACGCTGATGCTCGGGTGGGCGGGCTGGGACCACA